>NZ_FYDU01000019.1:0-129080 GCF_900187575.1 Pseudomonas sp. Irchel 3A5 | reverse complement strand
CTCCCACATAAAAGCATCAAAGCAATGTTCTAAACCGCCATCGGCGCGGTCATTGCCGGGTGGTGTTCATAACCTTCCAGCGAGAAGTCTGAAGCGGATGCCGCACAAATGAGCACATCCGCACCCGATATGAACACGCCCCCATTTTATCGTAGCGATCGGTAGCGGTTTCCGACTTGCATTTCCGTAACCCCGATTTCACCATTTCTCGCATCCCACTGATTCAAAACACCTTTCAATTCCCTCCTGCATACCCCCTATGTCCTGTGGCACGCTTTCTGCTGCTTATTCCGTTGTTACATACCATGTTCCACTATAGCGGAATAAACATCATCCTGGAGTGCTTGCCATGCATCGCCGACCTTCCTTATTTAAAGCGTGTGTTTTTCTCTGTGCGGCTTCGACTGCTGCCGTGGACGTAGCCCAGGCGGCGGACAGCAAGCTCGATAGCGTGCTGGCACGCGGGAAATTGATCGTGGGGACGGGCAGTACCAATGCGCCGTGGCACTTTCAGGGTGCGGATGGCAAGTTGCAGGGTTTTGATATCGACATCGGGCACATGATTGCCAAGGGTTTGTTCAACGATCCGACCAAGGTCGAGTACGTGGTGCAGTCGTCCGATGCGCGGATTCCCAATCTGCTGACTGACAAAGTGGACATCAGCTGCCAGTTCATCACCGTGACCGCCAGCCGTGCGCAGCAGGTGGCGTTCACGCTGCCTTACTACCGCGAAGGCGTCGGCCTGCTGCTGCCGGCCAAAAGCAAGTACAAGGAAATCGAAGACCTGAAAGCGGCGGGTGACAAGGTGATCGTTGCGGTGTTGCAGAACGTGTACGCGGAAGAACTGGTGCATCAGGCGCTGCCCAGCGCCAAGGTCGATCAATACGACAGCGTGGACTTGATGTACCAGGCCGTGAACTCCGGCCGTGCCGATGCAGCGGCCACCGATCAATCGTCGGTTAAATACCTGATGGTGCAGAACCCAGGCCGCTATAGCAGCCCGACTTACGCCTGGAGCCCGCAAACCTACGCCTGTGCGGTCAAGCGCGGCGATCAGGACTGGCTGAACTTCGTCAACACCGCCTTGCATGAAGCCATGACCGGCGTTGAGTTCCCGGCTTACGCGGCGTCCTTCAAGCAGTGGTTCGGCGTGGATCTGCCTACGCCAGCCATCGGTTTCCCTGTCGAATTCAAATGATCCCGTGAGAGCGGAGCGGTGATGAGTCGCCCCGTTCAAGGTGCTGCTGACCATGAACTATCAGTTGAACTTTGCCGCTGTGTGGCGCGATTCCGACACCTTGCTGGCGGGGCTTGGACTGGGCCTGGAGCTGGCGCTGGTGTCGATCGCCATTGGTTGCGTGATCGGGCTGATGATGGCGTTTGCTTTGCTGTCAAAGCATCGCGCGTTGCGGGTGCTGGCGTCGGTATATGTGACGGTGGTCCGTAACACGCCGATTCTGGTGTTGATCCTGTTGATCTACTTCGCGTTGCCGAGCCTCGGGATTCGTCTGGATAAAATTCCGTCGTTCATCATTACTCTGTCGCTGTACGCCGGGGCGTATCTGACCGAGGTGTTCCGTGGCGGTATGTTGAGCATTCCCAAGGGCCAGCGTGAAGCCGGACTTGCCATCGGTCTAGGCGAATGGCAGGTCAAAGCTTACGTCACCGTCCCGGTGATGCTGCGCAATGTGCTGCCGGCTTTGTCGAACAATTTCATTTCGTTGTTCAAGGACACTTCACTGGCCGCGGCGATTGCCGTGCCGGAGCTGACTTATTACGCGCGCAAGATCAATGTCGAGAGCTATCGGGTGATTGAAACCTGGATGGTGACCACAGCGCTCTATGTTGCGGCCTGTTACCTCATTGCCATGGTGCTGCGTTATCTCGAGCAGCGTCTGGCGATCCGCCGATAGGAGGCCCCATGTACGAATCCCCCAGTTGGTTGCATGAGTTGTGGGTTGCCCGCGAAGTACTGTGGCAAGGCTTTTTAACCAGTGTGCAAGTTTCGGCACTGGCGATCTTGCTGGGCACGATGGTGGGCATTGTCGCCGGTCTGGTGCTGACCTACGGCAATGTCTGGATGCGTGCGCCGTTCCGTTTTTACGTGGACATCATTCGCGGCACGCCGGTGTTTGTGCTGGTGTTGGCCTGCTTCTATATGGCGCCGACACTGGGCTGGCAGATCAGCGCGTTCCAGGCTGGCGCATTGGGACTGACCCTATTCTGCGGTTCCCACGTCGCCGAGATTGTGCGCGGTGCCTTGCAAGCATTGCCAAACGGTCAGATGGAAGCGAGCAAGGCGATCGGTCTGACATTTTATCAAGCCCTCGGCTACGTGCTGTTACCACAGGCGCTGCGGCAGATTTTGCCGACCTGGGTCAACTCGTCCACCGAGATCGTCAAGGCTTCAACGCTGCTGTCGGTGATCGGTGTCGCCGAGTTGTTGCTAAGTACCCAGCAGATCATCGCCCGGACGTTCATGACGCTCGAGTTTTACCTGTTCGCCGGATTTCTGTTTTTCGTCATTAACTACGCCATCGAATTACTCGGCCGGCACATTGAAAAGCGGGTGGCCTTGCCATGACTCAATCTTCGCTCTCTAACGCAAAAGATCCTCAACACGGCCAGGCGCTGCTGGACATTCGCGGTCTGCATAAACAATACGGCAAGCTCGAGGTACTCAAGGGCGTCGACCTGACCATGCAACGCGGCAACGTGGTGACGCTGATCGGTTCCAGCGGCTCGGGCAAGACCACACTGCTGCGCTGCGTGAACATGCTTGAAGAGTTTCAGGGCGGGCAGATCGTGCTCGATGGCGAGTCCATCGGCTATGACGAAGTCAACGGCAAGCGCGTTCGGCATCCGGATAAAGTCATTGCCCGGCATCGCGCGATGACCGGCATGGCGTTTCAGCAGTTCAACCTGTTCCCGCACCTGACGGCGTTGCAAAACGTCACGCTGGGTCTGTTGAAGGTCAAGAAACTGCACAAGGACCAAGCCGTGGCCCTGGCCGAAAAGTGGCTGGAACGCGTCGGCCTCCTGGAGCGCCGCGATCACTTTCCCGGCCAGCTTTCCGGCGGCCAGCAACAGCGTGTAGCGATCGCCCGGGCTATTGCGATGAACCCGAGCCTGATGCTATTCGACGAAGTGACCTCGGCCCTTGACCCGGAACTGGTCGGTGAAGTGCTGAGCGTGATCAAGGGCCTGGCAGAGGAGGGCATGACCATGCTGCTCGTGACCCACGAAATGCGCTTCGCTTTCGAGGTGTCGGACAAGATCGTTTTCATGAATCAGGGACGTATTGAAGAGCAGGGGCCACCCAAGGAATTGTTCGAACGCCCGCAATCACCCCGTCTGGCCGAGTTTCTCAAGAACACGCGGTTCTGATTTTTTAAAACTGGAAGCTTTTACATTTTAAACAGGAGAAACGTTCATGAGCATTACTCGTTACGGTACGGGCAGCACCGCCGCTGGGGGCACGCCTCGTCCTTTTGCCCGCGCCGTTGAAGCCGATGGCTGGCTGCACGTTTCTGGCCAGGTGCCGGCGGTGGAGGGCGAGATCATTGTGGGCGGTATCTTCGAGCAGACCCATCAGACCATGAAGAACCTGGTCGCGATTCTTGAGGAGGCTGGTTATGGTCTCGAAGATGTGGTGCGTGCTGGGGTGTGGTTGGAAGACCCGCGGGATTTCACGAGTTTCAACAAGGTGTTCTCGGAGTACTTTAAAAGCGAGAATGCAGGCGCGGGCCTGTGTGCAGGCGAACATGATGGTCGATTGCAAGGTTGAGATCGACTGTATCGCTTACAAGAAAAAGGCCTGAACGCTGCGCTCGCTCTTGTCGGAGCTGCCAAAGGCTGCGATCTTTTGGCGTTTTTGGACATGCCCCAACGGCATTATCAAAAGAACACAGCCCGCAGCAGCTCCTATCAAAAAAATAAGTTACTGACTAAATGCGATTTCTATGTGGGAGCGGTGCCTGGTCTGGGCGGCACTCCGACGACAAGAACACCACGTTGTATCCTTCAGGCCGCGTCGCCTTCATCGCGGGCAAGCACCGCTCCCACATGGACTGTGTTTGCAACGAGACAGCGCGGTGTCAGGACTTTTACAAGGCGGATTTGATTGGGAAACACTGAAATGACCGAAGACACCATCAAGCGACGGGCACGCGGTCTGGACCGGGCGTTCGATATTCTCGATTTCCTCAAGGAAATCGGCAAACCGTTGCGTCCGAATGAAATCGCAAGCGGCATCGGCAGCCCCAAATCCACGGTCTACGAACTGGTGGCCTCGCTGCTGGAGCGGCGCATCCTTGAACCGGTAGGCAAGGACGGTCACGTCTACCTCGGTCGCCAGCTCTACTTCCTCGGACAAGCGCATTTGCGTCATTTCGACCTGACCCGCGAGGCCGATAATGCCCTGCAGGAAATCGTCAGCCAGACCCGTGAAACCGCGCAGATGTGCCTGCTCAACGGGCGCAAATACACGGTAGCCCTTATGAAAGAGGGCGAGCGGCATTTTCGCATCTCCTCGGACATCGGTGAGAACGCCCCGATCCCGTGGACCGCGTCCGGGCGTCTGTTGCTGGCGCATTTGAGCGATCAGGCAATCATCGATCTGATAGACCCCGACGACTTCATCCTGCCCACTGGTGAGCGTTTGCCGCTGGAACATTTCCTGGGTGAAATCCGTCAAGCCGCTATCGATGGCTTTTTCTCCTTCGATAGCGTCGCCGACACCTTCACCCACTGCTTCGCCGCGCCGGTCAAAGACCCGAACGGCATTGCCATTGCGACCTTGTGCATCGTCGCACCACGTGCTGATGCGAAGAGCAATTACAACGACTATCGCCGTGTTCTGATCGACAGCGCCAATAGCCTTGCCCGACGTATCAACGAGTAACCGCGGCTGCCTGCGCAGCGGGCGAGTGAGCTCGAGCAACTGCTTGCGCATCATGGGATGCTCGCCCCAAGCAAGTGACTTCAACGGCCGCATATAATCTGCGGCTGAATCAAAATCTGGACTAACGCTATGCAACTATCTACCTCTCGATTAGCAACAGTTGATGACGCCGAATTAGTCCGCGCCATAAGCGCTAGTGCCTACATTCCTGCATATGAGGGAGTTATTGGAGCAATCCCTTTACCCGCTCAAGAAGATTACACCGACCGTATTCTAAACGGCGATGTCTGGATTGCCGAGGTGGAAGGAGTAGCAGCTGGTGTGCTGGTTGTCGAGGAAGGCGATAGCTTCCTTATGGTATATAGCGTTGCAGTCAGTCCGCAGTATCAGAATAGAGGGTTGGGTAAAGAGTTGCTGGCTCACGCCGAAAGTTGTGCTGCGGCGAAGCGCCTGCGTGAAATCCGTTTATACACAAACAGCCGTATGTCAAGAAACATCGCGCTGTACGAGCATTATGGTTTTATCCGGAAAGATGAGCGGCCGCATCCCAGTCGCGTGGGTGAGATGCTCCTCGATATGCATAAAAAAGTTGAAATCGGCAAAGCCTGATTATCGGCGTAAGCTGTTCATCTCTGGGCGATACCCGCGTGCAGGCCCTTAAGTAAAATCTTGACCTTAGACTAATTCGACTAACCGGTTTTTGTTTCATGACATTCCTGACGAAAATCGCAATGCTCAGATACGTAACTTCAGTGGATGCTCACCCTTATAGCTGTAATCGGGTAGGCTAGCCCCTAAGTCTGTGTTTTTTGCGGTCGCAAAAAGCCCGCTAAGGCGGGCTTTTCTTGTGGGGGGTATTAACAGAGTGTCACTTAAAAAGCAGGCAACCCGATTGCTCGTTTAGCTACATCAATCTTCAAACGTCACAACATTTTGACGGCGCCGGTCAACGACAAGTCGCGTCACGTCTGGCCGGGAATAATGCCCAACCTGATCAAGATTCTGCCGCTCACGGCGCACTTCATTGCGGTCGAGCGTCGCGACCAACAGGCACTCTTCACCGACGGCGGGTGGAATGACCCAGTTACCATTTGGCGCTGCAATACATGAGCCGCCGTTAGCCAGGATCTCGGGGCAATTTGCGAGGATCAAGTCCAGGTGCGGCGTATCGGATGGAAAATCTTCACGCCGCATCAGCGCCGATACCGAGATCGTGAAGCAACGCCCCTCTTTGGCAATGAAGCGAGTGATGTCGTCGGTATTGCGCAGGTTGCCGGGCCATAGAGCGACATGCAGATCTTCGCCTTGGGCATACAGTGCGGCACGCGACAGGGGCATCCAGTTTTCAAAGCAGTTGAGACCGCCGACAGTAAATGACCCGACCGGGTGAACTTGCAAACCATGCCCGTCACCCGGTGACCATGTCAGGCGTTCTTCGTAGGTAGGCATCAACTTGCGATGCACTGAACCAATCACGCCATCGGCCCCGATATGAACCCGCGAACAATACACGCTGTAGCCGCCACGATCTGCTGCCCGCTCAATACAGCCCAGCATGACAGCGATGTTGTGTTGGGCAGCGGCAGCACAGACGGCATCCAGATGCCCGGCCTCGATCTGTACTGCCTGCTTCATGTAGTAGGCGTGGATATCTTTTTGTATTGAGCAGTTGAAGCGCGCTCCATCGGTCAATTCCAGCCAGAAAGGGTAGCCGGGCAACAGGGCTTCGCCGAACGTGACGAAGTGGCACTGTTGCTCTGCAGCACGACCGATGTAATCGACTATTTTCTCAAGCGTTGCTTCGCGGTTTAGCCAGATGGGCGAAATCTGTGCCAGCCCGACAGTTAAAAGATCCGGATTTTGAGTGTGACTGGATGACATCGGTTATTTCCTTAATGAATTAAATTGACTCGCACGCGAGAGAGATTCGCTTGATAAATGATTCACCAGGGTTGGGCGGCTATTAGTACAAGACAATACTTTGGCGCTCAGGGGGAGTTGTTTTAGCCTGTTTAGTGATCAAGCTTTAAACGGATATATAGAATTCTAAAGTGCTTGTTGAGCATCGATCAGTTATTAATAAGCTGTTTGATATCTGAAACTACAATAGTTGCCATTGAGTTCCTGTCTACGAGCACATCCTACCCGGTGCAGCGGCAGGTGCCAGCCCCTGACAAATCAAATGCGCAAGATTATGCAAGTCTTTGATCAGGGCGGAATCAGTGAGCATAGCGCTGATGTCTTAGAGTTATGGCTGACCACATCTTGGGGCGAATAAAAAGGGGCCATGGATGGCCCCTTTTTAGGATATGCGCTTTGAAACACCCTAAGGTATCAAGCGCATCTCGCGTAGTTTGTCGAACACGTCGAAAAATGCTTGATCACTTGCTTGGTGGGCGGTGAAGCCCAATGCACGGCTTTTGGACATGTCCGTTACAACTTCGATGGGTCGACCGAGGTCTGCGTCGGTATGCCATGGGGATATCAGGCGACCAATATCGGATTCCTTCAGGTCGTGCTCCGCGACTATTTGCGTCCATACGGCCTGGTCGTCAGCCATTTGCTCCTCAAGGGGAGAAAGCGAAGCGGGATAATCGGCAGCAGACAAGTCGAAGTATTCGGCGATCCTGCTCCACATCCATTTCCAGCGGAACACATCGCCATTAGTGATATTAAATGCCTGATTGGCCGCAGCCGGCGTAGTGGCCGCCCACAGTTGTTGCTTCGCCAACTGCCGTGCATCCGTCATATCCGTGAGGCTGTCCCACTGAACTCTTGATCCGGGAAACACAAAAGGGCGATTGGTTTTTTTGCAGATCGACGCATAGACGGCGAGGGTGGTTGCCATGTTCATCGCGTTGCCTACGGCAACCCCGGTGACGGTGTGCGGGCGATGAACGCTCCAGGTGAAGCCGTCCTTTTCAGCAGCGGCGAAGAGTTCGTCTTCTTGAGCGTAGTAGAAATTTTCCACATCCAGCCGACCCTGCTCCTCGCGGAACGGTGTTTGCGGAAGGCTACCTTTCCCATACGCTTCGAATGGGCCGAGGTAGTGTTTCAGCCCGGTAACCAGTGCTACGTGCTTAACGCTCTTTGCTGAGCGAATCGCGGCGAGTACGTTGCGTACCATGGCGGCATTAACGCGAATGTTCTCTGCTTCCGTGGCTTGCCGCGACCATGTGGTAATGAACACATGAGTAGGCTTCAAATCCGCCAGCGCGTGTTCCAGCGAAGCAGGATCCTGAAGATCTGCCGCGACAGGGATCACGCCTTGCACTTGCGACGGGTTCCTCGATAACGCGGCGACCTGCCAGTTGTTGTCAATCAGTAACTGCGTGATGGCGCTGCCGACAATGCCGCTGGCGCCCACAACCAAAGCTGTCTGGGTCATAGTTTTCTCCTGGATTTAGGTTTGGGAGTCCTCCAGGCAACAGAGGTTCAACCTAAAGCGGATTCGCATTGCCGGTAGCGGTCTAAATCTCTATGCCTGTCGCCTTGCTCAAATTGTGGAGCCGAACGTTTACAAATTGCTGTCCATGAGAGACAGCCCCCTTTGGGGCCGCCCCTTTCTCAGGCCGCGGCAGCGCGTTCAGATTGGACGCGCTTGACTCATTCATGCTGGACCGACTGAGCTCACCCCGTGGCGATTGAACCTGCCTGCTCTTGATACCCTTTGCGCAGTTTCTCTGCGATCAGCTTTTCCGCTTCACGCAAAGCGCGTTCGGGACTGTCGAGGGACTTGATCAATGTCTGGCCCTTGGTGCCGATACGGCCGAAATTCACCACTACCTCAGCCTCGGTGACGCCGATACGCCAGAACTTGTTGGAATAGCCTTCGCCAAAGGTGAACTCGCGCATCAAGGGAGTCGCTTCAGAGGTGACTGGTGGCTCGGCTTGGACCTCGATGGGTTCCTCTAACTGCTCCAGTTCTGGAAGTGCGGCGGCTTCCTCGCCTCTTAGTAATGCTTCGATTCGATTGAGTACCTCTTCCTGGTCGCGCAGCCAGTCATTACTGAGCACGTCGATGATTTTCCAACCGAAGCTGCGCAGTACCGTCGGACGGAAAATGTAGCGCTCACGTACGTCAGCGGCGGCCGCCGAATCACTGTCCAGCAGTACGCCTAGGTTGAAGTGTTCACCACTGCCGTCGCTGATCGCGAGGTCGCAACGGAACTGCGAACGTCCTACATACTCCTGAACCGAATGCCCGCGTTTTCGCAACGCGGCAGCGAGGGCGCCGCGCAGGTGGTCCTTGGGCAGGCTGACGGCAAAGGACTGCATGGCGCCTGGATTGAGGTTTGCGAGGATGCCCTGAGAGCGCGGCGCATCCCCGCTGGCACTGGCTTGGGCGAACTGCAGGAACGCACGCAGTGCGGCGGCACCATCGTTGTGGGTGTTGGTGATGGCTTCGGACTCAATGCTGGAGACAATCGCCATGCGCTTGCGGGCGCGACTGAAGATCACATTAAGGCGTTTTTCCCCGCCACGCTGGTTGATTGGGCCAAAGTTCATCAGCATCTTGCCGTTCGGTCCTGGCGCGTAGCAGATGCTCAAGATGATCACATCACGCTCATCCCCCTGGACGTTCTCCAGGTTCTTGACGAACAGACCATTGAATTGTCCGGCATCTTCACGCACGTATTCGCGCTCAAGCCGCGTGGCAAAGGCCGAGTCGCCGCTGGCCAGGTCTTCCAGGGCCTGCTCGATGGCGCCTTGCTGGGCCTCGGAAAAGGCCACGATACCCAGGCTCAGACCCGTCTCGCGTTGCAGCAGCTCACGTACCAGGTTGGCGATATAACCGGCTTCGGCCAGGTTGCTGCGGCTTAGGTAGACACCGTCGCTCATCTTCAAGAAGCTGATAGGGCTGTCGAGCAGCGTGTCGGCGCCCCGGATGACTGCCTGGGCGTCCGTGGAGTCCAGCGGGGGTTGGGCCGGGGCAGGGCGCTCGATACGACGGTCGGGAATGGTGATCAACCGCCCTTCATAGAACGCCGCGTTGGAAAAGCTGATCAAGGCTTCGTGACGACTGCGGTAGTGCCAGGCCAGGAGGGTTGCCGGCAAGTTTCGTGCGGCCTGGCTCAGCAGGCTGTCGGCATCAAGGTTGATTGCGATCTGTTCTCCATCCTCCATGGCAATCAGTTCGTTATCGTCCTTGTCGCCGGCGCTGGAGAAGAAGTTGGTCGGTGGTAATTGCATCTCATCACCGACCACAATCACTTGCTGTGCACGGCTCAGTGCAGGCACGGCTTCTTCGCTGGGGATCTGACTGGCTTCGTCGAAAATCACCACGTCAAACAGGTCCGGTGTCAACGGCAAAGTGTCGGACACCGACAGCGGGCTCATCAACCAGATAGGCTTGAGGTCGTTGATCACGCGGCCACTGTCGCCACTCGCCATTTCGCGAATGGAGCGATAGCGCATGGTCTTGCCCAGCTCATGTTCCAGCTCACGGCGGCCTTTTGAGTAGGATTTCTTGAACTCACGGGCCTGGGCGTCGAGTTGAGTCACCGACATCGCCGATTGCTTCACATGCTCCAGAAAACGCTGGTGCAACGTGGCGCCAAGCACGTGGGCATTGCTTTTGAGCAGGTTGCATTCAGCCTGGCTGACCCGGCGCGCGGCCAAACCCAAGGCCGGGCCGTCGAAGCGCACCAGCTGCGGATTGGCGCGGTACAGGCGGGTCAGGTTTTCCTGGGCAATCACACCGTCCAGTGCGCGTTGCGCCAAGGCGTACTGTTGCACAACCGCTAGACAGACAGGATCGGCCTGGTGCAGCTCATTGAGCAGGGGCAGGGTATCTGGCAGTTCGTCGAGTTCTTCACGCAGATCGCGCAGGTACTCGGCCAATTCGCTCAGGCTAAGCGCCGGGCCGAACACACAATGTTGCGCGACCAGTTCGGTCAAGCGCGCTACCGGCTGGCGCAGGCTGGCTTCCTGGCGTACACCGGACAGGGCGTCCTTATTGCCGCGCAGGCCCTCAACCCATTGGCGCAACAACGGTGATGCGCTCAGTTGCTGGAGCAAGGCTTGCAGATTGTGCACGAACAGATCGATATCCGGGATGCCATAGCTGTCTTGCAAACGTTGTTGCTCGGCGTGCAGTTCGGTAGTGGCGCGATGCTCGCCGGCCAGATTGTCTAGCACGCTCCGGAAGCTGGGTCGAATCGCGTGCTGACTGAAGTCGTAGCGTCGTTGCAATTCACCGCGCAGCCGCCACCAGGCGGGTTGCAGCCAACGCAGCAGCGAGCCTTCCAGCCGCTGTACCAGATCGATGGCAGCCTGGGTGTCCTGGGGTGCGAGTTTTTCACGCCAGTGGTGGGTGGCTTCACGAGCGTTGTGTTGCTGTACGGCGAGTGCTTGCAACGCCGCCTGCTCGGCGTGCAGTGCTTGGGCGCCGGATGAGCCCGGTTCCAGCAGGTCGAGGTGCGTTGCCAGGTTGGCGCTGGTCAATTGTTCGGCGGCCAGGGTCAGCACGCACGCATCCGCCAGGCGGGTGTCCCCGGACAACAGGCTCGACGAGGACTCCAGGAATTGCTCAACGCTGTCCATCAGCCCGCTGGCTTCATCCAGGAATGCCTTGAGTTGGCCGTACGCATGTTCGTGGGTAATCAGACTTGAGGCCAAATGGCTGAAAGGATGACGTGCGAAGCTGTCGAGGCCGAAACGTTCTTTCATCGCCTGATACACGCGACCGGTCAGCTCGCTTTGTGCTTGCCAATGACGCCACTCGGGTAAACGTTCCAAGGCTTCGGGGGGCAGTTTGGCAGCAACGGGCGGCAGTTCGATCAAATGACGTACCAACTCGCGTACCGAGCATGCCAAAGGCTCCGACACCCCACGCATTGCCTGTTCAAACCGCTCTATCAAACCCAACTGTTGGCTCAGGTCAGACAGTAACGTGTCGCGCCGTGCTTGCAACTGCGACGACTGCGCATCACCGGCGATCCAGCGCTCATAGCACTCGCGCAAGTTGCCCACGAAGGCCTTCTTGTCGGTCTGGGAATCGTGGATCAGGCAGCACAACTCACCCAATTCACTTTGTTGCAGGCGATGGAACACCACGTCCAGCGCTGCACGTTTTTCACAGACAAACAGCACTCGCAGGCCGCGACCGGCGTAGTCCGCGATCAGGTTAGTGATGGTCTGGGATTTACCGGTGCCTGGCGGTCCCTGAATGATGAAGTTACGCCCGGTACGGGCCAGACTGACGGCAGCATTCTGCGTGGCGTCGCCCGCCACCACGTTCCATTGTTCGGGCAACGGGATAGGGTCGGGGGCCTGGACCTCGACGTCCCGTGGCTCTATGGAGAACATGCGGTCAAACGCTTCGTTCTGCGCTGGTTCGTCGATCAACTGTGCATAGTCACGCACCAGCGACATCTTGCGATAATTGAAGTTGGCCAGTGTCACCTGGGTCAGGTCTATGTCCCAGGCGTAGCGATGCCCTTGGTTTTCGGGCATGGCGAAGGTGCTGTTTTCCGCGCTGCTGGCGACCATCTGAGGGTGTTGGTTGCGCAGAACGGGTTTGGCACCTACGGCCAGGCGTAGGGGCAACTCGCTGGGTAGCACCTTCTGCTGGAACAACTGCAGGCCCAGCGGTCGAAAATCTTCGCGGTCGTAGCTGAAGTCCGGCTTCACCAAAGGCGTCGACATGCGCTGGCGGGCACGACGGCGCTGGAAGTGGTGCAGATGCTGCACGGCTTTTTGGTGGATCAGTTCGATTTGCGGTTTGCTTTGCAGGCGTAACTCGACGCCGGGCTCGGTTACTTTGATCTGGCGCGCAATATCGGCGTGGATGTCTTCCAGCGAAGTCTTTTGCAGGTCGACGGTTTCCGGCAACTGGATGTCGTAGAGCTGACGCAATTGATGACGCAGTACCGGGTTGAATTCGGCCTCGGTTTCGTCGCACTGCAACACGAACTGGTCACGTACCCCTTTTTTGCGACTCAATTCGACCGGCAGCCACAGCAGCGGGGTCACGATGCGTTCTTCCGGCGTGTCCTTGAGGTTGTGCCAGCGCATGAACGCCACCACCAGGCGAAGGTTACTGAAGCCGAATTCGGCCCGGTCGCGGCGGGTTTCCTGGATGATGCGCTCCAGCGACGCCTGCAGCCAGCTCTGGTCTTCGAACCGTAGCCATTGCTGCAGGCCGACAGGTTTACCGCTCAGCACTTGTTCGGAGAATCCGCCGACGGTGGGCTGCCAGGTACACAGCGCTTCGGGCCGGATACTTTCAATACGCATCACCAACGGAACGCTGGCCACGGTCAAGTTGACGTTGGCCTGGGTCGGCCGGAAATACAACAGGCGATTGCGACGCGAAAGGTCAAACAACCGGTTGCGCAGATGTTCCAGCACCACCGTGCGCCGCGAAGCCGGACCTTCAGCCTGGGCCAACACACGCTCGACATCCAGGCTGGCCGGCTGTTCGCGCCAGGACTCCAGGCGGCGTGCCAACGAGCCGACATCAGTGGCGCGCTCATGGCGGTTGAGCTCAGTCATCTCGACGATCAGGTTGGCCAGGACCGGGTTGAGCCGGCCATTGAGCTGGAACAGATTGCGACGGTTCCGGGCAAATGTCTTGAGATCATTGATATCGGCGAAATCCAGCCCGCACGCCAGGCACGCCAGCAACTGGCCGAGCTGGAAGATGTCGGTGATCTCATCGTGGTGCCCGAGCCGATGTTCCCAACTGTGCAGTTCCGGGAGGAACACCGGGTGGTCGATGGGTTGATGCAAATCTTCCTGGACTTGCAGGTCGGTAATGGCCACGCCGCTTTCCGAATCCCGAATCAGGCGGACTTTGCCGACGATGTTAAGCGCCGATTCCGGATTGGGTTGCACCTGCTTGATCGCTTCCAGCGCCAGTCGCGGAGGGACACCCTCGGGATTGCGCAGTTGCAGCGTGCGTTCCGGCCCCTGCATCACATCGGGATAACTGAGCTGGGCGACACGTCCCAGTTCATGCAGTTGCGCCACTTGGCGTAACAGCGGTAGTGCCAGGAACAACACATCGTCGATGGGCACGGCAGCGCCATCGTGGCTACTCAGTAATTGAGTGAATGTGACAGGTTGGATTACTGAGTCCATGTGTCGACCTCCGCTTTGAGCGTACGAACGATCGGGTCGAGCTCACGTTTTGGTAATTTGATATCGCGCTTAAGCACTTTGATAAAGTCATCGGCGCTGCCGAGTTTTCTGGCGGTGCGCGCGGCGTGCAGGAGGGCTTCCTCCCGCAGGTCGCGGTCCACCAGGCTCAGGTCGAGCATGATGAAGTGCAGGTATTCATGGATGCTTGTGTCGATACGCTCGGCATTCAGCGTCGCTAGGTCGAGTGGCGTTTCGTTGTCTCTCCAGTCGGGAAAGAAACCGCGCACCTGGTTGAGCACAGCCTCCGATTGCAACACGGACGTGCTGATGAAATGGGCAATAAAGCTGCGGGTGAGGGCGGTCAACTCGACCTGATCGGTCACGTCCAGGCGATTGAGCGACAACGGCCCGCGCAACCGGCGATCCAGCCAGTTATCCGTATCCGGGAGTTGTTGCCACCAGCTGTCCACTGCTTGAGCGCGTAGAAACGTCTCCGGATGGGAAATGGCCTGGGATAACTGTGCATCCTTGCCATCCAGCTCGCGGGCCTGCGTCAGGTAACTGGCAGCATCAACGCTGACAATCCCGGTGTGAATCTTCACCAGCGATGTAATCGACGCTTCTGGACCACTGGCAACCAAGGCGGCACCGCGGTCGGCGTAGATTTCAGTGTGAAGGCTATATAGACGTGCGGTCTGTTCCAGGCTGGCCGGCGTATTCACATCGGCCATGGCATGATTGAGAATCCGCTCGGCAGTTAAAAAGTCGCTACTGTGCTCTGACCATAAGCGGTAATGAGCCAGCTCATGCCCGAGCAACGCCAGCAACTCCTGAGCATCGAGGCGTTCAAGAATCGGGCCGTAAAACACCACATGCACTTCACCGGCCAGGTAATACAGGCTCGCATTCATCGCACCGTCGCCAGCCTGATAAAGGGTTGCGGGTGCCTTGATCTGCAAACACTGCAACGCCTTTTCACAGGCTTGATAGGCCTGCGGATGGGTCTCGGGGCTCAGGCGATAGGTGTCGCGCAGCAATTGAGCTCGCACATCCTGGGCATGCTCCTGCTGGACGCCCAAGGACGAGGCCCATTCCCACACGACAGGCTCATGGGCTTTCAGATAGTCGACCACACGCTGGTGGTACGGCAGTGGCGTCAGGCTGCTGATGTCCAGCGCGGGGGTACTCATTGTGTTCAAACGTCCTTGAGAGGATACGGCTCCATATCCTGCGGTTGTGCAGCAGAGACTTGGGTTGGCATCCCGGTATCAGTGATCGGTAATAAACGCGGAGCATACCTATGGGGAGGGGAAAATACTTGTGAAAGTGAATGTTTCCGTTCAGTGAAAAAATGAGCAGCGTTGCTGTTTGGTCGTGAACATCTGACTCTGATGTGCTTGCGACAGCTTGTGAACTCCGGAATAGCGTCAGGTACCAAGGCCGAGTTGATCGTCCAATCTATCCCGAGATAGCCAAGGATCGCTTCCCGTTACGAACCCAAGACTGGAGCCGTATGCGGGAAAGCCGCGTGCACGGACCTGAGCGGGGTGGGAGGAAACTGCCGTCCCTACGCTACGGGTACCCCATCTCACACTGCTGCTGGTGAAGTTGTTCGGGATGATTTAACGTTGAATTGTTATGCAGGTACCTGCGTGAGATCTATCCCTTATAAAGAAAACTACAAGTAGATCATGCAAATATTTTGATTCTCCAGGAGCGTTCGAATAGTGGTGAATTTTACTGAAAAGAGTCCTCCTGCGAATGCAGATGAAGTGGATTCTACGTGTAAAGAATTAGGAGTGTCTTCCCGTCATTGGCTGAGACCATTTTGGTCTGAGTGCAATGGCGCAATGATTGCAGATCGAATCTTAATATATGCTACCGACCAAATTACAGAGCGCAACAAGACATATGAGGCAGATAAAAACTTTCCTAACCACGTATTGATAGGTGATGACTCCGGAGGGAAACTAATATTGATACCGAAGGAAGGTTCGAAGCAGTTTTATTTTTTGGATTCTGGAGATCCGTTCATTGAAAATGCTGAAATTTTTGAATCTATTGAAAAGCTTGCTGAACATGTGATAAGCGATGAAAGCGTAGGCAGCGAACTGGGTGATATAGTTTCAGTTGCAGAAATAAAACCTCAAGCGTCTGATGTGCTTGGAGTAAAAAGAGATTTAGGTTTGGATTGTTCAATAACGGCGTTGGCTAAAAAGCTGGAAAGCAAAGGCGTGATCATCTTAGAAAATGTGAACCCTATTAAGTATAAAGCTGCCTTAAGGCAACATGAGAGATTTATTAGTTTTCATAACCCTGTTCCGAAGTCGTAAGGAGTGTCGCTGCAACGCTGCCACACGTTTGGCCTCGCTACACCTTCGGACATGTGCGCAATAATTTAGGGATGGACGATGCATCGGAGCAGGACATAGCGGGCTTACCTCCAGAGTGCTTCGAGAACGGTGAATATATAGGCTATCCGACTACGCAAGCGGAGTTCGCAATCCAGGAAGATATATTGCCTGGATGGTTAGCGATCTTCTCCGGCTTGATTCCTTGAAAAAGAGGTGCTCCGGTTTGAGGCAGGTGTTCATTTATTACGGTGGAGCACATTGCTGCACCGCAAGGAAGACAGTACGTTATGCGACAGTGGCGACGTTTTATTAACTGCGCTCCTTCATTGGGAGACGTTTGATGGAGTAAGCTCTTTTTTCATCCTCGGAGTTGTAGTACACATTTTGTGTAGTGCTTAGGCTGTTATGACGAAGATCAACCTGAAGATCCTTCATATCTCGATATGGAGCATCGAAAGTTGCTGAAGTGTGACGTAACCAGTGGAGTGAAGCCGCACGTAGCCGACTGACGTCCTCGTCAGCCCAATTTTCTGCCTGCATACGCTCTAGAGCGCGGTCAAATACCTCTTGCAGCAGCAACCTGACATGCCGATCTGACAAACCGGCGCGTCCGCGCTGGGTTGCAATTAAGGGACTGGTTTCTCTGAAGCCGGGTAGGGGAGACAGGCCTTGATATATGCGCCAACGTTTTAGGTAATTCTCCACGTAATCATCCCGCACGCTGATTTTGCCGGCTTTGTTACCTTTACCAACCACGTGGTACCACCAGTTGCCGGCACCGTCCTTGCGTAGATCCCCCATGCTTGGCGTCCAGTTTTCCCTCCCAACCAAGTCGGAAACACGCAGGTACATAGCGAAAATAGTCGCCACGATGAACAGGGTTCTTTCGTACTTAGGGTTCTGCGTAGCCAGCTGCTCAGCCGTCTCCAGAACAAAGTCCCACTGCAGCGAGGTCAGGATACGGCTCTCATGCTCGCCCGTTGTTCGCTGCTTGTACTTGCTCTTCTGTTTCACCGCTCTGAACGGGTTGTGCTCACAGAAACCCTCATCAATGGCATGTTGAAAAAAACTGCCGCAGACGGCGAATATTTGCGCGATCGAGCCTTGTGCCGGTTTGTAGTGTTCCTGAAGGAGAGGGCGATTCTCTTCTTTGGCGCGCTTCCGCTCCTCCTTGGAAACAGACTGACTGAAAGGACTCCAGTCTGGGTTGACGCTATAGGTATCAGAAGCGAGTTTTTTGCGGCTGCCTACCCGTACGAATCTGGATTTGACTACCGGCTTTACCCACCCGGGATCAGGCGCCAGGCAGAACTCCAGAAATTCTTCCGCATGTGTACGGCGCATCTCTAGTAGTGGAACCCTCGATTTAATGAGTGTCCACAGGAGTAATCGCTCAACATGAGTCCTATATGAATTGAAGGTGGACTCATTTCCCGCGTAGGATTTCAAAAAACTGCGGACAGCCCGATAGCCTTCGACAGCTTGGAGTTCTACGGGGAACGCCATTAGGTAGTGGGTGACACACGGCAGCTCTGCCTTGAGCGAGCTAAAGTTCAGTTCTCCGAAGCGCGCGTAGGTTTCAAAAAGGGGATGCGGCATTGTCGGAACGGACATAGGTTGACTTAGCGGGTTTATAGGAATGGGTACCGATGATCTTATAGAAATTAGCCTTATGCAATATCCGGGTCTGACAGTTATCGGATATTGCATGGATGGATCATACCCTCCCGAAACGCATGAATTTCAAAACCGCATGAATCATTCATACCCTTTGGGTTTGAGGGCTGGATCCTGCTTGAAAACCACGCTCGACGAGAAAATTGGGGGATTTCACTGACATGACGGCTTCCCGCATCGGATTGGCGGTATCTGCACTGCTTACAAATTCCGCAATACTGCCCCTGAATCGAGTACGTCTTCCGAAGCAGGGAAGTGGCGAAGCCATCGAAACGCCTATTTAGAGATATCAGATCGCAAATCAGAGTTTTTCACTTAGCTTTGTAGATACACGAATCTGAATAACGCTTCTGGTACGGTCATGGGGCATTGTCATCTGCGAATACCTGAGCCTTCCGCGTATTCTCGAATCTTAGATCTCGGGCCTATAAGAATCCACGATAAGCGCCTGGAAGTGATCCGTCTCGGAACCCCGAACGTCATTCGGTGCAAACGGCCTGAGTTGAGCGACGTCTATACTCAAGCTCGGGAGATCCTTTGGAGCGCTCCGCCAGGCAAAGTAGATTTCTCGACCTTGCACTGCAGAGCGGCAATGATAGAGAGCCCGTTGGACGTATCGCTGGCTGATCACAACGGTGCAAGCCCTCAATCTCTGATTACAAAACGTCAGTTGCCCCTTGCCAGGAATAGCTCAGAAAGGAACTGTCTGCGTCACTGCCTGACTGTAGCTTTCCAGCGATCTTTGATTCGAGGTGGTGAAACCAGGCACCCCAAGACTTTTCGCGACTTCACCGCTCAGGAATCACTGGAAAGGGGATTCCAGTTATCTGTAACCGGCGACTGCTGGAGTCACGGTTCACAGTCGACTGTGATGCAACAATGGCGACAGCAGATACATGATTTAACATAATATACATTATGCGTACCTATAGGTTTCCTACTGCGGTGCTTCCTGCTGATCTTTGAAAGACGTTTCGACCTCACCGTAAGCATCTGTGAAAAAGCGAAACGTCGAATTATGCGTACCTACATGTATTCTGGTCGGAGTGCTTTCTTTTCTCGCTGCTTGGTTTCAAGCAAACAGATCGAGCACGCTCTCATCCCATTCATGCCCGCTCTCGGACCAGCCTTCGCCCATCTGTGGTGGAAAACCTGATCTGCAATATCCCTGCTTGGCGGCGAAATCAAACACCGCATGGGGATAATCATTAATCAGGAGTACCGCCTTGCTGTGATCAATCGACCAGCCGATTTTGACGACCGATGGCTTGTCGCCGTCAGAAACATCAGCGACGTTGTAGATATGCAAGGCATCGCGAATCGGGTTGTCGGCAGCCGAAGTATCCAGTGCATAGAAATAACCTGTGTCCCCATCATCTTCAAAAACCACGACGAAAGAGCCATCTGCTGCGGGAGCCTCCAGCACCAAAGCCTGGCCTACTTTGAGTTCGTTTTCAGCAGCTAGATAAATTGACATCCTGGCAATCCCCACCTTTTTGGCTATTAAAGGCTGTAGGTTACGACAACCGCCGCATAAATTAATCGCCATAAGATAAGTTATGCGTACCAATCGATATTCTTACTGCGGTGCTTCTGCTAATCGACGAATCAACCGGCGTCTGGTCCACAGCCTCGCTCCAGAGGCCACAGACCGTCAGCCGGTTATCCCTTACGCGAACACAGCCCACATTGTTGCAGCGCGGCCGTTTAGTACTTCAAACCGAAATGCACAGGATACAAAGGTGAGTTGCTATCGGCTGCCTTGCCTGATTGCTGTGCCTCGACGGCGGCCATTGACGACGGTAACTCGAATGGCAGCTTGCCTTCTGGCGAGTGCTTACCCGTCAACACATCAAGCAGCGCCTGATCGCTCACCCCAAAGTTTGCAACGAGCGCATGACTGGCCTTTGCGACGTTACTCAGGACAGCTGGTCGATCCAGATAAACGGTCGTGACGACAGGCACCTTTGCACTGATTTTCAATAGCTCTTTGTACTCGGCGTTATCCTGTTTGAAGTCCAGATCGCCTTCGTGCAGCCCCGATCCAAACGCATAGGTCGCATGGGTCTCGAACGGCGCGCTCATGCGTACCAGCGCCACATCGGCGTCTTCCGGAGCGGATACCACGGTCAAGCCGTGCTGCTGAGCCTGAGTATTCGAAACTCCGACCAGATAGACCTTGGCGCCTGGTTTGAGCGGAAGCACGTTTTGCTTGTTCTGCAGCATGACCAATGAACGACGTTGTGCTTCGAGTCCTTCTTCCTTGAATTGCGCATTACCGACAATACGTTCGGCTTCTGTGGCGTCCGCATAAGGCGTTTCGAACAGGCCAAGCTGGAATTTCTGCAGTAGTAATCGTGTTACCGACTCATCGATCCGGGTCTCGGCAAGAGCGCCCTCCTTCACTGCTTCGATGAGCGGCTCGGTATTGAATGTGCCGCCAAACTGATCGACGCCAGCGTCCACCGCTTTGATGAAGCGTTGTTTTTCGGTTAGCCCCTCAACGCCCCATGGCATCCCGTATTTGGGATAGGCCTTGTTTGGATCTTCGCCTGGCTTACTCCCGGTTAGGCACTCGTCTGTGCAACTGTTGGTGATCAGCCAGTCGGTGAGGATGATGCCTTTGAAACCGTATTCGTTACGCAGCAAATCGGTCAGCATTTGCTTGCTGAAACTTGCTCCGACCCGCTCCAAAGGCTTGCCATTGACGGTAACCCCTTCAGGCGGCACGCCATAGGTAGGAATGATCTCTGCCGCGTTCACAGCGAATGCCGCTTTGAATGGACTCAGTTGCGTCTTGAAGTCCTCAGCGCTATAGGCCAGATCTCGGCCATAGGCGTTCATGGCATCAAAACCTTTGTGTGCCGCGCCATAACCAGCCCAATGCTTGACGGTTGCCGCGACGCCATCCGTTTGCAAACCTTGGGTCCCGTGCTGGAAGCCGACGATGTACGCCGCCGTCATCTTGCTGACCAAGTCTACATCCTCACCAAAGGTGCCATTGATGCGTGACCAGCGCGGCTCCGTGGCCAAGTCTGCTTGTGGCGACAAGGCAATCTGAATGCCCATGGCGCGGTATTCCTGCCGTGCAACGTCGCCGAATCGCTCCACCAGTTTTTCGTCGCCTGTCGCAGCAAGCCCTAGTGTCTCCGGCCACTGGGAGAAGCTGCCGGAACTGACACTCGCACCGAGGGTGTACTGGAAGTGATTACGCGGATCAGTGCTAAAGCTGATGGGGATGCCAAGGCGAGTTTTTTCTGCCAGGCCCTGTAACTGGTTATAGCTGCTGACCATCTCGACCGGAGTGATACTGAGGCGCGAAATGAAATGGTTGATGTGCTTGTCACCAATCAGTGGGGACAGCTTTGCAAGGTTGTAACCGGCGTCTGCACCGGTTGCTACGTAGGGTGCGGTGCTATGCATCATCAAGCCGATCTTTTCTTCCAGGGTCATGCGCTGTACCAGGTCGCTGGTACGTGCTTCAGGTGTCAGCCGCCAGTCTTCATAAGCATCGAGCACACCATTGTGATCAAGGTCCTTGAAGGTCTGGCCGTCCTGATGCAACAGCGGACTGGAGACAGTCTTGAGCACGGGCTGGATGACATGGGGCGCGGTCGCAATGCTGTTGCTGCAGGCACTCATGTAGCAAGAAGCAACCACAACCGCAGCTGTGCTGGAAATAGATTTTTTCATGTAAGTGACCGTTTTTGGGCGAGAGATATCAGTGGGCCCAGCAATATCGCTACCACTGGAGACACTCGATGGACGATCTACAAAAGCGGAATCGGAACGCACTTACAGTGTATGCACTATTTATTTTCTATGGAAAGCCCCTGCTGGAATATTTCCGGACATCTCATGAGCCTGTTAAAAACTCAGATCCAATCCGCTTTCGTTGCGTAAGGCTAAGTAACCAACCTGGCTCGCGCTTTGCTAAAGCTGAACTGCGGCGTTCAAAAAAAGGCATATATATAGCGCCTACGCTATTAGTGCGCACCACTAAGCAGCGTTTCGCTCCAAGGAGGTGCATAACTTGCGATCGGATTCGAGAGAAACAGCCATGGCTGTCAAAGAGAGGAAGTAAACTGGAATCGGTCGACGCTATTGCTTGATGCAGAGAGACTTTGGCCTCCCACCAGGGCCCTTACGGACAAGGCCCTGGCGCCCTGATGGTATAAAAATTAACAGCAGATTGCAGGTCAATGAACGCAAGCCCACCGACCTGCAAAGCGCTCACCGTTTACAGATCAGTGATTTCTTTATGCCGTGGCACCAATGCCTTCATCACACTCCAAGCCACCAGATAGGCCAGTGCACAGATAGAAAACATGATCATGTAACCCGTGTGGATATCGTTGATGGCCTTGTAATAATCAAAAACCCATCCGCCAATTTTGGTCATGACTACGCCACCTAACCCACCGGCCATGCCGCCGATACCCACCACCGAAGCAATGGATTTCTGGGGGAACATGTCAGATACCGTGGTGAAGATATTGCACGACCAGGCCTGGTGCGCCGATGCGCCTATACCGATGAGCAAGACGGGTATCCAGAAGCTGATATAGCCCAGCGGCTGCGCCAGCAACACGAGTAACGGGAAAAGCGCGATCACGAACATGGCTTTCATGCGGCCGTCGTATGGTTTATCGCCGCGGGACATGAAATAGCTTGGAAACCAGCCTCCTCCAATACTGCCCACCATGGTCATGCTGTAGAGCACGGCCAACGGCAACACAATGGCCTGGCCCTTCATTCCGTACTGTGCGCCCAGGTATGTCGGCAACCAGAACAGGAAGAACCACCACACGCCATCAGTCATGAACTTGCCGAAGGCGAACGCCCAGGTTTGGCGGTAGGTCAGCAACTTGAACCACGATACTTTTTTGCCTCCTGCAGCCGCTGCATCGCCGGTGTTTACCGATACAGCCTCATCACCGCGGATATAGGCCAATTCCTCAGGGGTCAGTCGGGCCTGATTCTCCGGCTTTTCATACAGGAAAATCCAGGCGCCGAGCCAGACGAAACCCAGCATCCCAATAACGATGAATGCTGATTCCCAACCCCAGGCCGCAGCGATCAACGGAACAGAAATCGGAGCCAGAATCGCACCCACGTTGGCACCCGAGTTGAAAATACCCGTGGCGAAAGAGCGCTCTTTTTTCGGGAAGTATTCAGCTGTGGCCTTGATCGCAATTGGGAAGTTACCCGACTCGCCAATCGCCAGTACTGCACGTGCCAGCATGAACCCTGCGATGGATACCGGAATAACTGCAAGGCCTAACGCGCCGGATATTGAGGCAATCCCCTCTCCCAGCGGCACTGCAAAGGCATGCATGACCGCACCTGTCGACCACACACCGATTGCGACCATGAAGGCTGCCTTGGTGCCGATCCTGTCCACGAAGCGACCCGCGAAAAGCATGGAAATCGCATAAACGAACTGGAAGACCGAGGCGATGTTGGCGTAGTCCGTATTGCTCCAGCCAAACTGGGTTGAAAGGCCCGGCGCCAATAGGCTGAGTACCTGACGATCCAGATAATTGACCGTTGTCGCAAAGAACAACAGTGCACAGATCGTCCACCGATATTTGCCTATGGCGTGGCTAACGCTTTGCGCGTGTACCGCTTCATTAACGTTCATAGCATCACTTTATTATTGGATTATGCTGATGGTTCTCTCGACAACATTTCGAGAGCGCAGGTGTACGCCCTCCACGCCCACAGGCTGGAGTCGGATATAAAGCTGAAGTTATCGGGTGTTCTGAAAGTTGGGCAGCGACGGGCTTGATTGCGCCTGCAGGCGCGCAATAAAACCTGAGCCGGCAACGTCGGCAATCAGCGAGATATTCAAGCGATCTGGGTTCATGATGGACGACACTCTGTTTTTATTTTTAGCTCTGGTCGACGACATTCGTCTGTCGTCGTACAACATCTGCTTTATATCGAGGCCAGCACTCCAGTGTCAATCTGAAACATTCAGAAAAGTAATTTTTTCAGCGAGCACATGACCAAGGGTTGCCACGCGCAGGCCCAGGGGGACCGAAAAACACCTGCGCACGGCGAATTCTCTCGCTTGCTGACTGAGATGGCACCGTCACCCGCGTCAGCGTCGATGCTGACTGGTGAAGCAGCCATACAGCCAGATTCCATCCATACCCCCCCTCCTCACCTCAAACCTGGGCAAACCCACCATCAACAAACATCTCGCTTCCCGTCATAAAGCTGCTCTCATCCGACGCCAGGAACAGAGCCGCTGCCGCAACGTCTTCGGGCTGGCCGATACGGCCCACCGGCAATTGCGCAATCATGCCGTCAACAATGGCCTCTGCCTGGCCAGTGGGTGCCAGTGCCAGGTCGAGTCCCGGTGTAGAAATCGGTCCCGGCGAAATAACGTTGACGCGAATCCCCGTACCTTTCAGGTCCAGCGCCCAGCTTCTGGCGAAATTACGTAGTGCAGCCTTGGTGGCGCTGTATACGCTGAATGCCGGTGTGCCCATGGTCCCTGTTGTCGAGCCGGTCAGGATGACCGATCCGCCTGCGCTCATCAGTGGCAACGCCTTCTGCACAGTGAACAGCGTGCCTTTGACGTTGATGCCAAACGTGCGATCGAACGACTCCTCGGTGATCGCCCCAAGCGGTTGGAAATCTCCCAGCCCGGCGTTTGCAAACAGTACGTCAATCCGGCCTTTGGTGGCTTTGACTTCGGCGTAGACGCGATCCAGGTCGTCCAGGTTCGAAATGTCAGCCTGGATCGCTATCGCGTCGTGTCCAATCTGTTGCAAGGCTGCGTTCAACTGCTCTTGCCGACGCCCGACGATGACAACCTGCGCACCTTCTGCCGCGAAGCGTATGGCGCTGGCCAGGCCTATACCGCTGTTACCGCCGGTAATCACTGCGATCTTTCCGTTGAGCCTGCTCATGATGATGTCCTCGAAATAAGAGGCACAACTGTAGATCTGCGCTTTCAACTTGAATAGTATGCACCTTTTGGTAAGTACCCTTCAGTGAGGGATGGAGCCGCCCGAATCATGGCAAACGAGACCTATAAATGTGGGCTTGAGGCCGCGCTGGCAGTGCTTGGCGGTAAATGGAAGCCACTGATCCTTTATAATCTGACGCGCAAAGTTCACCGATATGGCGAGCTGAAACGCGCGATTGGCGGCGTGACCGACAAGGTATTGATCCAGCAACTCAAGGAACTGGAGCGCGATGAAATCGTTTCGCGCACGGACTTTCAGGAAATACCGCCAAAGGTCGAGTATTCCCTGACGCCTTTCGGACAATCCTTGGCAACAGCGCTGGGTGCGCTATGCGTGTGGGGGACGGAACATATGGAGACGGTGGAGCGCATCAGCGAGCGGCGCACATCCGCCCTCGCCCAGCCGATTAACGCTCGGTAACGCGGTGGTCCGGACTGTCGCCTTTGAAGGTAGGAGGCAACTTGTTGGCGAGAGAGGTTGCCGCAGTTATTCAGGTACGCCGCCTCGCGAACAAGTTCGCTCCTACCCCGGCAGCGCGGAGGCTCAGCCTAGTCGCCTTTGCCTCCTGCCAAAAAGCATCCCAATTCAGTCATTTACATTTCGTTTAAGCGTCGCGACAGCGCAGTGACAGTGACAGTGACAGTGACAGTGGACAGCCTCATATCAAATCACAAAACGCGCCACCATCCCGTTCAGGTCTACCGCCAGTCGCGACAGTTCATGGCTCGCCGCACTGGTTTGATTAGCCCCGGCAGCCGATTGAGTGGCCAGATCACGAATGTTCACCAGATTGCGATCTACCTCGCGAGAAACCTGAGCCTGCTCTTCCGAAGCGCTGGCTATCACCAGGTTGCGCTCATTGATCTGGGAAATCGCTTCAGTGATCTGCTCCAGCGCTTCTCCGGCGGCGCGGGCCAGTTCCAGCGTGTTTTGCGTGCGGCTTGTGTTCAATGCCATGGACTGCACCGCGTTGCCTGTTCCGCTTTGAATGCCAGCCACCATCTGTTCAATTTCGCGTGTTGATTGCGCGGTGCGATGCGCCAAAGCCCGCACTTCATCAGCCACCACAGCAAAGCCACGGCCCGCTTCCCCTGCCCGCGCAGCCTCAATGGCAGCGTTCAAAGCCAACAGGTTGGTTTGCTCGGCGATCGAACGAATAACGTCCAGTACCTTACCGATATCGCGGCCTTGCTCAGCCAAGCCTTCGACCAGGGTCGAGGTGGTCTGTACGTCCTGGGTCATGGTCTGAATCGCTTGCACGGTCTGCACGACTTTGTCCCGGCCCTGACGTGCGGTTTCAGTGGACTGCTCAGAAGCCTGGGATGTCGAAACAGCGTTGCGCGCAACCTCCTCAACAGCCGCAGTCATTTCGTTCACGGCGGTCGCCGCCTGTTCGATTTCATCGTTCTGCTGTTGCAAACCACGCGACGACTCTTCGGTAACAGCGCTCAACTCCTCGGCTGCCGATGCCAATTGGGTAGCTGATCCTGAAATCATCTCGATGGTTTTACGCAGGTTCTGCTGCATGATTACCAGCGCTTCGAGCAAGCGCGCCGGTTCGTCCTTGCCATCCACTTCGATATGCTTGGTCAAGTTACCTGCGGCAATTTCCTGAGCAGCATTAACCGCTCTGGACAACGGCGCCACGATACTACGCGTCAGTAACCAGGCCAGTAACACTGTCATCAATGACGCAATAACTGCCACGGCAATAATGGCGATGGTTGCACCATCGTACTGCTGTCCCGCAACTTTAGAGCCAGCAACAGCGCCCGCCCTGTTGATATCAACCAGGTCTTTGAGTTGCTTGGTCATCAAGTCAGAAGTTTGTCTCATGCTGGTGTTGATAAGCGCACGAGTCTCTTCAACCTTATTGTCACGCGACAGTTGCGCCGCTTGATTCAGCAAGCCGATGTACTGAGTCAGTGTTCCATCAAACTGTTGGTAGATTGCTCTTTCATCGGCTTCCGCGGGCAGCGCACTGTAAGCGGATTTGGCAGCCTGCAACTGGGTAATGATTTCAGCAACGCGCTGGTCGCTCTCCTGAAGCATCTCCGGTTCACGGTTAACCAGCATGCGCAGGGAGAAAATCCTAAGGCGCAATACGTACTCGTTGACGTTGCCTATCAGGGTGATGCTTGGCAGGGTGTTGGTCTCCATGTCGACCGTGGCCTGGCGAATCAAGGTCATGCGGTTCAGGGCGAAAAAACCCAGCGCGATAACCAGCACCGCAATAAACGCAAAACCAAGAAAAGCCCTTGGAGCGATATTCATATTTCTTATAGTCATGGACGTATTCTCATTGGAGTAAACAGCAATAGCGCTCCATGCTCTAACCGTTACGAGTCGACCTGCCCGGTTTCATAACGCAGGGGCGAGCGTCGTAGCTCTTACACACCTTGTTACTTCTATCGGCGGAGATTTCGTATTAGTTGAGGAGAATTTAAAATTTATTTTCTGACGCCAAAAGACCGTCTGCGACAAATTTTTTAGCGATATTGCTGTATAACGCAG
The DNA here is from genome assembly GCF_900187575.1 of Pseudomonas sp. Irchel 3A5. Taxonomy (NCBI): domain Bacteria; kingdom Pseudomonadati; phylum Pseudomonadota; class Gammaproteobacteria; order Pseudomonadales; family Pseudomonadaceae; genus Pseudomonas; species Pseudomonas sp. Irchel 3A5. The sequence continues at coordinate 101,562 of NZ_FYDU01000019.1, read as the reverse complement.
CTTTTTGTATTTATGTGCTTAGTTGGCAGCGATGAAGTCTTTCTTATCAATTAGTTGGTTGTTAGAGAAATGAGTGCACCACCAGTGCGTGACTAGTGCAAGGAAACCCGGCCTGAAAGCGTCAGCGATCGCGTATAACGAACGCCAACACCTGCCTCAGCATCCGGTCACACGCATCAAGCTGCTCGACGCTGATGAACTCATCCGGTTTGTGCCCCTGCGCCATGCTGCCGGGGCCGCAGACCACGGCCGGGATTCCTGACTGGTCGAACAATCCGCCCTCAGTGCCAAAGGCGACTGTGCCAAACGCCCTGGAACCGCAGAACTCCGCGATCAACTCTGCGGCCTGGCTGTGCATCGGGATATCCAGCCCCGGGTAACTCGACAGCTCGGTAAGGCGAATATCGCTCTGCCCACTGACAGCCTGCATCGCAGGCAGCAACTCATTCTTTGCGTAGGTGTGCAGCGCAGTGATGACGTGGTTCGGGTCTTCAACAGGAAGCGAGCGCACCTCAAAGTCAAAACGACAATGTTCGGGAACGATGTTGAGCGCTGCTCCGCCGCCGATCACCCCAACCTGTACGGTCGAGAACGGCGGATCAAAGCGCTCGTCCTGTCGTTCCTCGGCCTGCAATGCTTTCCCGAGCCTTCCCAGTTCGTTGATCAACTGCGCGGCGTACTCGATCGCGTTGACGCCACTGGGCGCATGGGCTGAATGGCACGCTACGCCGTGCACGTCGCAGCGCACGGCCACTTTACCCTTATGACCAAGTACTGGCTTTAGCTCCGTGGGCTCACCGATCACACAGAGCAGTGGTTTAACAGGCTTTGAACCCAGCACTTCCAGCAATGAGCGGACGCCCAGGCAGCCGACTTCCTCATCGTAGGAAAGAGCTATATGTACCGGCATGCGCAACGTATTCCGGATCAACTCCGGGACCAATGCCAAAACACAGGCAATGTAGCCCTTCATGTCGGCAGTACCACGGCCGTAGAGCCTGCCGCCCTCCTCGCTGAGTCCGAACGGCGGGAAGGTCCAGGCCTGGCCATCTACGGGGACCACATCCGTGTGGCCGGACAGCACAATGCCGGGCACCTCAACCGGTCCAATCGTCGCAAACAGATTGGCCTTGGTCTTTTGCGCGTTGTAGATCAGTTCACAGGAAACGCCATGGCTATCGAGGTAATCACGAACAAAATCGATCAGCGCGAGATTCGACTCTCGACTGGTCGTGTCAAAGGCCACCAATCGGGCCAACAGTTCACGACTGGCGCTCATCGATCATCTCCTGGTACGCCATACCCTGGCGCGCCGGCGGGGTTCAGGGCGCGGTCCAGATAATCCTGCAGCTGTGGTTGATAGGCCTGCCACAAGCCATCCAACACATTGATCGGGTCGTGCTCGGCCCAATCCACACGCAAATCAACGATCGGCCAAGGCAGATCCGCCACGACCTTCAGCGCTGCCGAATGCACAGGCCCGGCTTCTCCGCCCGCCGCCTGCCCCGCACGCATGGCCAGTAGCAGGCGCTCGGCAAGGTGCCCTGAGGCCTGCTCAAAGGTCTTGACCATCGCTTCAATCACTTCCGGGGTAGCCAGCATGTTGCCGGCTGCCACGCACTGTTCTCCGCTGACGGCATTGTGTATACCAAGGGTTTTACCGCCACTGAAATGCGCGACGCGCCCAAGGTGATCGATCGCCGTGATCTGCCGGTACTCACTGAACCTTTGATCCGCCCATAACTGCTCAAGCGCATGTGCAGGTGTGGCGCCCTGCTCTATCAGGTCCAGGGCTTGCGGCCCCAGGGCTGGCAGCGTGATATTTTGCGAAGACACCGCACCAACCCCGGCACGCAGCCAGGGGCAACGTGCACCCACGGCAATGCTCGAAGAGCTGATGGCGATACCCAACTGGCCAGTTTCGGCGCAACGTGCGGCGATGGAAAAAGTCATGACGAAAGTCCTTATTCGGGAATAACGGCGATCACGTCGATTTCCATCAGCCACTGCGGCTGACCCAGTGCAGAGACCACCAGCCCGGTGGAAATGGGGAAAACCCCTTTAAGCCACTTGCCCACTTCGTGATAAACCGGCTCCCGATAACGCGGATCAATGATGTAGGTGGTGGTCTTGACGATATGCGACAGGTCGCTGCCCGCCTCCTCCAGCAACTGTTTGACGTTCTTCATGGCCTGATGCGCTTGAGCGCCGGGGTCGCCGAGGCCGATGAGGTTACCCTCGAAGTCGGTGCCAACCTGACCTCGCACGTACACGGTGTTACCGGCACGCACCGCCTGACAAAGGTCGTTGTCCAGACTCTGGTTAGGGTAAGTGTCTTTGGTATTGAACATACGAATACGCGTGTGGGTCGGGGTAGCCATGTAAATCTCCTGTAAGCACTGGGGCGACTTTCGCCCGATCAAAGACGATCAACCTTTAACGTTGCGCAACCGAACTTCGGGGGCTGCACGCTTGCCCTGGTCATACGAGCGATACTTGTGCTGAGTGGCGATTTGATCAGCGACATGTTTGGCGTCATGCCACACGCCCCAGATAAACGCTGAACCACGTCGCGACAGCCAGGGCAGACCTACGAAATACAGACCTTGCTCAATGGATACCCCGCGCTGATGCAAGGGCTTGCCTCGGGTGTCGAATGCATCGACCTGCAGCCAACTGTAATCCTGGGAATAACCCGTGGCCCAGATGATGGAACTGATACCGGCCTCAGCCAGATCGAGCTCACGCAGCGGATGAGTGATACATGCCGCGTCAGCTACGCGCTCACGTGCTGAGGGTTCCAGTGGCAAATCCAGACCATTTCGAAGGGCATACGCATCGGCGGCATCGAGCAACGACAGGTAGTTCTCGTCGCCGCGATCGAGGTTTTCGACGAGATCATTCTGGAAACGCACTTTGCCCTCGGCGAAGCTTTCCGTCAGACCGACCAGCATCATTCCCGCCTGAGCCAGGCGCCGAAAATCAACGGTGTGACCGCCTCGAGCACCACTGACGGCAATCGTGACGTGCTCTTTTCCGGGCTGCACAGTCTCGCTGTCCCACAGCCCTAATACGCCAAGCCACCAGCAGAAATCACGGCCGCGGTAGGCTCGTGGTGGACGATCATGAGGTCCGACCGACAAGTAAACCTGGCGGCCGGAACGCTGCAATTCGTCGGCGATTTGTACACCGGACGAGCCCGCCCCGACCACCAGTACGGCGCCGTCAGGCAACTGCCGTGGGTTGAAGTAATGCGCCGAGTGGATCTGGTGCAGCGCGTCATCCGTGGGCGCAATCGATGGAATGACGGGGTTCTGAAACGGGCCGGTCGCAGACACAAGATGATTGACGATGTAAGTACCCGCGCTGGTCTCCACAGTGAAACCGGCACGCTCCACGTTGCGGGTCACACGTTTGACCTCAACGCCGGCCTTGATTGGCGCGTTGAATTTGCGTGCATAGCGTTCGAAGTAGTCAGCGACCTGTTCTTTACCGGCAAACCCGTCCGGGTCCATGTCGAACTCAAGTCCCGGAAACCGGTCATGCCAGGCCGGTCCATTGGCGACCAGCGAATCCCAGCGGCCGCTGCGCCACGCTTCGGCTACGCGGTGTTTTTCCAGTACCAGATGCGCAATGCCCAGCCGGCTCAGGTGTTCACTCATGGCCACACCCGCCTGCCCTGCTCCTACGACGAGCGTGTCAATTTCTGTGATGTGTTCGGTCATCCTGGCATCCTTCAACACGCCCTTTGTGGCGGGTTGACGCAGTAAAAAATAACGAAAATGTCAGCGCGCAGGCGTAAGAAGCCCTACGGCATCCGCAGACGCGTATACAGTCAGTATCGTGTTTGGGTCAGTCGGCCAGTGAAGGGTCCGCCTGAAGCATCAGCCACTTCATTTCTTCGAAATGCTGCTGCGAGAAATCAGTGATCTTCTCCCAGTCCCGGGCTGTCTTCTCCGCGACATCGTCCGGCAGTGTCTTCACTGGCTGACCTGTGGACCAGGCCGTGACCAGAATCTGGCAGGCCCTTTCCAGAGTCCAGATGTCGTCGAATGCCTCACCTACCGTTGGCGCAGTGACCATCACGCCATGGTTACCCATCAACAGGCGGCTTTTCCCATCCAGCAGCCCGACCAGGCGAGCACCTTCAGCGGTGGTATCGGCCATACCGCCGTAAAGCTCGTCTATCGCCACCCGGTTGAAATAACGTGCTGTGTTCTGATCGATTGCCGGAATGTGCGGCTTAGCCAGACACGCCACCGCGGTGGTGTAGACCGGATGCAGATGCAGAACCACGCGGGCTTCAGGCAGGCGTTGGTGCATCTGTCCATGAATGGACCATGCTGTCGCATCCACACCCGGTCGTTGCGCGGCGTCTTGATCATCGGCATCGAGCAACAGCAGATCACTGGCACGCAAGCGCGAGAAATGTTTCCACTTCGGGTTCAGCAGGAACTGCTTTCCGTCAGCTGAAATGGCCGCGCTGAAATGGTTGGCCACCGCCTCATGCATACCCAGGTGGGCAATGATGCGAAAGGTCGCCGCCAGATCCAGACGCGTCTGCTCCTCGAAGTTAAGGGCCATGTTCAAAATACTCCTGCCAACAACGCATAAATCATCGGGTTGAAATACATTCTGGGTAGGAGCCAACTTGTTGGCGAGGCGGATCATCAGGCTATGCAAGTCCGACGTCTCGCCAACAAGTTGGCTCCTACCGGGTCCGTGTTTTTTAACGCGCAATCAGGGCTTGGGCATCAGCGCTGCAATGTCATCCGCCGTAGGCGCCTGGAACTTGTACTTGTCCAGCAAAGCCTTGTATTCCGGCGTTTTGCTGTACTTCTCGAGCCCTTCGATCAACGCATTGCGGACCACATCGTTGCCTTTCTTCACGCCGAAGCCGTTGAGCACCGGGTAGATCAGGGTTTCGGATGAAATCACTACCCGGTTACCGAGCTTTTCAACCACGCCCCGCGCCACGGCAGCGTCTGTGATCTGCGCTTCAACCGCATGAGCGAGCATGGCCTGGGTGGTTTGCGGATCAGTACCGTATTCACTGATCGCGATAGGCGGCAGGCCGTTCTTTACGCAGTAGTCGGTGGACAGTTTCTGCAGTTGTTGCAGCCAGGACGTGGCTGCCATGGAGCCGATCTTGTGGCCACAGAAATCTTCCGGAATCTTTGGCTGATACGCGCTGCCCTTGACTGCCAGAATCGACTCCCCGCTTTTCAGGTAAGGGATCATGTCGATGACTTTCAGGCGGTCAGCGGTGATGTACATCGACGAGTTGGTGATATCAAACCGGCCGCCTTGCAGCCCGCCGATCAGGTTGGGGAAACGGGTGTCGAGATTCTCAGCCTTCATCCCCATGACCTTAGCCAGACCATCCAGGAACTCGATGTCGAAGCCTGCCGGCTGGTTTTTGTCCATGTACTCATACGGATAGAACGTCATGTCGGATCCGGCAATGATCTTGCCTGGCTGCTGGAAAGCCGAGGCCATTGATGAAGCCATGGCAACCGCAGCGCCTAGTACAACCATCGCAGCGGGACGAACGAACAGACGGGATAGCTTCATAAGTATTCCTCGTGGAGTCAGTAGGGTTCAGGCAATTGCGGTTCAAGTCTCAGGCAGTGGCCAGGTCGCTTCCGGCCTGTTGCACAAAAAACGAAGCCCCCTTGGGTTTCTGCGGCAGACGGATCTGGTTCGCGGTGCTGCGCACCAGACCGCTTTCATGTCCCGCCACCATCAAACCGGTGTGTTCGCTTGGCAGCGGGTTCTCCCCGAAGGGCAACGCGTCTTCTGCGGCGTACACGCTGATGAACAATGTGCGCGGGAACTCGGTTTCATTCGGGCTTGAGGCATGCAGCAATCGGGTGTGCATGAAGCACACTGAACCCGAAGGCCCATAACAGGCCACCGGTTGCTGGCAATGCTCGTCAACAACCGCGTCTTCCACTGCCCCCGTGAAACGCCCGTTCTGCCAATGGGACCAAAGCTCGCCCTTATGACTGCCCGGCACGACATTCAGCGGGCCATTTTCGGGTGTCACGTCACTGACCATCAGCAATGCAGTCACCAGGTCGTCGTTGCTGTGCGGCGTGAACAGGAAGTCTTGATGCCACTTCACCTGAGTGGCGGTGTGCGGCAATTTTGAGTTGATCTTGCTGTGATGAAAGCGCGTGCCGTTGCCACCGATCAGCTGCGCAGCAATGGCCGCCATGCGCGACTGGAAGGCAGTCTGTTGGTAAGCCTTTGAGATTTCCGTTGGCGAGGTCACGCGGCGCAATGACGGATGATCCGGGCGATGGTCGCTTTCAATATCAAAACGCGGCCGACCGTCCAGCGTCTGGCCCCACGCACAGTCTTGGCTGCGGCTGTCTTCCACCCACTGGTCGAAGTCATGCTGCAGCGCCGCCACTTCATCGGCTGCCAGCACGCCCTCAACGACCAGAAAACCCTGCGCGTGAAACTGGTCGACCTGCCATTGCTCGATCATGTTCTTCTCCCCTGCAAACAAAACATTAAGGTTTCAAGCCAACGAAACATCTTTCAGAAAAGCTTCCACTCGCGGGTGCTGTCCATCGCGCAGTGCCTGCGGGCTGTCATCGCACACCACCCGGCCTTTCTCCATGAATACGATTCGATCAGAGACCTTGAAGGCGAAGTTCATCTCATGGGTCACGATGACCATGGTGATGCCCTCCTTCGCCAGGGTTTCGATCACCTGCAGCACCTCGTTGACCTTCTCTGGGTCGAGTGCTGATGTCGGCTCGTCGAACAGCATGATCTGCGGACGCATCATCAACGCACGAGCAATCGCTACACGCTGCTGTTGCCCGCCGGACAACTGATGTGGATATTTCCAGGCGTGTTCCAGCATGCCGACCTTGTGCAGTAGCTCATACGCTTGCTGCTTCAGTTCCTGCGCTGAAGCCAGGCGGTGATAACGCGGAGCCAGCAGCAAGTTGTCGAGCACAGTCAGGTGCGGAAACAGGTTGAAGCTCTGGAACACCATGCCGATGTTCAGACGATGCTCTGTATGCTCGACGTAGCGCGGCGGTTGAGCACCTTGGCGAACCAGGTGAATGAACGGTTCGCCGTTGATCCTGATATCCCCGTTATCGATTTGCTCAAGGCCGTTGAGCAGACGAATCAAAGTGGTCTTCCCTGAACCCGACGGCCCGATCACCGACACCACTTCGCCGGGATGAATCTGCAGACTGACGGCACCCAGCACTTCGATGTCGTTGTAGGCCTTGTGTAATTTGGTGGCCTGAAGTGCCGGGCCTGCGAAGTCGGAGACAGGGCGGGCAATGACGGCACGATCCTGAGTGGCGAGCTGGAGCATTTCAGCGTCAGGCTCACGCACCACTTTGCGCTGAGTGACATCCAGATAACGCTCCAGCCGCTTGAGCAGGAAGTCGAACACGGTAACGATCAGCACGTAGTAAAACGCTACCGCCGCCATGGTTTCCATGACCAGAAAGTTCTGTGAATACAGGCGCTGCCCCACCATCAGAATTTCGGTCAGCGAGATCACCGACACCAGCGAACTGAGTTTGACGATTGAAATGTATTCGTTGGTCAAGGACGGCAAAGCCACCCGCAGCGCCTGCGGAATCACAATGCGCCACTGCGTACCGATAAAGCGCAATCCCAATGCTCTGGCTGCTTCGCTTTGCCCTTTGGCAATCGACAACAGCCCGCCGCGATGGATTTCAGCGACGTAAGCGGTTTCACACAACACCAGTGCAATAAGGCCTGCCCAGAACGGGTTGGCCAGCACCGCCGATGTGGCGGGCAAAGCCTGTGGCAAGTTGTAGACAAATATCAGCAGCACCAGCAAAGGCACGCTACGGAATAACCAGATATAGCCACGGGCAGGCAAGTTGATCAGCGGGTTGGAAGACTGTTTGGCCAGCGCCACGACGAAGCCCAGAACAATGCTGATAAGCCATGTCAATGTACTGAGTTGTATGACGGTCCACGTTGCCATCCAGAACTCGGTATCGCTGAACAGGCTAAACATGTATTTCCAGTCAAACGTCATCGTCGGCTCGCTCGGCTAAGTAACAGTGGCGGGTGATATCCAATGCAAGTTGAATATTGAGCGCTGCCCCGCTCTCCCTTCTGAGGCCATCATGAGCGAAGTTTCGTCGAACGACCCAATAGTAAGTTTTGGCTCATAGCGTAGGAAAATCCTAAGCAGAACCGGCGGGATGCATACTCAATGCAGGCGGAAGGCGAAACTATTTACCCTGCGCCGAACATGCCGCACATTTTTAGGGCGGTAACCGTTTCCCTCGCTTTGGTTCGCTCACTTTCAGTGCGAAACCCTCATTCTGTGGGCCGTACAGAGCGATGGATTAATTGAGTTGCAGACTGATAAAAAGATCAACTGCCGGCCCAATAACCGAACCAGGACGAATCCTGGCATCTGGCACGCTCCTCGCTAAGCATAGGTAAAAGCTATTCAGCTAATTCCGCTCATGGCCGTGTGCCGACGAGGTACTCAGTGACGCATTTCACGTTGAAACAGCTTAAATACTTTGTCACTGCCGTAGAAATGGACAGTATTGCCGAGGCGTCGCGACAACTGCATATCTCACAGCCTTCTATTTCCGTCGCCATAAAAAATCTCGAAGAGGCGTTTAATCAACCGCTGTTTGTACGGCACCATGCGCAGGGTGTTTCCCTGACTTCCGGTGGCGGGAAAGTCTACGAAAAGGCTAAAGAGTTATTACGACTGTCGGAAGAACTGGAACAGGATTCTCGCGCCGAGAGCAAGAATGTATCGGGCACTATCGCATTGGGCTGTTTTGAATCAGCCGCGCCGCTGTATATGCCCAGACTCGTTGCTGGCTTCAAGCAGCTTTATCCCGACGTAACCATTCAACTCTGCGACGGGGAACAGCACGAGCTGATGCATGGGCTGCACCGCGGCCGCTTCGACCTGGCCTTCCTGTACGATCTGGAGCTGGGCGCGACGATCCACAAAGAAGCATTGAACGCTCCGCACAAGCCCTACGCATTACTGCCAGCCGCGCACCCCCTTGCTCAACAGAAAACGGTGACACTGCGCGAGTTGAGCCAGGAGCCCATGATCCTGCTGGACGCCGTGCCCAGCAGAACCTACTTCATGGATATCTTTACCGAGAAAGGTTATGCGCCGGTGGTGGCTTACAGCTCACCCTCGATTGAAATGGTGCGCTGCATGGTCGGCCAGGGGCTGGGGTTTTCGGTGCTGGTCACGCGGCCTTGCACCAACATGACCTACGACGGCGAGCTTCTGGCACAGCTTGATATCGAAGACGACATGCCCGCTTCGACCCTGGTAATGGCGTACCTGCGCAATAATCAGCCAACGCGGGCGACCCGATTGTTCATGGATTACTGCCGCACCGTTGAGCTGGCACCACCCTCGAGTTTGAAGGCGCACGCGTCTCATCAAACAACATGCAAACAGCTGGATTGAAATGCATTTTCTGTAGGCGCTGCCGAAGGCTGCGAAGCGTTTCTCCTGACACACCGAGATCGCAGCCTTCGGCAGCTCCTACAGGTCACCGGTTTCGCTGTGTCAGTGACACAACGCCGTCGCGAAGCAAACATGCACCCTGTAGGAGTGAGCTTGCTCGCGATAGCGTCAGGCCAGACGGTAATTTCTCAACAGGTCTATCCGTATCGCGAGCACATTCACTCCTACAGCGTCTATGTTTGACCCGAGGCAACGTGTTTCTATCAAACTCTTAACATTTAGGCGCATGCCGGTACCATAAGGAGACTTTCCCCGAGGAGCGGTTAATGAAACGCCTTGAAGATCTGATCGAACACGATGAACCTGCCCTGCCCTTGTTAAAGGAGTTGCTGAGCACTGCGCAACGCAGCTGCCAGTTGCTTCCTCCTTCACAGGACAACGCCAGAGTATTGATGGGGCTCCAGATCACTACGCGATCAACTTTAGGCGCGGTTGCGTACGAAACCGGAGGCATCCTCATTGATGGAGGCTGGCTACGCTTTCTGGGATCCGGACACGAGCAACTGTCCAGAAACATCCTTGACTGGACCCATCTGCACGACGGTGGCGGTCACCTGTTGGTGGCGGACGACGCAGCAGGCGGTTTCTTTTCAATCAATGGCGGACGTTTCGGAGAAGACGTTGGCTCAATGTATTACTGGGCACCGGACACTCTGGAATGGGAGCCATTGGAAATTGGCTATACAGACTTTCTGGAGTGGGCACTCAGCGACCAAATGCTCATGTTCTATAAAGACCTCAAATGGCCGACATGGCAAGAGGATCTGGAGAAGATGAACGCAGATCAATGCATGACGTTTTATCCGTTCTTGTGGACGCAAGAGGGATCGCTAGAGACAAGCAGCCGCAGAATTGTGGACGTCGCAGAACAATATGAGTTGAACATCGGTTTTGCCAGCAAGTTGGAGAATCCACCGGGCTAGCATACCTCAACCATGGATTTGACACGCAGCCCCTGGCGGGGCGCGCGCAGGTTATGACCGCCGCTTAAGTGGGTCGTAATAATGATCGTCCCAGTTTTCAAGGGAAGGCTTGCGGGTCGTGCACGGCTCATATCGGGTGTAGTATGAAAAACCTTCCTCAATAACACGGGGAGCCGCCGTAATGGTCTCTCCATCCTTGACTAGCCAGGTGGCCAGCTCGCGCCTGAAATACCGGCGCATGGCGTTGGGGGCAGTGTTGTCGCATGACTCCGCCACCTCGATATACAGCTTGCCCCCATACTCAAGGGTGAAGTCGAGTGATCCGCTGGCGGGAAATTCACCTTTGTAAATAGGGACTCTGATCTGGCCTCCCCCGCAACCCCCTCCTCCATAGCCGGCTACCCCTATGCTGCCCATGCAGAAAAATCTGTCGGCGCCGAGTACGATCTGGTGAATTTTTACTGACGTGTTGGCAAGCGGTTCTCCGTTGTCACCGACCACGCGCAAGGTGAGGTGCATAGGCTCGGGCATTCGAACCCCGTTCGCGACCGGACTACATCCGGTCAAAGACAGTGTCAACAGGGCCATCGTGGCCAAGAGGGGCAGTGCTTTCATGTGTGGTGTGGTCTTCTAAGAAGGATTCCATCCCGGACGTCCGTGCTGTTTCCTTAAACGCACCCGGGTTTAGCCGTGCGGCATTGTTACATGCTTCGCGTGAGTCGACGTTGCAATTGAGGACACTTCAAACCTGTGCGCCGCTTAAGCTGAGGACCACCATTTCCGACCCCATCTGCCTGGCATATTGTTCCAGGGTATGGCGGGCGATGCTAACCACTTGCTCAGTCAGTTCCATACCAACCCCGGCGCGCCAACAGGCGATGATGTCCAGCGCTTGAGGCCGCGTCACGTTTTCAAGGATGAACAACTTGCCCTCGGCCAACTCTTTGCTGACCAATGCCGTCGGCAACGCACCAATACCAAAGCCGTCACCCACCAAAAGAGTCATGGCGGCGACGGAGTTGACACAGCTGATTCGCGGGCTGTCCACACCGCCTGCATGCAGCAGGTTGAGAATGTCCTGATGCGGACGGGAGTTACGGGAAAAGGTGATGATGCGTTCGGCAGCCAGTTCGTCGATAGACGTGTAGCTGCGCTGGTAGATGGACCCGGCCTGCACGATCCACTCGACTGGCAGTAAGGCCAGATGCTGGTTGCGGACCGCATCACTGCGAACCATGTCGGTCTGCACGATCAGGTCCAGATAGCCTTTCTGCAGCTGGTCGCACAAGTTAAGTGATGTATCGACGGTGAGCTCGATTTCAACCGCCGGGTAACACTCCATCAACGTCGATATGAACGGGCTCAACCACGTGTGGATGACCGTATCCATGACGCCGAGCCGCATACAACCCTTGAGATCGCTGGTGGCACTGATCGATTGCTGAAGCGCATGCATCGTGTCGATCATCTGTTCTGCATAGTCGAGCACCCGCTCCCCTTCAGGCGTCAGCGATACGCGTTTGGAGTCACGCAAGAACAGCTTTGCACCGAGCTCCGCTTCCAGAGCAGCAATGCGGTTGGAGATGGAGGCCTGGGTGGTGAACATCTTTTCTGCGGTCAGGCGGAAGCTTTTCAGCCTCGCCACCCAAACGAAGGTTTCGAGAAACTTCAGGTTCATGCGTAACAGCCCGTACCAATAATGGATCTACCCGCGCAAAGGGCGTCAGTCAGCAGGATCCACACGCAAGTTGTACGCCAGAATTTTCAAAGGCAAAGGTTGCCGAGCGCTCTTAAAGAGTACGCATGATGGCTCTGCGGAAGTCATCGATGTGGTGATGGATAGCCTTGATGGCGGCCTCACTGTCGCGATTCTCCATGGCGGTGAGTATCTGCAGATGCTCGTCGTAGATGCGTTCACTGTGGTGCATTTCGGACAATGTAAGGAACCAGAAACGCGCCTGTTTTTCATGCAGCGTGCGGAGTAACTCAGCCAATACCCGGTTGCGTGCAGCGGCGGAAATCGCCAGGTGGAATTGCAGGTCAACTTCCATGAGACCCTTCACGTCCCGACGCTCCAGCAGCGGTTGGGTGCGTCCGATGATTTCGCGCATGTGGATGAAGTCGTCTTCCTGCGCGCGCTCGACGGCCAGCTTCACGCACAGCTCTTCGTTGGTTCTACGCACTTCGATCATGTCGAGAATGTCGTTCAACGATATGGGCGTCACCATCACGCCCTTGCGCGGCAGGATCGTCACCATGCCTTCCATTTCCAGACGGTGCAGCGCCTGATGCACCGGCGTACGGCCCAAGCCAAGCATCTGGGTCAGTTGCGCCTCATTGATCGCCTCGCCTGGACGCAGTTGGCAGGAAATGATGCGTTGCTTGATCTGTACGTACGCCAGTTCGCGCAGGCTTGCACCACTCTTGGCGGCGGGTTTGCCAACAAGATCGGCGGTGGGCAGGTCAGTTGAATCGAGCAATCCGGAAATCCTCATGGGGCGCTGCTGATATATCACTGTATTTCATATCGTCTGGATTGTCGCTTTTCACGCCACCCCAAACCGGTAACAAAAACGCGCCAATAGTACGCACGGCACGCCCAAAAGCGGTGCGATTTGGTAACACAGCGCTTTTTCGATCTTCATAAGCTACTTGTTATATATCTATTAAACACTTGATTAATATCAATTTAGCTCTCAGCCAATACTGACTGGCATATCAATTGCCTATTGATAATCATGTGATATATCAGTGTAACTTCACAGCTACTGACTTTTCTTCCTATCCGTAACGAGGACACCGCATTGACTCAGCTAACTCTCCAGGTCGCCAACCATGGCGCAGTTGTTGTAGAAATCGATCACTTGATCATCGCTGGCTGGGCTGGCCGCAACAGTGCAGCCGTGGAGCACCACATTGCTGAACTGGAAGCTCTCGGCGTTCGTCGTCCAACTCAGATTCCGTGTTTCTATCGAGTGGCCGCCAGCCTGCTGAACTCCGCCGAATCCATTCAGGTGCCGGGCAAGGATTCTTCCGGGGAAACCGAGTTTGTGTTGATTCCGAGCAGTGTTGGCTTGCTGGTCGGTCTGGGTTCTGACCACACCGACCGCAAGGTTGAAGCCTTCGACGTCACCGTTTCCAAGCAAATGTGCGACAAACCGATCGCCGCCACAGCCTGGCGTTTCGATGAAGTCAAGGGCCACTGGGATCAGTTGATCATGCGCACCTGGCGCACCCGCGACGGTGTTCGCAGCCTTTATCAGGAAGGTCCGGTCACCAGCCTGCTGGCACCCGACACGCTCCTGGCCAAGCTCAACGACAATGCCAGCCTCGCGCAAGGCACCGCGATGTTCTGCGGCACCCAGCCGGTGATCGGTGAACTGGGCTACGGCGAAGCCTTCGAGATGGAGTTGTTTGACCCGGTGCTCGATCGCAGCCTGCGCCACGCCTACAGCGTGGAACCGTTGCCAGTCGCGGAGTAATGCAGATGAAGCCAATCAAAGAGCTTGCCGAGGATCTCGCCAACGGCGCTACCACCAGCGAGGCCTTGGTAACCGAAGCGCTGGAGCGCATCAATGCGCACCGCGCCCAAGGGGGCAAAGCCTACATATCGGTGGATGCAGAAAGTGCTTTGCAAGCTGCCCGTGCCAGCGATCTGGCCCGTGCCGCAGGCTATGTGCCCTCCCCGCTGGCGGGACTGCCGGTTTCCATCAAGGACTTGTGCGACGTAACCGGACAGGTCACGGCTGCAGGCTCCAAAGTGTTGGCCGGTAATGCACCCGCCGAGACTGATGCGCCCGTCGTTGCGCGCCTTAAAGCCGCGGGCGCGATTCTGCTGGGCCGTACCAACATGAGTGAATTTGCGTTCTCCGGCCTTGGCTTGAACCCACACTTTGGTTCTCCGACCAGCCCTGCTGCGACCGGACGCATCGCGGGCGGGTCCAGTTCTGGCGCAGCGGTCAGCGTTGCCGAAGGCATGGCGGTTGCCGGTTTGGGTACGGACACCGGTGGTTCGCTGCGCATTCCGGCAGCGTTCTGCGCGTTGGTTGGCTTCAAACCCACAGCCAACCGAGTGTCGGCTCAGGGCGCATTCCCTCTGGCCACAAGCCTGGACTCCGTCGGAGCGCTGACCGCCACGGTCGACGACAGCATCGTGCTGGACAGTATTCTGTCAGGCGAGACCCTGGATACCCGGCCTGCTTCGCTCAAAGGCCTGCGTCTGGCAGTTACCCGTGACTTCGTCATGGACGGTGTCGATGCCACTGTCGCCGCCGCCTTCGAACGCAGCTTGCAACGCCTGACTGATGCGGGAGCATCCATTCGCTGGTTCGACTTCCCCGAGTTGCAAGACCTGCCAAAGATCAATGCTGCGGGAGGCCTGACGGCTGCCGAAGCCTGGTATTTGCATCAGGGCTGGCTCAGCGGTGAGCAAGCGGCTGACTACGATCCACGCGTGGCACAGCGTATACGCCGGGGTGAAGCGTTGAGTGCGGCTGATTACCTGCAGCTGCTCGCCCAGCGTCAGACCATGATTGACCTCGCCACCCAACGAATGGGCGATGCCGATGCCTGGTTGATGCCAAGCGTTGCCGTGGTACCGCCAGAGCTGGCACCGCTGGAGCAGGACGACGCGCATTTCTTCGCCACCAACGGCCTGGTGTTGCGTAACACCAGCGTGATCAATTTCCTCGACGGCTGCGCAATCAGCCTGCCTTGCCACCTGCCAGGGGAACTGCCGGTGGGCTTGTCCATTGCCGGTCTGAAGGGTCAGGACGCCCGGGTGCTGCAAATCGCCCGCAGTGTCGAACCCCTGCTGCGCACCCCGTAAACCTGAGCGTGATTGTCGTTGCGCTCGCGGCCTTTGCCGCGAGCGAACCGGTATGGCAGCCATCTATAGGCTGCCATCTCTTGATCGATGGAGATGCAACATGAACCACAATCCCGCCCTGAATGGCAGCGCTGCTGACGTCGCGCCCGATCAGGCCGCAACCACCGCGACCTATCGCAAGATTGCCTGGCGCCTGCTGCCGTTTCTGGTGTTCCTGTTTGTGCTGGCCTGGATCGATCGGGTCAACGTCGGCTTTGCCAAACTGGCGATGCTCGACGATCTGGGCTTCAGCGAAGCGGTCTACGGACTCGGCGCCGGTATATTTTTCATCGGTTACTTCCTGTTCGAAGTACCCAGTAACCTCTTGCTGGAGAAGATCGGCGCACGCCGCACGCTGGCCCGGATCACGATCCTCTGGGGCCTGACGTCAATGGCGATGGCCTACGTCTCCAGCCCGATGTCGTTCTACATTTTGCGGTTTCTGCTCGGGGTGTTCGAAGCCGGGTTCTTTCCTGGCGTCGTGCTGTACCTCACCTACTGGTTTCCGGCCGCCCAGCGCGCACGCATCAACGGCATGTTCATGACCTCGTTTGCCATTGCCGGTGTAGTAGGCGGCCCGATTGCCGGCTTCATCATGAGCCGCATGGTAGGTGTCGGGAGTCTGGCGAACTGGCAATGGCTGTTCATCCTCGAAGGCATTCCTTCAGTGCTGGCAGGTTTTGCTGTGCTTCGCTATCTGCCGGAGAAACCCGTCAATGCCAAATGGCTGAGTTCTGCCGAACAGCAGATGGTCAGCGCGGTGATTGCTCGCGAAGACGCGGAGCCGGAAAAACACAGCGACCTCAAGGCGCTGGTCCGTAACCCCAAGGTCTGGCTGTGTACGCTGGTGTATTTCTGCATTGTCTCGGGGAACGCCACCATCGCGTTCTGGACGCCTTCGGTGATCAAGTCGCTGGGTGTCAACGACACCATGAGCATCGGCCTGTTGGCGGCCATTCCTTTTATCGTCGGCACCCTGGCCATGCTGTGGAATGGTCACCATTCGGATAAAACCGCCGAACGTCGCATCCACTGCGCCACGGCAGCCTTGCTCGCAGGATTGGGCCTCATCGCAACCGGCCTGTGCCTGGGTAACGCAACCATGGCCTTGATCGCGCTGACCATTGCAGCAGCCGGGATTCTTGCGGCGTTTCCGGTTTTCTGGTCAATCCCCGGCGCTTTCCTCGCGGGGACTGCGGCAGCGGGCGGTATTGCACTGATCAACTGCATCGGCAACCTGGCTGGCTTCATCGCGCCTTACATGATTGGCTGGCTGCGCACCTTGACTGGCAGCCTTGCGGCGGGCCTGTACTTCGTTGCTGCGTTGGAGATTCTGGCTGCAGTGCTGGTGTTCTGCCTGTTCAAGGATGTGAAAGTCAGCCGTACGAAGTGAGCTGTGGGAGATTCTCTGTTTGCATGCAATCCCGCAGGACCGGCTCCCACAGGGCTGAGTTGATCTTGCGCTCGCCACCGCCCACAAAAAAGCCCCCGGACCATTTGGCCGGGGGCTTTCTCTGTACGGAACTCTCTACAACCTATTTCTCCAACGGCTTACCTGCCGTCTCCCTGGCGCAGATCAGCGCGATCAGCGTGATGCTCAACGCTGCGCACACGTAAAGCGAAACTGCCAACGTCGAGCCATAGGATTTATACAAAGAGGCAATAATCAGCGGAGCGAAGCCACCACCGATAATCCCCGCCAGCGTATAAGCCAGCGACGAACCGGCATACCGGACGCGAGTCGGAAACTGCTCGGTAACGAAGGCAGCTTGCGGTCCGTACATCGCCGCGTGAATGACAAGGCCCACGATCACTGCGACACAGATCGACAGTGGCTGAGCCGTATCCATCAGTTTGAAGAACACAAACGCCCAGACCATCGCGCACAGCGCGCCGCCGATGTACACCGGTCTGCGACCGATCTTGTCCGAGAGGATGCCGAACAGCGGTACACAGATCGCATTCAACCCCGCGCCAATCATCGTTGCAGTCAGCGCCAAAGGACGCGGCAAGTGCAGGACCGTGGTCACATACGTCAGTGTAAACACCACGACCAGCGCATACAGCACATCCGAACCCACCCGTGCGCCGCCCGCCAGCAGCAGCCGACGCCAGTGATTGCTGAAGACTTCCTTGATGGGGGTCTTTGCCGTTGCATTGTGTGCTTCGATTTCCTTGAAAACCGGCGTTTCTTCCACTCCGCGACGTAACCACAGACCAAAGATTAACAGCGCGACGCTGGACAGGAACGGGATGCGCCAGCCCCATGACTGAAAGTCTTCGGGGCTCAATCCCCATGAAACCAGCGCGATGAAGCCGGTGCCCAGCAACGTACCGCAGGAAGGGCCGACCTGAGTGAACGAGGCGTTACGACCGCGTTGATGCTGCGCGCCGTGCTCCATAGAAAGTAAAACCGCGCCCGCCCACTCGCCGCCAATTGCTGCGCCCTGCACGAAGCGCAACGCCACCAGCAGAATCGGACTCCAGATACCCCACGCGGCGTAAGTCGGCAATAGCCCCATAAGCCCCGTAGCGACACCCATCAGAACCAGCGTGGTAACCAGCACGAAACGGCGGCCGAGCTTGTCGCCCAAGTGACCAAAAACAATGCCCCCCAAAGGCCGGGAGATGTAGCCGACGGCATAGGTAGAGAACGCGAGAATAGTGCCGGTGAGAGGATCAAACGACGGGAAGAAGATCGCATTGAAGACCAGCGCCGCCATCAGGTTGTAGACCGTGAAGTCGTACCACTCCAGCGTCGTGCCGATGGTACTGGCGGCTGCGAGGCGACTCATCTTCTTGCCCGAAGCCACGGGCGCTGAAGAGGCAACCGGTGGGGCGTCGGACAGCGCCTGCGAGGTTTGCGTTGTACTCATCATGTTCTCCATTAATCAACAATGAAGAAATGATCTGTCGACACATCGAGGCCTGACAAACGGGTTTTTTACACGGCAACGATCAGTTTTTCTTGTGCAAAATGGCCTGCGCACCAATCAAGTGCCACGAATGAACCACGCTGGCGCAAATGGCAATCATGGCGCGCGCAGCATATTGATCCTGTAGAAGCTCACCGAGTTTACGAGGCCAGCGATAGTGGTTTGGCTGACACTCCGCCATCGCTGGCCTCGTAAGCTCGGTGAGCCCCTACAGGACTGGTTCAACTTGACAGTACCGGCTCAACCTTGACCGGCAAAACCGACTCCGTTTCACCATTGAGCGCCTTGTTCATTTTTACCGTATCCAGCGCCCCGACCCATTTGGCGATGGCCATGGTGCCGACGCCATTACCGATGGTATTGGTGATCGCCCGGGCTTCGGACATGAAGCGGTCGACACCTAACAACAACACCATCCCCGCCACCGGAATGGTGCCCAAAGAGGAAAGCGTTGCTGCAAGGATGATGAAGCCCGAACCGGTCACGCCCGCCGAACCTTTGGAGGTGAACATCAGCACCGCCAGCACGATCAACTGGTCGGTCAGCGTCAGTGGCGTGTTGGTCGCCTGAGCGATAAAAATAGCCGCAATGGTGTAGTAGATCGCCTGTCCATCCGGGTTGAAGGTCAGACTGGCCGGGATAATCATGCCGGCCACGGGTTTCGAAACCCCGGCTTTTTCCATTTTGGTGATCATCTGTGGCAGCACTGACTCCGACGAGCTGGTGCCCAGCACAGTGAACAACTCCTCCTTGATGAACTTGAGGAATTTCCACAGGCTGAAACCGCTGTAGCGACAAATAGGCCCGAGGACAAAGATCACAAAGACGATGCAGGTCAGGTAAACGCAGGCCATTAATTTGCCCAGGGAAAACAGCGAACCAAAGCCGTATTTGCCGATGGTGAATGCGATAGCGCCAAACGCCCCGATCGGGGCCAGACGCATGACCATGTTGACGATGCGGAACATGCCCTGCATCAGGCTATCCAGCATGTCGACAAAGGGTTTGCCCTTGGGTCCGACATGAGCCAGCGCCACGCCGAGCAGGATTGAAAACAGCAGGATCTGCAGGACGTTGCCTTTGGCGAATGCGTCGACGATGGTGTCCGGGATGATATTCATGAAGAAATCCATGAACGTCGTATGCTTCGCCGCCGTGGTGTAGTTGGCAAGGCTGGAGGCATCCAGTGTCGCTGCATCGATGTTCATGCCTGCGCCGGGCTTGAACACATCAACTACCACCAGGCCGACGACCAGCGCCAGCGTGGAAACCACTTCGAAATAGATGAGTGCGCGAAAGCCGACACGCCCCAGCTCTTTCATGTTTTCCATCTTGGCAATGCCGGTCACCACGGTGAGGAAGATTACCGGGGCCAGGAGCATTTTGATCAATTTGATGAACGCGTCGCCCAAAGGCTTGAGCGCTGTTCCTGTCTCGGGAACCAGTACACCCACCAGCGCGCCAAGGATGACGGCGATGAGCACTTGCACGTATAGCTTGCCAAATATTCTTTTCATGACAGGGCCCTGATTTTTATTGTTGTCAGGAAATGCCGAGAAGTCAGCTCCAGTGAACTGCCCCTCGGCGTTGTGCCGCAGTACTACTTTGAATCAGCGGTTGATCAGCGCGATCACCGCGTCGGTGATCTGCCGGGTGGTGGCGTTGCCACCGAGGTCCGGGGTATGCAAACCGCTCTCGGTCACAGCTTCGATGGCCGACATCAACTGCCTGGCCGCATCCGCTTCACCCAGGTGCTCGAGCATCATCGCGGCAGTCCAGAACGTGGCGATCGGATTGGCAACCCCTTTGCCGGTGATGTCGAAGGCGGAGCCGTGAATCGGTTCGAACATCGACGGGAATTTGCGCGATGGGTTGAGGTTGGCGGTAGGTGCAATCCCGAGGCTGCCCGACAAGGCAGCCGCGAGGTCGGACAAAATGTCAGCGTGCAGGTTAGTGGCGACAATCACATCCAGTGTCGAAGGCTTGAGCACCATTCGCGTGGTCACTGCGTCGACCAGTTCCTTGTCGATTTTGACGTCCGGGAAGTCCTTGGCAACTTCGTAGAAGATCTCGTCCCACAACACCATGCCGTGGCGCTGGGCGTTGGACTTGGTGACCATGGTCAAGTGTTTACGTGGCCGACTTTGCGCCAGTTCGAACGCAAAGCGGTGAATGCGCTCGACCCCTGCACGGGTAAATACCGAAACCTCAGTGGCGACTTCTTCCGGCAAGCCCCGGTGTACACGGCCGCCGTTGCCGGAGTATTCACCTTCGGAGTTTTCACGCACTACCACCCAGTCGATCTGGTCGCCGTTGTGCAGGGGACTTTTCACCCCAGGCAATACACGCGCCGGGCGCACATTGGCGTACTGATCGAAACCCTGGCAAATCGGCAGACGCAAGCCCCAGAGAGAAATGTGGTCCGGCACATTGAGGGCGCCCACCGCGCCGAAGAAAATCGCATCGAAGGTCTTCAGCTCTTCAAGGCCGCCTTGCGGAATGTAGTGACCGTTTTTCAGGTAGTTGTCCGAGTTCCAGTCGAAGTGTTTGAAGTTCAGCTCAAAACCGGATTTTTTAGACAGGGCTTGCAGCACTTCAACGCCAGCGGCGATGACTTCGACACCGATGCCATCACCTGGAACCGCAGCAATTTTGTATGCGCTCATCGTTAACTCCACTCTCGTCATTTTCTTGTTGTTCCCGTCGAACCGGGCTGTCCAAACGGGGTGTGGTCGGAGTATATGTAGTGAATCAAGAGGCGTGAGTTACTCCAAATCACTACATAAATAACTTTGAGTTACGAATGAGCCAGACGCTGGATTTGTCCTTTTTCTATCTGTTAGCCAATAAAGGCAGTCTCGCGGCGACTGCGCGCGAGCTTGGCGTCACCCCGCCAGCCGTGAGTAAACGCCTGACCGCGCTAGAGGCGCGGCTGGGCATTCGCCTGGTTCATCGCACCACGCGTTCGATGAGCCTGACGTCCGAAGGCGAGTTGTATTTCTCCCACGCGGCGCGGATCCTCACCCAGATTGATGATCTCGAACAATTGATGAGCAGCAGCCGTGCAACGCCCAAGGGCTTGATTCGTGTCAATGCCTCGCTGGGGTTCGGTCGCCGTCATGTGGGCCCTGCCCTTGCGGCATTCTTCGCGCACTATCCGGAAGTCGAAATCCAGCTGGAGATCAGTGACCATCCGCTGGACCTGGCGGCGCATGGTTTCGATTTGGGTATTCGTTTCGGAACACTGCCGGACGCCGCCTTTCATGCGCGAAAGATTGCCTCCAACCGTCGTTTACTCTGCGCGTCGCCGTTGTATCTGGAGAAATACGGCACGCCGCAGAAACTCAGTGAGCTGCAGCACCACAACTGCATTTTCATTCGCCAGAACGAATCGCCTTATGGCGTCTGGAGCTTCACCAACGGTGGACGCACAGACAACGTCAAGGTGCATGGCGCACTGGGCTGCAACGATGGCGAGGTCGCCCTGAACTGGGCGCTGGAGGGGTTCGGCATCCTGCTCAGGGCTGAATGGGACATCGCCCGTTATGTGCGCAGTGGCCGATTGCGTCTGGTGCTAGAGGACCAGACGCCGACCCGGGCTGACGTGTACGCGGTTTACCCGCAGCAATTGCATTTGTCAGCACGAGTGCGCAGCCTGATCGACTTTCTGATCGAGCGTTTCAAGCACATCGATAACGTCGAGGAGAATTAGCCTGTGGTACGTCCCAGTTGCCACACCCGGGCGACATCTCTCGCCCGCTCCTGCAATAAACGCGGTGCGTCCTGACAGGCTTCTGCCAGGGTCATCGGACCGGAAACCACCGAAAACGCAGCGGCAATACCGTGCTGATACAGCGCTTCATAGCCTTCGCCCAATGTTCCGGCGAGGATCACCACCGGCACGCCATGCTTCTGGGCGACGCGGGCCACGCCCATGGGGGTTTTGCCTCTCAGGGTCTGGAAGTCGCAACTGCCCTCCCCGCTGATCACCAGGTCTGCGTCCCGGACTTTTTCTGCAAGGCCAACCAGTTCAGCCACCACTTCAACACCCGGTCGAAACCCTGCCCTCAGGAATGCTTTCGCGGCAAAGCCCATGCCTCCGGCGGCACCCGCGCCGGGTTCGTCTCGCACATCGCGTTCGAGGACGGCCGCGCAACAATCGGCGTAGCGCGCCAGTGCGTGATCCAGCGATTGTATTTGCTCAGGGCTCGCGCCCTTTTGTCGGCCAAAGGTGAAGGAAGCCCCTTGTGGCCCGCACAGCGGGTTATCGACATCAGCGGCGATCTCAAAGCTGACCGATTGCAAACGGGGGTCAATACCACTCAGGTCGATGCGCGCAAGATCGGCGAGCGCGAGACCGCCGGGAGCCAACGGTTTTTCTCGCGCATCATAAAACCGCACACCCAATGCAGTGAGCATGCCCGCACCGCCGTCGTTGGTTGCGCTGCCGCCGATGGTCAATACGACCTTCTCAGCACCTGCATTCAGAGCTTCGACAATCAATTGGCCAGTACCGACAGTCGACGTGATGCAGGCGTTGCGCTGTGCCACCGCCACCAGTTGCAGACCGCTGGCTTCAGCCATTTCGATGATTGCAGTACGCGACTCGGGCAACCAACCCCATTGAGCGGTAACGTCTGTGCCCAGTGGGCCGGTGACAATCTGCTGACGTCGTTCACCGTCGAGTACGGCCAGGATTGCATCCACGGTGCCCTCACCGCCGTCGGCCATGGGGCATTGAACCAGTTCTGCGGAAGGGAAAACTTCAGCCAGGCCCAGCGCGATAGCTTGAGCAACATCGGCCGCACTCAGGCTGTCTTTAAACGAATCAGGTGCTATGACGATCTTCATTGATGCTCTCCGGCGATCTATTTGTTGTGCATTCAGGCTGACACCTTAACCGCCGCTCGCGCTTTAGTCTTTCGCACAACATTAGAGTTATTCAATTGTTCGCCCGCACAATAAATCGGTTTCAGGCAGCAATTGCACGCCGAGGTATAACGCAATCAAGTCATCCAGCCGGTCCAGATCCAGCCCGCTGATTTCGGCGATCCGGTCCATCCGGTAACGCAGGCTGTTGCGGTGCACACCGAGGGACGCGGCGCATTGCTGAACTTGCCCACTGTGTTCACACCAGCTGCGCAAGGTTTGCATCAATTGACCATTGCTGTCCTTGACCCGCACCTTCTCGACAATCGCCAGCAACTCCTCCGTCGTGCCCTCCTCGCGATGCGCCCATAACATCACCGGCAGGCGATAACGCGTCAGCATTAAAACGCTCTCGTGCGTCTTCACCTCCAAGCCGTAAGCGGCCAACGTCTTCACGCGGGCACAGACGTTGCGCAGTTGCGCGATGTTCTGTGCAGGCACCCCAAAGGCCAGACGCTCTATCGCCCAGCCCTGGGCCTGAATTTTTTGTGAGAGTTTGTCAGGATCAATCCCCACCGTGGAGGGATAGCACCAGAGCAGGTTTTTTTCAGAAAAGCTCAGGCACCAACTGTCCGGCGTTCGTCCGTGCAGCCACTCACACACCGATGCCATCGCTTGATCCGAGGTGAGTTCAATCCACACCGGAGTGCGCGAGAGCTGAGGCTTCAGACCCAGACGCTGCGCCTCATCAAGGAGCCGGGCCGGGTCGCCGCTTCCACTCAGCAGCAATGACAGCAGTTCATCAATGCGCAGTTTGCGCCACTGACGCTCGTCCTCTCGTTGACGCTGCGCGACGAGCATTTCAGCGGTCATGCGCAGCAACTGCGCGTAAGTCTCCAGCGCTTGCGGATCACCAGTCAGGCCCAGAACCCCAATCAAACGCCCGTCATGCATGAGCGGCACGTTGATGCCCGGCTGCACACCCTTGAGGCCCGACGCGGACTGCGCGTCGATGAGCACCACTTGCTGAGTAGCGAGAACCTGCCGGGCGCCCTCATGACGGGTGTTGATGCGCCCGGCTTCGCCGCTACCGAGGATCAGCCCCTGGCTATCCATCACATTCACGTTGCAGGGCAGGATGGCCATCGCGCGGTCGACAATTTCCTGTGCCAGCGCGTAGTCCAGTTCAAACATGCTCTTGTCCTTGAAATGCACGGGCCGGATAACGCCCGCTGACCATCATGAAGGTCCGGTTACCGTTTTTACAAGTCAGCTGCGCGACACCAAACAAGCGGAACGAGAAATACAAATTGGTCGGTCCAATTCAGGATAACTAAATATTGGTCTTGCCAATAAAATTCCCGGCGTGTAGTTTTCAGGCGTGATCATCCGAGCGGGCACCTGCCCGACTACAACAAAAAGAGATCAACAAAGAGAGCCTCCTGATGTGTAGATATCCCGCCTGCAGCGCGCTCGGTGCCCTTCCCCTCAACAAGGAGCATCAGCATGCTGACCGTCATCTGTAACGAACCCGGCTCGTTAACCGCTATCGAACGCGATAAACCGCTCAGAAAAGCCGGAGAAGTCCTCATCCGCGTCAAGCGCGTGGGTGTCTGCGGCACCGACCTGCATATCTTCACCGGCAACCAGCCTTACCTCGAATACCCACGAGTCATGGGCCATGAGTTCTCCGGGGTCGTCGAAGACGCCGACAGCACCAGCGAGCTTGCTGCTGGCGACGTGGTTTACGTGATGCCCTACCTTTCCTGCGGGACATGCATCGCTTGCCGCCAAGGCAAAACCAACTGTTGCACCCGAATTCAAGTGCTGGGGGTTCACTGCGATGGGGCGTTCACCGAATACCTGAGCATCCCCCAGGCATTCGTTCATAAAGCGGCGGGTGTTTCTCTTGATCAGGCCGCGATGATCGAATTTCTCTCGATCGGAGCCCACGCGGTGCGTCGCTCAAATGTGCAGGCGGACAAGCGCGTGCTGGTGGTCGGCACCGGTCCGATTGGCATGGCCGCAGCGATCTTCGCCAGTCTTCGCGGCGCGAGGGTCACGGTACTGGATACCCGCGAAGACCGTCTGGCCTTCTGTAGCCAACACTTGAACATTCAAGCAGCGGTGCAAATCGGCGAAGGCGACAAGCAGGCTTTGGCCGACCTCACAGAAGGTGATTTTTTCGACGTGGTATTCGACGCCACTGGCAATGCCCGGGCCATGGAGCGCGGCTTCGAGTTCATCGCTCACGGCGGCACCTACGTCATGATTTCAGTGGTTCGGGACTCAATCACCTTCTCCGACCCTGAGTTTCACAAGCGTGAAGCCACCCTGATGGGCAGCCGTAACGCCACCAAGGAGGACTTCCACTATGTGGAGGAATGCTTGCGCAACGGCCTGATCCCGGATGCAGCGCTGAACACCCATCGGCTGACGCTCAAAGATGTTGCCGAATCGTTCACCACACTGCTCGACCCGAAACAGGGCGTCGTCAAAGCCATCATCGAGTGCTGAAAAAACGCATTTAGAGGACGCACCATGAACCAGCCCTCCTTGCTTGTTTTATCACCCGGGGATGACGTCGCTGTCGCCCGAGGTGACATCGCCGAAGGCCGGCAGCTCAGCGCCGACGGCATTGAGCTGATCGCCCGGCAGCCGATTCCGTCCGGCCACAAGATTGCCCTGCGCGGCGTATCGGCCGGGCAACACGTGCTCAAGTATGGCCAGCCCATCGGCCAGGCAATGCAGAACATCGAGCCCGGTGACTATGTCCACGTGCATAACCTGGCCATGCCGACCGTTAATTCCGAACACAGCGTGCAGAACGTCTATTCGCCCACTGCATTGAGCCACGAGCCAGCCACGTTCGAAGGTTACCTGCGCGACGATGGAAGGGTCGGCACCCGCAATTACATTGGCATCATTTCCAGCGTCAACTGCTCCGCAACTGTCTGCAAACACATTGCCCAGGCTTTCACTGCCGAGCGCCTGAAGGACTTTCCCAATGTCGATGGCGTAGTTGCCATCACTCATGGCAGTGGTTGCGGCATGGGCGCCAAAGGTGAAGGCATCGACATCCTCAAGCGGACGTTAAGCGGCTACGCGAATCACGCCAACTTCGCCGGTGTGCTATTGATCGGCCTGGGGTGTGAGGTCAACCAGCTGACCCCGTTGCTGGATGAGCTTGACGACCGCGCAACCCTGTTGAAGGCCAGTCTGATCATCCAGGATGCGGGCGGCACACGTGAAACCGTGCAACGCGGCATCGCCCATATAGAGGCAATGTTACCAATCATCAATAAATTCCAGCGTACAACCGTAGCGGCTAGCCACCTGTGCGTCGGTCTGCAATGCGGCGGTTCAGACGGTTATTCGGGCATCACCGCCAATCCGGCGCTGGGCGCGGCCGTCGACCTGCTGGTGCAACAAGGCGGCACCGCGATACTTTCGGAAACCCCGGAAATCTACGGCGCTGAACACTTGCTCACGGCCCGCGCCGCCGCCCTGGAAATCGCAGCGCAATTGATGGAGCGGATTCATTGGTGGGAAGCCTACGTCCGCCACAACGACGGTGACATGAACAACAACCCCTCGCCCGGCAACAAGGCCGGGGGCATCACCACCATTCTGGAAAAATCCCTGGGTGCGGTGGCCAAAGCAGGTGCTACCGGCTTGATGGGGGTTTACCAGTACGCTGAAACCATTAAAGTCCGGGGGCTGGTGTTCATGGACACGCCGGGCTACGACCCGGTGTCTGCGACAGGTCAGGTGGCAGGCGGTGCGAACCTCATTTGCTTTACCACCGGCCGGGGATCGACGTACGGCTGCAAGCCCACACCCTCGCTGAAGATTGCTACCAATACGGGGCTTTTCCAACGCATGGAGCTGGATATGGATTTCAATGCCGGGGGGATTGTCGACGGGGTTGAGTCCGTGGCCGAGTCAGGTCAACGGTTGTTCCAGTTGATGCTCGATACCGCCTCCGGACGGCAAACCTGCAGTGAAGAAAATGGCTTGGGGGATAACGAGTTTTTGCCATGGCAGATCGGCGCGGTGATGTGATAGCGGCTTGAATCCAGACAGCATGGACGGTTTCATCAGCGGCGAAACAATCAGTCGCTATGGTAGCCTTCGCCAACTTTCCGAGGGACGCCGTCGCCATGGTTTCACCGATCAACGCCGCTGAGCGAAAGCCGTATCAGAAAATCGCCGATCAATTGCGCAATTACATTGCGCAGGCGGACTTCAAAACCGGTGCAAGGCTTCCCCCTGAACGTGACCTGACGCGGTTGCTGGGGGTATCGCGACCTTCGCTGCGCGAGGCGTTGATTGCACTGGAGATCGAAGGCGCCGTCGAAATCAAGATGGGCTCAGGCGTTTATGTGCGTGCCAACCAAAAGGAAGGCAGCAGCAAACCTGTGACGTTGGGCGAGAGCCCCTCGGAGCTGATGCAGGCCCGAGCGTTGATCGAAGGCGAAAGCGTGATTCTGGCCTGTTTGCATGGCAAGAAAAGTGACTACCGCTATTTGCAGGACTGCATCGACGCCATGCGTGCAAGCATTGCCAACGGCCTGCCACCGCTGGAGGACGACCGCAAATTTCATCATCGGCTGGCCAAAATGAGCGGCAATTCGGCGCTGGTGCGAATTATCACTGCGCTCTTTGATGAGAGACACAACCCGATTTCGGCTCACTTGAGCAAGCATTCTGAGAATGCGTCGACCTGGGAAGCGGCGGTCATTGAGCATGAGGCGATTCTGCGTGCGGTTGCCAATAAGGACGTGCTCGGCGCCCAGACCTCGATGCGCCAGCATTTGAGTCGCTCGGAAGGACGCTGGCTGCAGGCGCTGGAGCCTGAGGATTTGGGGCGTTAGGTTAGCTTGATATCTGTGGCGCCTGCATCGCGGGCAAGCACCGCTCCCACAGGAGATCGCAGCTTCCTGTTGGAGCCGGGCTTGCCTGCGAACCAGTCGACGCGGTATGGCAGAAAAACCGCTTTATCGTTCTTCGCGGCAAGCCTCGCTCCAACAGGGGAACACGGTGTCATGTTCTTCCCGGGCAAGCACCGCTCCCACATGAGATCGCATTCCCCCTGTGGGAGCGGTGCTTGCCCGCGATATAGGCGCTAAGGTCTATCAGACGGACAACATCAACTCAACTGCTGCCGCACAGCCAGTTCCACCCCGCGAATCTCTGCCAAGCCTTTGAGCCGACCAATCAGCGAGTAACCAGGATTGCTCTTGCGGTGTTGATCGTCCAGCAATTGATGTCCATGGTCCGGGCGCAATGGCAGGCGTGGGCCGCCTTCGCGTTCACGTCTACGCTCCTCGGTGACCAGCTCACGGATAACCCCGACCATATCAACGTCGCCGCCCAGGTGATGGGCTTCGTGGAAGCTGCGCGGGTCCGCCTCGCGGCGGGTTGAGCGCAGGTGCGTGAAGTAGATGTACGGCGCAAAGTGCTTGGCCATGGCCACAAGATCGTTGTCCTCGCGCACACCGTAAGAGCCGGTGCAGAACGTCAGGCCATTGGCCTGGCTAGGCGCGGCGTCCAGCAACCATTGCGCATCGGCGGCGGTGGACAGAATGCGCGGCAGCCCCAGCAGTGCACGAGGTGGGTCGTCCGGGTGGATCGCCATGCGTACCCCAACTTCCTCTGCCACCGGAATCACTGCACGCAGAAAGTACCCCAGATGCTCACGCAAACGGGCTTCGTCGATATCAGCGTAAGTACGCAGCAAGGCCCGAAAATCTTCCAGGGTGTAATGCTCCTCGGCGCCCGGTAAACCTGCAATCAGGGTATTAACCAACGCCTGGCTCTGGCTTTCGGTCAGCCCTTCAAAATAGGTTTTGGCCTGCTGAATATCCTCGGCGCTGTACTCGGCTTCTGCCCCCGGACGCTTGAGGATGAACAGGTCGAAGGCGGCAAACGCGGTCTGGTCGAAACGCAGTGCCCAACCACCGTCTGCCAGTTCCCAGGCCAGGTCGGTACGTGTCCAGTCCAGGACCGGCATGAAGTTGTAGCAGACGATATCAATGCCACAACTAGCCAGGTTACGCACGCTCTGCTGGTAGTTGGCGATGTACTCATCACGTCGGCCGCAGCCGCGCTTGATGTCTTCATGTACCGGGATGCTTTCCACCACTGACCAGATCAGGCCAGCATCTTCGATCATTGCTTTGCGCGCCGCGATGGCCTCTACTGGCCACACTTCGCCGTTGGGGATTTCATGCAGCGCAGTGACGATGCCGGTCGCTCCGGTTTGCCGGACATCCGCCAGGGAGATCGGGTCTTTGGGGCCAAACCAGCGCCATGTCTGTTCCATGTGCTTCTCCTTTCTTGTTAGTGGTGTGCAGCGAAGCGTTGCAGCACGCTGCTGATACCTTCGCCAACCAGCGAGCTGTAAGCCTGTTGCACGGCGTCACGAAACGCAGGGCGATTGGCCAACGCCGCCGGGAAAACCTCATCCAGTTCGAGAAATGCGTCTACCAGAGCCGCATCTTCGAAACGCCCCGCCAGATCGGCAAAAGTGGCGTTCAATGGATCGTCGATAACCTGCTCAGTCGGCTGCGTGCAGTAACAAATCCAGGCCGCGACGCCCAAAGCGGTACAAGCGATATCGCGACCGTCGTCAAGCAACTGCTGTGCGCCGAGCAGCCAGCGTTGCGGCAGCTTTTGCGAACCGTCCATGGCAATCTGGCGGAGGCGATGTTGCAGGCTGTCATTGGCAAAGCGCGCGATTAGATCGCGGGCATAGAGGGAAAGATCGATGCCCGCAGGCATGTCCAGCGTGGGTGCGGCTTCATGGGCCATGTAATGCTCAATGAGACCTGCCATCCGGGCGTCGTTGACCGCCTCGAACACCAACTCATGTCCCGCCAGCACACCCACGTAAGCCAATAACGAATGGCTGCCGTTGAGCATGCGCAGCTTCATCGTTTCGAAGGGCTGCACGTCGTCGACCATCTGTACGCCTTCCACTTCCCAGTCAGGGCGACCCAGCGGAAAGTTGTCCTCGATTACCCACTGGCTGAAGCTTTCACAGACCACGGCCGCTGGGTCATGGCAGTCCAGTTGTTGCTCCAGACGACCGAAAGACTCTGCGGTCATGGCCGGGACAATACGGTCGACCATGCAACTGGGAAACGCCACGTGCTGGTCGACCCACTGCGCCAGGTCTTGATCCTGCTCTGCCGCTAAGCCGCGCACCGCTTGCCGGGTACGCTGGCCGTTGTCAGGCATGTTGTCGCAACACAGGACAGTGAAAGCCGGGATGTCAGCTGTCCGACGACGGCGCAAGGCTTCGAGGACGATACCGGGCGCCGAACGCGGCGTGTGCGGATGAGCAATGTCATGGGCAATCGTCGGATCTTCAAGGCGCAGTTGCCCGGTTGACGGACTCAAGCAGTAGCCTTTTTCGGTGACGGTGAGCGTAACAATCCGCGTTTGCGGCTCGGCCATGCGCTGCAACAGTTTTTCCAGCTCATCACCGCCCTCGCCCGCATAAAGCGCCTGTCGCACCACCGCAATTTCCCGCAGCGTCACGTGCTCACGGTCGCGGTACTCGGCGACGTGGTAGCGGCCATCCTGCTCGCGCAATAGATCAACCACTGCATGGTTTGATCGCAGGTTGGCACTGCACAGCCCCCAGTCGCTCTGGCCATGACGGTTGAGGTTGCGTTGCAGATAAACCGCCTGATGAGCGCGATGAAACGCCCCCAGGCCCAAATGCACGATACCGATCTCCGAGGCAGGGTCGGCAGCAGGCACACGGTTCACAATTGGCATCGAAACGCTCCTTATGTTCTGGGATGGCTCAAGGCCGAATCATGCTGCGGGATCTGCACAGCCGCCTCACCCGTGTCTGCAGCGCTCAGCGGTTTTACGTAACGCGCCACGCACACGGCGCCGATTACGGTCAACAGTCCCGCCAACAGGAAGGCACTGGTGAACGAGCCGGTAAACTGCACCAGAAAACCGGTCAGGGTCGGGCCAATGATGCCTGAGGTGTTCGCCAGGAAATGCATGAAGCCACTGACCCCACCCACGCGTGCGGCAGGCACGGTGTCCTGAATGATCGCCCAGTAAATGGCACCGGTCAGGTAGAGGAAGAACACGGCCAGCGCAACAAGAATGACCGCCGGATAAAGTGTTTTGACGATCCCGGCCACCGCAATACAGGCAGCGCAGGCCAGCAGGCACGTGACCAGCACCACTTTGCGGGAGAACATCATCCGCCCGGTCTTCTTGAACACGAAATCGGAAATGAAACCGCCGAGGGCCAGACCGAGGAAACCCAGCAGCCACGGAATGACGGTGGCGATGCTCATGTCCTTGACGTTCAGGCCATGGGCCATGGTCAGGTAGCTGGGGAACCAGGTCAGGAAGAAAAACAGCGTGTAGTTATAGGAAAAGAACGCCAGAGAGGTGAACAGCACCGTAGGTTGCTTGAGGTAATAACGCAGCGGATGCACCGGCAACGAAGCCACTTCGCTCGTGCCTTCGGCGCGCTGGATCTCTTCAGCCACCTTGCCTTCGGGTTTGTCCTTGACGAACTTGAACCACACTGCAGCCCAGATCAGGCCTACCACCATGATGATAATGAACGATACTTTCCAGCCGTAGCTGATGGCAATGAAGCCTACCACCGGCCCGGAAATCGCCCCGCCCAGCGGCGTGCCGGACATGGACGAACCCAGCGCCCGCGCACGTTGCTTGGGCGTGTACCAGTTGTTGACCATCTTGCTCGTGGTGACGCTCAACGGCCCTTCACCCATGCCGAACAGGATGCG
This sequence comes from Pseudomonas sp. Irchel 3A5, assembly GCF_900187575.1. Lineage (NCBI taxonomy): Bacteria > Pseudomonadati > Pseudomonadota > Gammaproteobacteria > Pseudomonadales > Pseudomonadaceae > Pseudomonas > Pseudomonas sp. Irchel 3A5. The sequence goes on along the minus strand of NZ_FYDU01000019.1, from coordinate 69,637 downwards.
GATCAGCACCAACGAAGCGAAACCTACGGTCAGCACAGTCAGGCCGCTGAACAACGACCACAACACCATCGCCAGCAGCAGCGTGGTTTTTGCGCCGTAGCGATCAGCCGCCCAGCCACCGATGAAGTTGAACGCCGCGTAGCCGACGAAAAAACTGCTGAAGATCATGCCCATTTCACCTGTCGTCAGACCGTAGTCCTTCTGGATGAAAGGGGCTGCCACGGACAATGCAGAGCGATCCAGGTAGTTAATGACGCCTGCCAGGAACAGCATGATGATAATTAATGTACGACCTTGACCAAACATTGGAACCTCCCGCTTTTTATGTTTATTCGGTGAGGGTGCCCAAAGGGGCACTCGTTTCTACAGCGGACTAGTGACGCGCTTCACCCAACTGCACCAGCACCTTGCGGGTCTGTTCAGGATGGTGTTCGATCAGGTCGATGGCCGCAGGCATCTCGTCGAAAGACACCTGATGGCTGACCAGCTCCTGAACCTGCAATTTGCCGCTGGCAATCAGCTCAATCACCCTGGGGAACTTGCGGTTGTTCAGGCGCGAACCCACCAGGGTAAGCTCCTTCTTGATCATTTCCAGTTGCACCAGATCACTCGGTGTCGCGTTGAAGCCCAACAGGCCAATACGCCCGGCTGGCGAGGCCAGGCGAACCATTTGCGGCATCAGGGACGGAATGCACGCCGCGTCGACAATCAGCGGGACGCCTTCGCCATGAGTCAATTCGCGCATCGTGGCCTCAACGTCGACCGCCTGACCATTGAGGGTGTGACTGGCGCCGAGGGCTTTGGCGGTTTCCAGCCGCGCGTCGATCACGTCGGTGACGGTGATATCGGTCAAACCCAGGGCCCGGGCCATCTGCACCAGGGTCAGGCCAATCACCCCAGCCCCGTAAATCAGCAGACTGTCACCCGGATGCACCTGCATGCGATCCAGCACGTTGAGCGCGATGGAGTAAGGTTCTACCAATGCCGCGTGGCTCAAAGACATCGAGTCCGGCAGGCGATGGGCGTTACCGGCCGGGACGCAGACTTGCTCGCTAAAACCGCCGTCGCGGTGCACGCCAATCACTTGCAGTTTTGTGCAGACGTTAGGGCGGTTGATCCTGCACGGGTAACACGTGCCGCAACTGATCACCGGGTCGATGCACACGCGGTCGCCGGCCTTGAGGTGTTCAACGCCCTCGCCCACTTCGCGAACCACACCAGAGAACTCATGACCGGTGACCCGCGGGAAGCGCACGAAAGCGTTCTGCCCGTGGATGATGTGCATGTCCGAGCCGCAGATACCGGCGTAGGCGACGTCAACCTTGACTTCGCCGGGTGCGACTTGCGGCACCTCGACCTGGGCCAGGCCGAACTCAAAAGGTGCTCTTACTTGAAAAGCTTTCATCGGATAACTCCTGTCAGGGCGGCCGCCGCCTGATGTTCTTGTTGTGGTAAATCGTTTTTTACTGGTATCGAAGCTGGGCTTACCAGTGCCAGAGCGTGCCGTCTTCAAGGCGATTGACCGGCAGGCTGGCGCGTTTGTAGGGGTATTTCGCCGCGAGGTTCTCGTCAATGTCGACGCCATGTCCCGGAGTTTCGCCCGGAGTGAAATGGCCGTCTTCAAAGCGATAGGCGTGAGGAAAGACTTCGTCTATTCGCTCGTCGTGAGGCATGTGCTCCTGAATGCCGAAGTTAGGCACCCAGGTATCGAAATGCAGCGCAGCCCCCATGCACACCGGCGACAGGTCTGTAGCCCCGTGAAAGCCGGTACGAACCTGGAACAACGCAGCAAAGTCCGCAATGCGTCGCACATGGGTAATGCCCCCTGCGTGTACCAGGGTGGCGCGGATGTAGTCGATCAACTGCTCCTGGATCAGCTCGCGGCAGTCATGAATCGAGTTGAAGACTTCACCCACCGCCAATGGCGTAGTGGTGTGCTGACGGATCAGGCGAAACGCAGCCTGATTTTCAGCCGGGGTGCAGTCCTCCAGCCAGAACAGATTGAACGGCTCTACAGCTTTACCCAACCGCCCCGCTTCGATAGGCGTGAGGCGGTGGTGGACGTCGTGAAGAATGTGCAAGTCGTCACCGAAACGCTCGCGAACGGCTGCAAACAATTTGGGTACATAGTTGAGGTATTTGGCGGTGTCCCACATATGTTCGGCAGGCAGGTCACTGTCGGCTGGCTCATAGCGCTCACCACTGCGTTTGGCCACGCCGTAGGTGGTGGCAATGCCGGGAATCCCGCATTGCACGCGTACCGCTTTGTAACCCAGCTCCACATGGCGGGCGACTTCGTCCAGGCAACCCTCGATGTCCTTGCCGGTGGCATGCCCGTACACCATCACCCGCTCGCGGCTCTTGCCACCCAGCAACTGATACAACGGCATGTTGGCGGCCTTGGCCTTGATGTCCCACAGCGCGATGTCTACTGCGGCAATCGCGGTCATGGTCACCGGGCCACGGCGCCAATAGGCCCCGCGATACAGGTACTGCCAGATGTCCTCAATACGGTGGGCATCGCGACCGATCAGCGCGGGCAGCACGTGTTCTTCAAGGTAGGCGACCACCGCCAGTTCGCGGCCATTGAGGGTTGCATCACCAATGCCATAAATACCGGCATCCGTGACGATTTTAAGAGTGATCAGGTTGCGACCCGGACAGGTCACGATCACGCGGGCTTCAATGATTTTCATCAGTTGCGGGCCTCTGCGGCAAAAGAAAAAGAAGGCATATCCAGACTGGGCATCGCGGCTACGGGGATCAATGCACCGCGATGCTGAACGACTTGAGCGGCCAGTCGATGTCCCCACTGAGCCGCGAGATCCGGGGCACCGCCTTGCAGGCGACAGGAGAGATATCCGGCGCTGAACGAATCGCCTGCCGCCGTGGTGTCGACGATGTTGCGCACGGCTTCGGCAGGCACTTCGAAGCGCTGGCCGGCGCAGTTGATCAGGCATGACGCCGCGCCGCGCTTGAGCACGACCTCGTCAACGCCGAAGTTCGCATAGGCACTGAACAAGGCCTCCACGTCGGGGTAAGCAAACAGGGCTTCGTCGTCCTCCCAGGTGATCAGGGCCAGATCGGTCAGGCGCAGGATGTCGCTATAGGCCTGGCGAGCTGCGCTGGCGTCAGGCCAAAGGTGAGGACGGAAGTTGTTATCGAAAACGATCCGGGTGCCGGATTCCCGGGCTTGAGCCACCGCCTCCAACAGGCGCTCGCGACCATCTGGCGTGAGAATCGCCAGGCTGATGCCGCTCAGGTAGAGGTAGTCGTAGTCGGCCAGAGCTTGCAGCATTGCATCTGCTTCAGGCCCGTCGAACATGCGCCGCGCTGCAGCCTGGCCGCGCCAGTACACAAAGCGACGCTCGCCACGAGTATCGGTCTGGATGACGTAAAGCCCCGGCAATGCGTCCTTGATCACCCTAACGTGCCGGTTGCCGACGCCCTCGTCACACCACAACTGGCGCATGGCGTCGCTGAAGCTGTCCGCGCCGATGGCGGTCACGTACTCCACGGCGATGCGTGCAGCTGGATTCAATCGTGCGAGATAGACGGCCGTGTTCAGCGTGTCACCGCCAAACGTCTGGCTGAAGTCCGAGGCTGACTCGGCACGCATCTCGATCATGCACTCACCCACCATCGCTACCGTGACGGGTTTGTGTGAAACGGATTGCGGCTGTTGTCTTGAAATCGCATTCATCGTTACGCGCCTTTATTATTTTTAAAACGGCGTTTCATTTGCAGCTTGGGGCGGAGTTTTGATCAGATTTTGAAGCTCGTCAAGAAAAATGAAACAGCGTTTTGATTCGCTAGCGTATATTCTTGGGTTTTCCGTTCCCGTTGGAGCCTTCATGGACAACAGCACTCTCCAGAACAATGAACTGGTCTCCGCAGTAGGCCGGACCATGGCGGTACTAGAGGCATTGGCAGAACATCCCGAGGAAAGCGGCGTATCGGAAATCGCGCAGAAACTGGACATGTCCAAAAGCACGGTTTATCGCTTTTTGCAGTCACTCAAAGCCCGCGGTTATGTGGTGCAGGACGCCGAAGATCGTTACCGGCTCAGCGTTCGACTGTTTGAATTGGGCGCGCAAGCCCTGCCTCATCTGGACATCGTCCGCGAGGCTGAGCCGGGCATGCGCCGTATCAATGAGCTGACCGGCGAGACCGTGCATTTGGGGATTCTTGACGAAGGCAGCATCGTCTACGTGCACAAGATCGACTCCAAGTACAACCTGCGCATGTATTCGCGCATCGGTCGGCGCGCGCCGCTTTACTGCACCGGGATCGGCAAGGTCTTGATGGCATGGCTGGATCAGCCGGAATTGCTGGCGCACTTGCAGGAAGAAAGCTTTGAGCGCCGAACAGCCAACACGCTGACAACCGTCGATGCTTATTTGCAGGAACTGCAGGTGGTTCGCGAGCAGGGCTATGCCGAAGACCATGAAGAATTCGAAGACAACATGCGCTGTCTGGCGGCGCCGATTCGCGACCGTTTTGGTCATGTGATCGGTGGCATGAGCGTGTCATTCCCCTGCTTCCGCTTTCGCGAAGAACTCAAGCAGGATTACGTCAAACAGCTGATGAAAGCCACGCAGCGGATTTCCAGCCAGTTAGGCTGGCACGCGAAATAACCTGCTGATCAAAGCGCCTCTTCAATGACTCGCCGAAACGACTCGATAAAAACCGTCTCGGCGCGGTTCATCCGTTGATCACGGTTCCACATCAGAAACATATCGACATCCACCACGCCGTCAGCCGGTGGCAAACGCCAGATCAGACCGTTGTGCAAATCATTGTCCACCAGGTGTTCAGGCAAACAACCGATGCCGTAACCGGCAATGATCAACCGGCGAATCTCTTCAAAGCTGGGCGAGGATGCGACGATTTTGCCGGTAAAGCCCTGCTGATCGCGGAACACCGTCAGTGGCGACAGATTGCCGCCAAGCTGGTCGCTGGTGAAGCTGACAAAGTTTTCGCCCTGCAATGCATCCAGTGCCAACCCTCGTTTGCCGAAAAGTCGATGACGTTTGCCGCAAAAGAATGCGTAGCGCTGGCGCATTAACAGAACCCGCTCCAGTTTCGCCTGGGGGAAGCGGCACAGTCCGATGCCCAGACTGGCAGTTTTCTGGTTCAGCGAACTCTGAATGTCCGAACTGCGCATGACTTCAAGTTCCAGTTCGACACGCGGATGCATTAGATGGAAGTCCGCAAGAAAGTCGTCATAGAGCGGTGACTGCACGTGACTGATGGACAGCACACGTACTTTGCCAACGACTTCTTCCTCGGCACCCTCAACTGCCGTACCCAGGCGCGAGACATTGCCATACATTTCCTGAGCAATGCCAAACACCTCCTCCCCCGCTTGAGTCAGGTCGAAGCGCGGCCCCTTGCGCACAATCAACGCGCAATCGAGCTGTCCTTCAAGACGTTTCAGCGACTGACTGACCGCTGATTGCGTGACAAAAAGCCTGGCCGCCGCACGGCTGATACTGCGTTCCTGACCGATTGCCAGGTAAGTGCGCAACAGGTTCCAGTCCAGTCGATCATTGAGAAAGCGCCGCCCTTGCCACTTGCCTTGTGCTTCGACCGATTCGTCGTTATTCATCACCGCACCATTAGTAGCCTGACTAATACACAAAATAAGTATTAGCAAATTGATTAATTATAGGCAGCGAGCGATAAAGCAGGGAAGCGCCCCCAGAGCGCTACGTGACCAGCCTCAATCCCTGCCATAACGCCAAAACCAAAAGGGCCTTGCATGCGAACCTCATCCAACCAGCCGCGTCGAGCGGCTGCCGCGGCATTCATCGGGACCACCATCGAGTTCTACGACTTCTACATCTACGCTACAGCCGCCGCGCTGATCCTGGGCCAGGTGTTTTTCCCCAGCGATACGCCCGGCCTGAGCACCCTTGCCGCCTTTGGCACTTTCGCGGTGGGGTTCATCGCACGGCCCATGGCCGGGATGGTGTTCGGCCATCTGGGGGATCGTCTTGGCCGGAAAAAGATGTTGCTGTTCACGATGCTGTTGATGGGGCTCGCGACTACCGGGATCGGCTTGTTGCCAAGCTACGCCAGCGCCGGTATCTGGGCCCCCATTGGTCTGGTCGCGCTGCGCATCGTGCAAGGCATTTCGGTCGGTGGCGAATGGGGCGGCGCGGTGCTGATGGCCAGCGAACATGCGCCCAAGGGTCGCAAGACGTTCTACGCCTCGTTTGCGCAACTGGGCAGCCCCGCCGGTTTGCTGCTGGCGTTGATTGCCTTCCGATTGGTGACATCTCTGGAGCCCGCTGAATTTGCCGACTGGGGCTGGCGTTTGCCATTCCTCGCCAGCGGCGTGCTGATGATGATTGGCCTGGCGATCCGCTTTGGCGTTGAAGAGTCACCGGAATTCAAAGAAGTCGCCGAGAAAGGCGAAACTGCCAAATACCCGGTCCTGGATGTGCTGCGCACCTGCTGGCGGCAGATTTTCTTTGCCGCCTGTGCCGTAACCATCGGCTCGGCGGGGTTCTTCTTCACCAACACCTTCATGATCACTTACGTGACCCAGTATCAGGGCATCTCCCGGGCGACCATTCTGGATTGCCTGTTTATCGTGACCGTCCTGCAATTCATTTCCCAGCCGATCAGCGCATTGCTGGCTGAGCGTATCGGTGAAGGCCGGTTCCTGATGTTGACCGCCCTGCTCTCGATGTTCATGCCCTACCCGATGTTTCTGTTGGTCGGCACTCAGAATCTCGCGTTGATGACCCTGGGCATCGCCATGGCCGTGATCACCCTGTCAGCACTCTACGCGGTGATTGCCGGTTACATGGCGCAGGCATTCCCGGCGCACCTGCGTTACAGCGGGATTTCCATCGCCTACCAGCTGATCTGTGCGATTGCCGGTGGCAGCACGCCCATCATCGGTACGTTGCTGGCGACTCACTACGCCGGGCAGTGGCTGCCTTTGGCGATTTTCTTCAGTGTGCTGGCAGGCATTTCGCTGTTTGGCGTCTGTGGTCTGGCGCGTCTGCGCGGTGACGACAACACCACGCAGCAGCCAGCGTTCAACAAGGAGCTTTCATGAATACCCCGGACTCTATCGATGCTGTGGAATGGCAGGCCCGCTGCGAACTGGCTGCGTTGTATCGGCTGGTGGCGCACTTCCGCATGACTGATTTGATCGACACGCACATCAGCCTGCGTATCCCCGGTCCCGCACATCACTTTCTGATCAACCGCTACGGGGTGATCTTCGATCGGATGAGAGCCAGCGATCTGGTGCGCATCGATGAGCATGGTCAGGTGGTCAATGGTGACCTGGAAAACAGTCGGGTCAATGCCGCAGGCTTCGTTGTCCATTCCGCGATCCATATGGCCCGGGAAGACCTGAATTGCGTGATTCATACCCACACTGCAGCCGGTATGGCAGTCGCCGCGCAGGAACATGGCCTGTTGCCAATCACCCAACATGCGCTGAAGTTCTACGGCAAGCTGGGTTATCACACCTATGAAGGCATCGCCCTGTCGCTGGAGGAACGGGAGCGCCTGGTGGCGGATCTCGGCCCTCATAAAGCGATGATTCTGCGCAATCACGGGCTGTTGGCGGGGGGTGGCAGCGTGGCTCAGGCGTTCCACGAGATACATTTTCTCGAGCGAGCGTGTCAGGCACAGGTTCAAGCCCTGTCCGGTAACAGTAAACTCGTGCAACCCAGCGAGGAAGTGTGCCGTTTGACAGCCCAACAGTTTGATCGCGATGAAGCCGCAGAGATCATTCAGTTGAGCTGGAAAGCAGCACTCACCTTGATCGAAGACCAACGCGAGTCCTACTGCTCATGACCACCGTCGTCCTGTTGACCAATGACACCGTTCTAGACAGCGAACTGCTAAACGCATTTGCCCGTATTGCGCCTGAACTCAAGGTGGTACTGCCCGATGACCCGGCCGCCGCCGAGGCGCAAATCGCCGCCTGCTGGTATCCGCCCGCAGGCAGCATGGCGAGCCTGCCCAACCTGCGACTGGTGCACTCGGTGGCTGCCGGGGTCGATCATTTGCGCACTGACCCGAGTCGAGCGGATCTTCCCGCCTGCCGCGTGGTGGACCCTGACCATAGGCGCGGGATGACCGAATACGTGCGCTGGGCAGTGCTGCATTTTCATCGTGATTTTGATCGCGTGGCTGCGCAGCAACGCCACAGTGCGTGGCAGCGTCATCCACAGCGGCCCGCAGGTCAATTCAAGGTGGGCGTCATGGGCCTGGGTTCGCTGGGTGCAGCGATTGCCAGTGATCTGGCCGGTGCTGGCTACGCCGTGAGTGGCTGGGCACGCAGCCCGCGAGAAATCCCGGGCGTGGTCTGTCATCACGGTGACGGACAGTTCAATGGATTCCTCGACGGACTGGACATGCTGGTCAACCTGCTGCCTTTGACTGACGCTACCCGAGGCATCCTGTGCAGCAAGACCTTTGCCGCTCTGGCTCCTGGCGCGGTGGTCGTGAATGCCGGACGCGGGCAGCACCTGATCGTTGATGACTTGCAACAGGCGCTGGCCAGCGGGCATCTGCGCGGCGCGGTGCTGGACGTGTTCGATCAGGAGCCGCTGCCGGTCGATGATCCTTTGTGGCAGATGCCGGGCGTGATCATCACCCCGCACATGGCCTCCGCAGCCTCCGACGATTGCATTGCGCAGCAGGTCGCGGAAAACGCCCGCCGCCTGATCAACGGCGAGCCCCTGAATAACCTGGTGGACCCGACGCTGGGCTACTGAAGCGATATACAAGAGGTTGAGTGATGAGCGTACTTGAATCCAACGGCGAGCGCCTCTGGGCCAGCCTGATGGACATGGCCAAAGTCGGTGCCACAGCCAAAGGCGGCAACTGCCGCCTGGCCCTGTCTGCGGAGGACAAAGCCGGGCGTGAGCTGTTCATGAGTTGGTGTAGGGAGGCAGGCATGACCCTGAGCTTCGATGCCATCGGTAACCTGTTCGCCCGCCGCGCCGGACTGGACGACACGCTTGATCCGATCGTGATGGGCAGCCATCTGGACACCCAGCCCAAAGGTGGTCGCTTCGATGGCATCTACGGTGTCTTGAGCGGGCTGGAAGTGGTTCGCTGTCTGAACGAGCAAGGCATCCAGAGCCAGCGCCCGATCGAGATTGCGGTCTGGACCAACGAAGAAGGTGCGCGCTTCACGCCTGCGATGTTTGGTTCTGCGGTATTCACCGGCAGCCTGGAATTACAGACCGCGCTGGACGCCTGCGATGCGGACGGTATCAGCGTCGCTCAAGCGCTGGACGCCACCGGGCATGTGGGTGAGCAACCCTTCAAACGTCCTTTCGATGCGTATTTTGAAGCGCACATCGAACAGGGCCCGATCCTTGAAGATAACGGCATCCCGGTGGGCGTGGTGACGGGTGGCCAGGCGATTTGCTGGCTGGACGTGCAGGTCAAAGGCCAGAGCGCCCATGCCGGGACCACACCGATGAAACTGCGCAAGGACGCCCTGTTTGGCGTGGCGCAAATGGCTGCGCAACTTGAAGCCCTGGCCGATGAGTTCGCGCCCAAAGGGCTGGTGACCATCGGCCAGTTGAGCATCGCCAAATCGTCGCGCAATACCATCGCAGGCAGCGTGAACTTCACGGTCGATTTACGTCACCACGAAGACGAGCAGATTGCGCTCATGGAACAGCAGGTCCAACAGCGTTTCCAGCAAGTGGCTGACGCTCGCGGGTTGACCCTGAACATACAGCGCCACTGGCTCAGTCCGGCCACTCCGTTCGACAAGGACTGCGTCGCCGCAGTGCGCCGTGCCGTCGAAGCGCTGGGGTATCCGCATCAGGACATCGTCAGCGGCGCAGGCCACGACGCTATCCTGCTGGCTCGACACTGCCCAACCACCATGGTGTTCATCCCATGCGTTGGCGGGTTGAGTCATAACGAGGCCGAGGATATCTTCCCGGAAGATGCACGGATGGGGTGCGATGTGCTGCTGAATGCCATTGTCGAACGGATTCAGCGATAACAAACTGAGCGGGCAAGCCCAGAACGCGGGCCGATCATGATCTCACGCTCATGGACGGCCCGTGGAACCGAATCTAGTCGGAAGGCGGTATTCCAGGCCGTATATAAGCTGCGGAGGTACCGGCCCTTTCGCGAATGAATTCGCTCCTGCGGGGATTGGGGTTTGCAGACGAATATTGAACCGCCACTTAATCCCCGCTCACGGCGCGTAGCCAGTCTGCAGGGATCCTACCGAATCTCATTGACGTACATGAAGTGCTCAGTGCTCGCGCGCTGGTGGGTCATCATGACCGGCGTGGCGGCCTGATCGAATGACACCGCATCAATAATCATCACTGCATGGGGCGCGGTCAGTTCCAGCAGTGCGCAATCCTCGTCATTGGCCAGACCAGCCGTCAGTTGCTCCCGCACAGCAGCAACACGCAGACCGTACTGCTCAAGCAGATAACGATAGAGCAATTCCGGCAATTCCTCCGGGCCAGGAAAATCCGGGACTTTACTGGCCACAATCGTGAACTGCTCATGCATCGCAGGCACGCCGTCGATGCTACGCAGGCGGTGCAAGCGATAGACCGGACTGCCCTCTTCGATCAGCAGCTTTTCCGCATCGTTCGCACTGGCCTCCCCCAACTGGTAATCAAGCAATACCGTGCGCGATTTCAGCAGCGCGCCTTCCTTGTTGTGCAATCGGAAGTACTGGAAGAAATAGCGCAGGTTGTGCAACGGAGCCCAGCCGGTCACCACGGTGCCCGTTTTGCGTCTGCGCATCAGCATCCCCTCGGACACCAACTCGGCCAATGCGCGCCGGATGGTGCCGACTGACACGCCGAAATCGGCCGCCAAAGCATTCTCACTGGGTATCACCGTGCCGCTTGCCCACTCGCCTAGGAGGATTGCCTCGGAAATATGCCGTTTGACTACCTCATAAAGGGGCGCGCCGTCGTTTTCGCTCAGGCGCGAGAAATTCACAGGTGCAAGCGGCGGGTTGCTGTCTGTCATCTTTTTTCCTTGACGGGCCGTGCGTGGATACTTAACTATAAACTATATAGAAATACATCGAGAGCGAAAAATGACGATGAATGCGGCGCTGAAACAGGCACTCGAGTCAATCGAGGCGGATCATGATTCGCTCCTCCATGATCTGCAACGCATGATCGCCGTAGACACCTGTTTTCCTCCCGGTGCGGGCTACGGCGCGTTTGCCGACCTCATGGATGAGTTGGTCGCGCCGTTGGGGATGGACACCCGACGCGTCACGGTGCCCGAAACGTTATGGCAGACCCGCAGCGGCGAAGCCTATGGCGAACGCATCAATCTTGTTGCTCGTCAGCCTGGCGATCAGGAAGTCTGCAGCTTGTATTTCCATGTCGATACCGTACCGCCGGGCGACGGCTGGACTCAGCCGCCGCTGCAACTGACCGAGGTCGAAGGCAAACTCATTGGCCGCGGCACCGCTGATATGAAAGGCAGCATCGCCTCCACCCTCGCTGCCTTGCGCGCTGCCCAGCGTTTCAATTTGCCGCTGCGCTACTGCCCATCGTTGTTACTGTGTACTGACGAGGAAGGCGGTTTGTACCCAGGTATCCGTTATCTGGCCGAACAACAACTGGTGGAAGGCCATATCCTCAGCTTCAACGGCGGCGCCGCCCCCCGCATCTGGGCGGGCTGCTTTGGCAGCATCGATCTGAAGATCACGGTCAAAGGCCGCTCCTCGCATTCGGGTGAGCCGGTCAATGCAATCAATGCCATTGAACAGAGCCTGCCGCTGCTCAATGCGTTGCACAGCCTGAAGCTCGACGTGCAAAAACGAGCCTGGCCGATGCCCGCGCCTCCGCATTACAACGGCGCGCCGCTGATTTCACGCATGACGCTGGCCGCCGCCCATGGTGGCAGCAAGGGATCAACCGTCCCGGCGCAATTCGACATCCTGATCAATCGCCGCTACGCGCCGCAGGAGCCTTACGAACAGGTCATGGCTGAGTTGAAAAACTGCATTGAGAGCGCCATGGCGGATAGCGAAGCGTTGTCCTTCGAACATGAAGTGATTGGTCATCTGGCCCCGGTTGCGGACCCTACCGGTCCGCACTGGCCGCGCTGGCAGGCGGCGCTGGGTGTCGGCTTCGGTTTCACCCCGGAACAGTTTCAGCGCTACGGCTCGTCGAGCAGTTCGGACATGGGATGGGTGCAACAAGCGGGCATCCAGGAAATTCTGCTGGGTGGACTGATCCGCCCGGAAAGCCGTATTCACGCTGCGGACGAGTACACCACCCGCAGCGATCTGGTGGCGCTGGCGCAATCGATCCTGACCTATCTGGCCGCTGACTTCGTTTCGCCAGCGCTCACTGAGTCACCTGCTGACTGAACACTGGAAACACCGAAGACCGGCATCAAGACTGGTTATCGGCTTCTTACCTGGCTGCCCTACGCCCACTCATTGCAAAGTGAAGTATCGCCATGACTACCGTTTTCAGGCTCAACCGCCGTCGTTTCCTGACCACTTCCGCCATCGTCACCGGCGCGGCCATGCTGCCGTTTTCCGGCACACTCTGGGCCGCCGCTGCGGCTCGCAAAGGTGGCACGCTGCGTATCAGCGTCGATCAGGCAGTCGGTATGCTCAACCCGCTGCTGGCACGGGTTAATCCCGAGTATCTGCTCAGCGAACTGCTCTATAACGGCCTGACCCGTCTGAGTCAGGAGATGCAGGCAGAACCGGATCTGGCGCAATCCTGGAGCCACAACGACACGCTGACCGAGTGGACCTTCACGTTGCGCGGCAACCTGCGCTTCCACGATGGCAGCGCCTGCACCGCCAAGGACGTTGCCGCCAGCCTGCAAGCGATCCTTGATCCAAAAACCGCTTCGCCCGGCCTGCGCAACATCGGCCCGATTCAAACCGTGGAAGCCCTTGATGACGTGCGCATAAAAATCACCACCAGCGCCCCGTATGCCGACTTGCCTGTGAGCCTGGCCTACCCGGACGCCAAGATCGTCCCGGCCGCCATCGTGCAAGGCGATCTGGCGCGGCTGTCCCGCGAAGCGGTGGGCACGGGGCCGTTCAAACTGGTGTCGTTCGAGCCGGAACGCATGGTAGTGGTTGCCCGCAACGAACACTTTCATGACCCGGAACGCCCGCATCTGGATCGTATCGAAATCCGCGTATACCCCGATCCGTCGGCGGAAAGCTCGGCGCTGATGTCGGGCGACATTGACCTGATGCTGTCGGCTCAAGCCACAGAGTTCAGCCGACTCAGTGACGCCAGTGGCGTTAAAGGTCTGCGCGTGCCTTCCGGACAGTTCCTGAATATCAACATGGCGTGCGACCAGCCACCGTTCAACGATGTGCGGGTTCGTCAGGCGCTGTCTCTTTGTGTTGACCGCGCCGCCCTCGTGGATTTTGTGGCGGAAGGTTTTGGTACTCCCGGCAATGACACCCCGCTCAATGCTGCCTATCGCTACCACAGCGATATTGCCTTGCGAGAGGCCAATATCGAGCAGGCGAAAAAACTGCTGGCCGACGCCGGTTATCCCAACGGCCTGGACATCACGCTGGTTGCTTCGGACAAACCGTCCACCCGTACCCAGCTGGGTATTGCTGTCCGCGAAATGGCCAAGCCAGCCGGTTTCAACATCAATGTTGCGACCATGGCCAACAGCACTTATCTGGATCAGGTCTGGAAGAAAGGCAACTTCTATGTCGGCTTCTACAACATGCAGCCCTACGCCGACGCGGTGTTCTCGCTGTTGTACACGTCGAATGCCGCCTGGAATGAAACCCGCTGGAACAACGCCGAGTTTGACGCGGCAGTGACTGCAGCCCGTGGCACCGATGATCCGGTCAAGCGCGCCGCTCTGTACGCCACTGCGCAGAAACTGATGCATGAGCAGGTGCCATCGCTGATTCCGACGTTCTTCGATGTACTGGCCGCGCAACGCAATTACGTCCAGGGCTATCAATTGCACCCTCGCGGCGCGGTATTCCGTCTCGATCAGGCGTGGCTGGACGACAGCGCGCCCAAGCGTGGATGAAACGAGGATAAACCTGTGACTGCTGCTTATCTGACCAAGCGTTTGCTATTGGTCGTGTACACCCTGCTGATCGTTTCACTGCTGGTCTTTGCCATCACGCAACTGCTCCCGGCAGATGCGGCGGTGACCTTGCTGGGCCAGAACGCCACGCCTGAAGCCCTTGAAGCGCTGCGCGCCAGGCTCGGGCTGGATCAGCCAGCCTGGCTGCAATTCAGTCACTGGTTGATGGGGGTTCTGCAAGGCGACCTGGGTGTGTCGATGCGCAATGGCCAGCCAGTGCTCGGTTCGCTGCTTGATGCGCTGGGCCGCTCGTTATTGCTGGCAAGCTGCTCGTTGCTGCTGATGCTGGCGGTGGCGATTCCTTTGGGAATCATTGCCGCTGTGCGTCGGGGGCGTCCAGTGGACCTGATCATTGGCGTGCTGTCTTACATCGGCGTGTCGTTGCCCGAGTTCGTCACCGCCACGCTGCTGGTTCTACTCTTCGCTGATTTCTGGCAGTTGCTGCCTGCGACCGGCTATGTGCCGCTGGGCGATAACGTCGTCGAAGGCATTCGCCACCTGATTCTACCGACGCTGACGGTGTCGATGATCATGGTTGCCCATGTCTCGCGCATGGTGCGCTCGGAGATGATCGACGTTCTGGAAACCGACTACATACGCGCCGCACGCCTCAAGGGCCTCACACGGCGGCGGGTATTGCTGCGTCATGCGCTGCGCAACGGCTTGCTGCCGACCATCACCATTGTCGCGCTGGACGTTGGCTACCTGCTGGGCGGCATCGTCGTGGTCGAGGAGATTTTCAACATCCCCGGCATCGGCCGCGAATTGCTGGTCGCTGTAGCCGCCCGGGACTTGCCGGCGATTCAGGGTGGTGTGCTGATCCTTGCCGCTACTTATTGCGTGGTCAACTTTGTGGCTGACCTGACCTATGCCTATCTCGACCGGCGAATTCAATATGCGTAATGTTTTCTACCGGCTGCTGGCGACGCCTCAAGGCTTGCTGGGCAGTCTTATCTTGCTGCTGGCGGTCATTCTGGTGGTCGCAGGCCCTGCGCTAGCCCCGTTCGATCCGGAAGCCATTTCGATTCTCACCCGTTACAAAGCGCCCAGCCTGACGCACTGGCTGGGTACTGACCAAATGGGTCGCGACATCCTCAGTCGTGTGCTGGTTGGCGCCCAGGCGACGATCTCGCTCTCCGTGTTTGCGACCGCCATGGCGATGCTGATCGGCGCGTTGTTGGGCACTGTCAGCGGCTACCTCGGCGGTCGCGTCGACGAAGCATTGATGCGGACGCTGGACGCGGTGATGGCGATTCCTACGCTGTTATTTGCAATGTTGATTGTCAGCACTCTGGGCAAAAGCGATTTCAATGCGGTACTGGCAATCACTATTGCCTTTGTCCCAGGCATGGCGCGTATTGCCCGCAGCGTGGCCCTGGCTGCCCGCCGTCAGGACTACGTCAATGCCGCAATCGCCCGGGGCGAATCCACCGCCTACATCGTGGTGCGGGAAATGCTGCCCAATATCGTGGCGCCGATCATCGTCGAAGCAACCATTCGCGTGGCCTTCGCCATCATGCTGTTCGCCACCTTGAGTTTCCTCGGCCTTGGCGCACAACCGCCACAGCCTGAATGGGGGCTGATGGTTGCCGAAGCGCGGCGCTACTTCTTTCAGGCTCCGTGGATGATGCTGATGCCGGGCCTGGCAATCGCCATCATTGCGATCGGCTTCAATCTGCTGGGCGATGGCTTGCGCGATGCCCTTAATCCCAAGGGGCAGCGCTCATGAGTACGATTCTGGAAGTGGCTGATTACAGCCTCGACTATCAATTGCCCACCGGCGCCCTGCATGTCCTGCAGAACATTGACTTCAGCGTTGCAGCAGGCGAAGTCGTCGGGCTGGTCGGTGAGTCCGGCTCGGGCAAGACCACCCTCGGCTGGGCGATCATGCGCTACCTGGCCAGCAATGCCCGGGAGATGGGCGGCAGCATCAGCCTGCAAGGCGAGAACCTGCTGCAAATGCCTCAACGTGAAGTAGAGAAGCTGCGCGGCGGGCGTTTGGGCATGATCTTTCAGGACCCTAGCGCGTCGCTTAATCCGACACTCAGCCTCGGCGAGCAAGTGGTTGAAGTCCTGACCCGCCACCGGGATCTGGGCTATCGCGAGGCCTGGGCCCTGGGCGAACAGTTGCTGGCCGACGTTGACCTGAAAGACCCTGCCGCGATGATGAAGCGCTTCCCCCATGAAGCGTCCGGTGGCGAGAAACAGCGTGTGCTGATCGCAACCGCCTTCGCCCGCCGCCCGCAGTGCCTGATTTTCGATGAGCCGACCACGGCCCTAGACGTAATCAGCTCCGCGCAGATCCTGCAGTTGTTTCGCCGTCTGCGTGAAGAGACCGGCGTTGCTTCTTTATATATCTCCCATGACCTGGCGCTGGTGTCGCGAGTCGCGGATCGGGTGTGCGTGCTCAATCAGGGGCGCATCGTCGAGCAGGCTCGTGGCGGACGCATTTTCAGCGCCCCAAGTGATCCTTACACGCAACGTCTGGTGGCGGCTGTTCCGGCTGCGGACAAACGTCTGCTGGATGAGAAGAAATCCGTCGGCCCGGCGCTACTGCAAGTCAGCGACCTCAACGTCCGTTATGGTCGCCCTAGCCTGCTCGACAGTCTGTTGCGGCGTAAATCAGTGCCCTCCATGGGGGCCCGCGACATGAACCTGAGCATGGCGCGGGGTGAAATCCTTGGCATCATCGGCGAGTCCGGTTCGGGCAAATCAACCCTGGCCAAGGCCTTGACCGGTTTGACACCGTTTACCGGCGCTGTGTATTTCGACGGCAAACCGATCTGCGGCCCCGCGCAGATGGACCGCGATTATCGGCGCAAGGTGCAAATCATCTTTCAGCACCCGGATGCCTCGCTTAATCCACGGCAGACGATTGGGCAGATCCTGTCTCGACCCTTGCGCCTGTATGGCCTGACGCAAGGCGAAACCGAAGCTGAGGCGATCGGCCGTCTGCTGCGCGAAGTGCGCCTGCCTGAAGACTTTGCCAGTCGCTACCCCCATGAGTTGTCAGGTGGACAGAAGCAGCGTGTCGCCATCGCCCGCGCGTTCGCCGCCCGCCCGGAACTGGTGATCTGCGATGAAATCACCGCTGCGCTGGACGTTTCGGTGCAGGCCACGGTGATCGAACTGCTACTGGAACTACGCCGCCAGCACGGTACCGCTTACCTGTTCATTACCCATGACCTCAATCTGGTCCGGCAGATTGCCCACCGGATTGCCGTGATGTACCGCGGCGATCTGCTGGAAATTCTGCCCGCCGTGGGCATGGCCGCTCAGGCCACTCACCCCTATACCCGCGCCCTGCTCGACGCAGTGCCGCAGCCTTTGAATGAATTGGAGCGCCTTGATGAAGAGCCCCTGCATGACGCCTGAAGCGCTACTCGACCGCATTGACGAGGCGTACTGCCTGGATTTCCTGGCGCGCATGGTGCAGCACAAAAGCTACAGCGCCACCCCCGAAGAACGGCAACTGGCCGAATACATGGCGGGGCAAATGGCGGAACTGGGGCTGGACGCCAAACTGATGCCGGTGCCGGGCGAACGCCTGAACGCCATTGGCACGCTCAAGGGCCAGGGTGGCGGTCACAGCCTGCTGTTCAATGGGCATCTCGACACCAACCCGGTGACTGAAGGCTGGACGGTGGATCCGTGGGCCGGAAAGATTGATGACGAGTTCATCTACGGCATCGGCGTTTCCAACATGAAGGCTGGTGATGCAGCCTATTTTTGCGCGCTGAAAACCTTGATCGATGCGGGTATCAAGCTCAAGGGCGATGTCATCCTCACTTATGTGGTGGGTGAACTGCAGGGTGGCATCGGGACCATTGCGGCCATCGAGCAAGGTGTGAAGGCGGACTATTTCATCAATTCAGAACCCACCGACCTGCAGGCCGTTACGCTGCACGTGGGCTCTTTGATGTTCGTCATCGAGCTGACCGGCGACACCCGTCACCTGTCCAAGCGTGAAGAAGCCGTGGACGTGATCACCGCTGCGGTGCAGTTGATCCCGCAGATCAACGGCATCACCTTCAGCGGCGCACGGTCGCCGGAGCATGAGAAGGTCAACCGCGGTCATATCGGCGTGGTGCGCGGCGCGCTGGGCCGCGACCTCGAAGAATGGCGTCCGCCACAAGTCGCGGACTTCCTGCGCCTGCGCGGTTCGGCACGCTATACGCCAGGGCAAACCGTGGAGTCGGTACTGGCCGACCTGCAGCGCTTGCTCGATCAGCTCTGCGAGCAATTCCCCGGGCTGCAGGCAAAGTTGATCAATGACAGTGACAATCAGCCGCTGATGCCACCGTTCGAGGTGTCCCACGACTCGCTGATCGTCAAGGCGATCAACGCTGCTTATCAGCAGGTTCGTGGCGAGCCGCAACCAACCGGCATCATCACCCCGCCCGCTTATTTCGGCACTGACGCTGCGCACTTTTACCAGCGTCTGGGCATGCAAGGCGTCGTCTGCGGTCCGGGCGGCAAGTTCAACACCATGCCGGACGAACGCGTACACATCAGCGATTACCTGGACATGGTGCGCGTCTACATCCTGGCTATCCTCAGCATTTGTGAGGTCGCCGAATAGCTCTGCTTCGAATTGCCCTGTTTTGAATAACGCTGCATCTCATAACAATGAATTCACGCACAAGAGTTCATAACCAGACGGCAAGGACGCCAACATTTTCTGTAGGAGCTGCCGAAGGCTGCGAAGCATTTAGCCTGACATACCGCGATCGCAGCCTTCGGCAGCTCCTACAGGTCTGATTCCGCAGGCAGCAGTATCAAGACCTGCGAATAATCTTGATCGAGTGCGTCAGTGTCGGTTTGCGCGTTACGCTGATAGCACGGCGCGTGACGGTGTCGAGGGTGATGTTCCAGTAGCCACTGCTTGGCACAGTGATTTTGGCTGGAAAAGTATCAAACGCCCCGCCGTGATAGGTGTGCCGTCCACCGTTCTTGAAGCTGCGGAAGTTTGCATCGCTCATCAGGCGAATATTGCAGGTCTGCGAAGCCTGAATGACCACGATGTCGTCTTCATTGAGGTGTTCACGCTGGTGTATGAATTTCATTTACTGCTCCGGCCAGGTGGGTCAGGCCTTTCTGTCATTGAAAGCTTCAAGCCTTTTGGGCAAGGATCGCGGCCATCAGCCCCGGAAATCGACTGTCCAGGTCATCGGTTCGCAGCGAGTTCATGTGCGTGGTGCCTACGTTCTGGGTCATGACCAGGCCTGCATCACGCAGCACCCGGAAATGATGGGACATACTCGACTTGGGTCTTCCACCGTCAAGCTCGCCACACGTGGCCTGAGGCACGCGGCCTAGATATCGGACTATCTCCAGACGAACCGGATCGCTCAGAGCGTAAAACACTCGCTCGAGTTCAAAGTCGCTGGCGGGGGGATGCTTGAATGGGCGCATGGGGCGAATCATACACGGGGGTTTACCGGACAGCCATTGTTCGAATAGTATCGAACAAACGAAACGTCATTCCGAGGTCTGTTTAATGTCTGCGTTATTCCAACCCTACACCCTGAAAGACATCACGTTGCGCAACCGGATTGCAGTTCCGCCGATGTGCCAATACTCCGCAGTCGACGGCCTGATCAACGAATGGCATCAGGTACACCTGGCCGCCATGGCACGCGGCGGTGCTGGTCTGGTGATCGTCGAAGCTACAGCTGTTTCGCCTGAAGGCCGGATCACTCCGGGCTGCACCGGGATCTGGAACGACGAGCAGGCCCAAGCGTTTGTACCGGTAGTGCAGGCCATCAAGGCAGCGGGTTCGGTGCCCGGCATCCAGATTGCACACGCAGGCCGCAAGGCCAGCGCAAACCGTCCATGGGAAGGCGATGACCATATCGCGGCTGATGATGCCCGCGGCTGGCAAACCATCGCGCCCTCCTCCATTGCCTTTGGCGCTCACTTGTCAAAACAGCCAACGGCCATGACGCTGGACGACATTGCCCGTGTCCGCGAAGACTTCGTCGCCGCAGCCCGCCGTGCCCGAGATGCAGGTTTTGAGTGGCTGGAACTGCACTTCGCTCATGGTTATCTGGCCCAGTCGTTCTTCTCCGAGCACTCCAACCAACGTGAAGATGCCTATGGCGGCAGTTTCGAAAACCGCAGCCGTTTCCTGCTGGAAACCCTGGCTGCCGTGCGTGAGGTCTGGCCAGAGCATCTGCCCCTGACGGCACGTTTCGGTGTGCTGGAATTCGATGGCCGTGACGAGCAGACGCTGCTGGAATCCATCGAATTGACCCGCCAGTTCAAAGCGGCCGGTCTGGACATGCTGAGTGTCAGCATTGGCTTCTCCATTCCCGATGCCAACATTCCTTGGGCTCCAGCCTTCATGGGACCTATCGCCGAGCGTGTACGCCGCGAAGCCGACATTCCGGTTTCGTCCGCATGGGGTTTTGGTTTCCCGGGTATCGCCGAGCAGGCGGTCAAAGAGGGTCAGCTGGATCTGGTGATGGTCGGCAAGGCTCACCTGGCCAACCCGCATTGGGCTTATTTCGCGGCTAAGGAACTGGGTATCGACCGGGCGTCCTGGACACTGCCTACGGCTTATGCGCACTGGCTTGAGCGCTACTAATCGGCGGTAATACTGGCGACAGACTAAGCGACAGACTAAATGCAGAAAGGCGACCCGGTGTCGCCTTTCTGCATTTCAGCGGTTGAGTGTCTGCAGCACGTTGTTTATCTGGAGTCGTTATCCCAGAGCCAACCCCACACCCCTGGCAAGTGGACAGCAACAGCACTGGTTGGCACCGTTCGGGACAGCGCAGCGCGTTGCAACTCGGCGCGGTCATCATAAAAAGGCTTGGGAGCTACTTGCAGACCGGTTGCCTGAGCGCTGTCCAATAAAATCTGCAGGTATTCCCGGGTGTGCCGTGCGGTGTAGCGATTCAGGTCATGAAAGGTCACCACAATCGGAATGGCACCATCTACCGCATGAAACTCACCGGTGGCAACGCGTTCGCGCACTTCGGACATTTCCCGAAGCATGTGGGCACGTCTGCGTGGGCTGGCGTTGAAGCCCCAGATTTTGCCGTCATTGGCGCTGATATCGGTCAGCAGCACCCGCATGCCATGCCGCTGGTAGGCCGCAAACGTACGCTGGTCGTAGTTCCAGAACGGTGGACGGAGCAGCGTCGGCGGGCTACCCATGGTTGATGCGATGATCGCGCTGCCCTGTTGCAGGGATTGCTCCAGCACTTCGTCACTCAATGAGCGATGGTTAGTATGGCCGGGCGTACCCGAATGAAACCCCAGGATATGCCCCGCAACGGCTTCACGGCGCATGATTCTGCGACCACGGTCACTGTTACCCGCTCGTGTAGCTCCCGTCTGGACGAAGAAAACGGCCTTGATATCGTTTTGCACCGGGTTCTCTGCAAGACTGTGCAGCACTTCCACCGTAGGGTTGGCCAGGCTGGATGCACTCGGACCATCGTCAAAGGTCACGACGAAACGGATCGGCGCTTGCTGACTCAAGCGTTCGCGGGTTTGTTGAGTCAGGGGAATGGGCGTCGCAATGCATCCTGCAAGAACCGCCGACAGGGCCAGCCCGGATAAAACAGTACAGAAGCTTCGCATTGACGGGGTATTCCGGGTGACGGATGCGCGGAATGATGACAAAAAACGTGGGGTGCGTGCAGGTTATTTAGCGGTGTAGTGCCGATGTTTGCAATCTGCAGGAGATCCCCGTTGTTCAGACGCCGCGTTGTCGCGCAGCAAACACGGACGCTGTAGGAGTGAGCTTGCTCGCGATAACGGTAGACCTGTTGAGAAATTACCGTCTGACCTTGCGCTATCGCGAGCAAGCTCACGCCTACAAGGATATTCATTCAACCCGGATAATCGCGCCCGGTTCCGACCCAGTTCACAGGTCTGCCCAGTTCGGCTTTATTTACTGCCTCCGGTCCATTCCAATCGTGATAACTTTCCTGCAAATCTGCCTCAAGCTGATGTTTTTCGCTTTTCGGGCAAGTTTAAATGGACCGATTGTCTGCAACTCGTCGATTTTTATAAAAAAATGAATTTTTTCGGGTTTGTTTTGTTCAGATATCGGGGAGCAACAAAATGGATCCACGTTGCTGTGCTTCCCGATTTTTAATGTATGAGGCTGAGGAAGGGAAAAATGACTCAATCACCGCAGTATGGGGAGTCCTCGCAAAACCAGGATCTGATCTTGATCGTCGAAGACGAACCGATGATCCGGGACTTTGTGCAGGAGATTCTGGAGTTCGAGGGCGGCTTCAGGACTGAGTCTGTGGAAAATGCCGATCAGGCGGTTGAGTATCTCGAGAAGCATGCGGCGGATGTCTCGCTACTGCTGACCGACGTACGCATGCCCGGCAGCATGGATGGCATTGCGTTGGCGAATATGGTTGCCACCAAATGGGGCATTCCCATTGTTGTCATGTCAGGGCACGGAACACCGGGTAGCGAGCAGCTCCCTGCGGATGTTCTGTTTATCGCCAAACCCTGGACCATTTCCCAACTGCTTGACGGTGTCCACGACACGCTTAATGCCAGTAAAGCTCCACTGAGCGTACCTGCCAGCGAGACTCGCTGAGAAACGCAGCCTGAAACTCCCGAATTGCCTTTTCGATTCAAACCTTAAAGGCCGTCGCCAGACGTTAAACCATCTGCCAGCCAGTCGGCACCTTGCCCTTCAATCTACACGCCGAACGGCTGGCAGATCGTTTATTTGAAGTCTCGACTGCGTACATCCAGCCCGGTCAGTAACGGCGTCAGATTGTAAAGACGTTGAGCGATCAGATGGCGCACGCCGCCCTGTGACTCCAGACGACCAAACACCTGAAGCAATTGCGAATCCACCAGCACCTTGCGCTGCCGCTCGGCAAGATCGCGCCAGACCACCACTACGTTAACCATTCCGAACTCGTCCTCAAGCGTCACGAAGGTTACGCCGCTGGCCGTTCCCGGACGCTGCCGACCGACCACCAGCCCGGCGACGCTTAACGTCCGGCCATGCTCAAGGTCCAGCAAATCTTTTGAGCTGCGAAACCGTTTCGCAGTCAACTGACGGCGCAACATGGCCAACGGATGGGGCCCCAGCGTGGTGCCGGTCATGGCGTAATCAGCCATCAAGTCCTGGGCAACTGTCGGCAATGGCAAAGCAACCTGGGTTTCCGCGGGAGTGTGCTCAGGGCCGAACAAGGGACGTTGAGCTTCTACACCCGCGACTTCCCAGCGTGCCCGATGGCGATGCCCGATCAGGCCACGCAAGGCTCCGGCATCGGCCAGTTGTTCCAGCGCCCGAGCGTCCAGCCCCGCGCGCTGACTCAAGTCAGTGGCGTCCACTAGCGCACTCCTCGCTCTGGCCGCTTCAATCCGCAGGCCATCCTCTTCGCGAAACCCCCGAACCATGCGAAGTCCCATGCGCAATGCCAGTGAGCGATTCCGGTCAGGGTGATCGACAGGCTCAAGAGAGCAATCCCAGTTGCTGTAGCGCACGTCCACCGGACGAATTTCGATGTGGTGACGACGAGCGTCCTGCAGGATTTGGTCCGGGCTGTAGAATCCCATCGGCCAGCTGTTGATCAGCGCACAGGCAAATGCCGCAGGCTCATGGCACTTCAGCCAACAGCTGGCGTAAGTCAACAAGGCAAAACTGGCTGCATGAGACTCCGGAAACCCGTAGCTGCCAAAACCTTTGATCTGCTCGAAAATTCGCTGAATGAAGGCAGGCTCGTAACCATTGGCGGTCATCCGTTCAGCCAGACGCACTCGATGTGGCTCCAACCCGCCATGACGCTTCCAGGCGGCCATGGAGCGACGCAACTCATCCGCCTCGCCGGGCGTGTAATCGGCGGCAATGATCGCCACCTCCATGACCTGCTCCTGAAACAACGGTACGCCCAGGGTACGTTGGAATACTTTCTCAAGCCGGGGCGGATAGGTCACTTTCTCTTCGCCATTACGCCTGCGCAGATAAGGATGAACCATATCCCCCTGAATCGGGCCCGGACGAACAATAGCTACCTCGATCACCAGATCGTAGAACTTTCTGGGCTGCATACGGGGCAGCATCGCCATCTGCGCGCGGGATTCAATCTGAAAAACGCCGACGGTGTCCGCACGACTGATCATTTCATAGGTAGCCGGATCGTCTACGGGAAGTGTTGCGAGGGTCCATTCGTCTCCCCGATAGCGGCGCACAAGATCAAAGGTTCGACGCAACGCACTGAGCATGCCCAGTGCCAGAATATCGACCTTGAGCAAACCGACGGCGTCCAGATCGTCCTTGTCCCACTGGATGATGGTTCTGTCGGCCATGGCGGCGTTTTCAACCGGTACCAGGGTGTTGAGCGGATGTTCGGAAATCACGAAACCACCGGGGTGCTGCGACAGATGCCGGGGAAAGCCAATCAGCTCGCCGGTGAGTGTCAGTACCCGATGCAGTATCGGCGTCTCTGGATCGAAACCGCTTTCCCGCAGGCGCTCCACCGATGGCAACTCATCGCTCCAACTGCTGAAACAATCGGCCAGCGCATTGATCTGGTCAGACGGCAACCCCAGCACTCTGGCGACATCACGCACTGCGCCCGTGCCGTGGTAAGTGCTGGCCACTGCCGTCAGCGCTGCCCTGCCCCGCCCATAGCGTTGAAATACGTACTGCAAGACCTCCTCACGACGCTCGTGCTCGAAGTCCACGTCGATATCCGGCGGTTCATTACGCTCTTTTGAAATGAAGCGCTCGAACAGCAGGTTGCTTTTTTCCGGATTCAGTTCAGTGATGCCCAGCGCAAAACACACCACCGAATTGGCCGCCGAGCCACGGCCCTGACAAAGGATATGGCGGCTGCGAGCGAACTGGACGATGTCATGAACCGTCAGAAAATAGCTGTCGAATTTCATCTCGCTGATAAGGCCCAGTTCCTTTTCGATCTGTGCCCTTGTTTCGGCAGCAGGCCCAAGTGGCCAGCGTCTGTTTACGCCTTCCTCGGTCTTTTCCCGCAACCACGAGGTGGATGTGTGCCCGGCGGGCACCAATTCGTGGGGATACTCGTAACGCAACTGCTTCAGATCAAAGCAGCAGCGCCGGGCAATGTGAGCGCTTTCAGCCAGCAGCGCTTCGGGATAGAGCGCCTCCAGTACCCTGGGCGAACGCAAATGACGCTCGCCGTTGGCAAACAGATGATGGCCCGCTTCGGCCACGGTTGTGTGATGACGGATAGCGGTCATGGTGTCTTGCAAGGCCCGCCGCCCCCGCGCGTGCATGTGCACGTCACCGCTGGCGACGGCCGGAATCTGCAGGCTTTGCGCCAGAGCCAGCAGTTTCTCCAGACGATGCTGGTCATCGGGCCCACAATGCAACTCGACGGCCAGCCACAACACATCAGCAAAATGGCTGTTCAGCCAAAGGCCTTGCTCATGCAAGGTGCTGTCTGTCAGCTCGGTATCCGGAACCCACAAGGCCAGCAGCCCTGACATTGGCAGGCTGAAGTCTTCACGAAAAAGTTGATACTGACCTTTTTTGGCTCTGCGTCGACCTACAGTTATCAACTGGCAGAGGGCCTGATAGCCCTGCAAATTCTCAACTAACAGAACAACCTTGGGACCGTCGGCAATCTGTATTTCGCTACCGACGATCAAGGGTAATTCGGTTTTTTTCGCGGCCTGCCAGGCACGGACGATTCCGGCGAGGGTGCACTCGTCAGTGATTGCCAGCGCCGAGTAGCCGTGGGCTTTGGCGCGTTCGAACAGCTCGATGGCACTGGATGCGCCGCGCTGGAAACTGAAGTTCGACAGGCAGTGCAGCTCGGCATATTGATCGCTCATGCAAACCAGCCATGCAGCAACAGATCACCCTGTTCGCCAACAGTGCGATAAGCCCAGCCACGCTGTCCGTTGCGAGTTTCAACCAGAAAGTAGTCCCGACGCACATCGCCACCGTCCCACCAACCCGATTCGATTCGCTCGGGGCCGGCAAGAATGCGTGTTCCTACGCCCTGTAATAGCTGTGGCTCAGGGAGTAACCAACCCGGCCTGGGGACTTTGGGCGCAGTGGGCCGGGCTTTGCCTGATGCGTTACGTTGCCATGCGCATTCCGGGCGATGATCTTCGTGCATCTGCAATGCGTTAACGGAGTCATCACCTAACCGAGCCCGCAATCGCTCGCGCAGTTGCTCCCAGGGCAAGGCCTGTTGCGGGCGCTCATCGAACAGTTCCCGATGCGCAGGCACAAAAGCTGGCAGGTCCCGGGCCAGCAAGCGTACGGCCTTCACGGGTGATGTCACCTGAACTTGCTCAAGTCTGCCTCTGGCCAACTCAAACAGCATGCCAGCCTCGCGCTCGGCACTGAGCAACCCGACAGGCACAACGCTGTCTGGCCCTTCGTTATGCTCCAGATACAGGCCAAAACGCTGCACGCCACTGTCACGCCCGGCGAGGAATGCGGCCAGATCTGCAATCAGGCGCTTGAGTGGAAAAAGCAACGCCTGATGAGACTCAACATCGAAATTCAGCTCGATGCGTACGTCGAAATAATCCGGAGGCACATAGCACTCCAGTGCAACCGGGCGCTCCCCCAACAGGGAATCCAGATGCTGCAAGACCTGCGCCGGGAAGCGTCGCGCTAACGTATCGCGTGGCAAAGCCAGTACCTGACGCAGGTTGCGCAACCCCATACGCGACAACGCTACGGCAACTTCACGACCCAGACCCAGCCGATCCAGGGGCATCTGCTCAAGCTTCTGGCGTAGATCGCGGGGGCATGTAACGGCCAGTCCGTCATGGGCATTGGCCAACATCCGCGCCGCTACCGGGTTGGGCGCGACGACGATGCGATGGCTGAAGCCCAGTGCGCTCAGTTCCTGACGCAGTCGCGCCTCGAACACCGGCCATGGACCGAACAGGCCGAGACTGGACTCGATCTCCATCAACAAAACCCGCGGATACTTGAGGCTGACCTGCGAACTGAAACGATAGGCCCAGGCGGCCAGCAAGCGGTGCAGGCGTTCAGTCTCGGCAGGATCGTATTCCACCGTGGCAAAATCCCTGACCAGCACCTGCGCACTGGTCAACGACTGACCGGAGCGCAGCCCGAGTGCCCGGGCCGCCGGGTTGATTGCTTGCAGGATACGCCGCTGCGCAGTGCCGCTCAGCAACGCCAGAGGTTCGTCAGGGTCGGAACGACGGCGCATGACGCCGTCCAGTGCCATTTGTGGCAGCAGGACACAGGCCCACAACATAGGGGAACCTCAGGCGTCAGTAGAGAACGGAATGGGAGAGACCGGTGCAAGACCGCCACGGCATTTGAGTACACGTAATTGCTCAGGCCGCGTATCGATGGCGATCCGTAACGCAGCGGGCGATGGATTGTGCAGCGCCGTGATGGGCCGACAGGCGAAAGCCAGGGTCTGCCCCGTCTCGGCGGCCACTTGCAAGCGGCGCAGGGCGCGATCATCCGCCTGACGAGGCCAACACAGCACAGCCCCACAACTGCCAGAGCGCAGACATTGTTCGGCTGCCCACAGCGCATCGCGCTCACTGGCCTGGACCAGACTGACCTGACGCATGTCTATGCCGGCCGCAAGCCAGGCCTGAGGGTAAGGAATGTAAGGCGGCGCCACCAGCACGATACGCTCGCCGCTGTCGGCCAGCCGGGCCAGCGTCGGCCAAAGCAGACGCAATTCGCCACTGCCATCGGCCGCGACCAGAATTTCACTGAGTGCCGATGCTGGCCAGCCGCCCGCAGGCAACACGTTGTCCAGCGCTGAATGGCCAGTGGGCTGCAAGCCGACGGGCGCTGCGGGCTGCCGGCCTTTCCAGACCCGGCGCTCGTCGAGCAGCGCATCGAGACTGACCACGGCGCCCATCATGCACGCCTCACCAGGCCACAGAACACACCCTCGATGGCGAAGTCCTGGTCCGCCTCTACCACGATGGGTGCATAGGCTGGATTACGCGGCAGCAGGACAAAGGCATCGTGCCCCTTTTGCAGACGCTTGATCGTTACCTCGCCGTCGAGCCGTGCCACCACGATCTGACCGTCATGAGCATCGCTGCTGCGGTGTACGCCCACCAGGTCACCGTCAAGAATGCCATCCTCGATCATCGAGTCCCCCTGAACACGCAGCAGGTAATCGGGAACGCGGGAAAAAGTACTGCGGTCCAGCAGCAAGGTGTCGTGATAGTCCACGTCCGGTCCGATCGGCATACCTGCTGCCACGCGGCCCATGACAGGAATTTCCAGCAACTCGGGACGTGGCGCGGACTGAACCAGGCGGATACCCCGGGCCTGATTGGGCATAACCTCGATCAGGCCCGCTTCGGTCAGGGCAATAATGTGTTTGCGGGCCACACTGCGCGAAGCAAAGCCAAAGGCTTCGGAGATTTCGGCCAGGCTCGGGGATTGACCTTGCTGCGCGATACGATCGCGGATGAAGGTCAGGATGGCGCTGCGTTTGGGAGATAATGTGCTCATGGAGTACATTTGTACTCCATTGCGTTATTTCTGGCTAGAGCATTTGGTCGCCGGGTCTTGCGGCACTCAAAAAATCAGCTCGGACAACCCTCAGCGCCGTCGTTCAGCCCTTGCTTGTAGTTCTCGTACTCTAACGAAGCTTTACCGTTAACCCACCTGAGGGTCAGGACCAGCACTGAATCGAAGTCATCACCGGTCCAGTCATCCAGAAGTTTGATTTTCTTCCCGGAAGCCTCTTCGGCCACTTTGTTGATCAACTCAGGCAAGTAGCCGTGGGACCAGGCCGTATAGATGGTTGCATTGTGATACTTGTCGCGCATCAACTCATCCGCCAGCGCGCCGGTGTCATTCGCGCCGAAGTCGATATTGACCGGCAAACCCAGCTTGATGGCGCTCGGGCCAACGGTCATCAATGGCCGCAGGTAGCTATAGGATTGATCACCTTCGCCCTCTTCCACATGACGACTGGGGTTGGCGGCAAAAATGAAATTGGCTTTACCGAATTGCCGCGGCAGCAACTCGGACAGATCAATGGCGCGGTTCAGGCCTTGGCAATTGAGCTGCCCAAGACCCATGGAGGGTTTCTCCGCATGGCGCATGAACACCAGTGTCTGAGTACCATTCTTGGGTTCGGCATGTACACCTTTGCCCAGGCTCAACAGTGCTATAGAGGATGCGACCAATGCCACGGGAACAAAAAGCCAGGCACAGCGGCGCTGAAACCGGCTGAGGATGGGGAATTTTGAAATTTTCATGGGTCTCTGATTCTGATGTGCAGTAGTGAGGTGCGTAGCGTGAAATGCCTCCCTTACCGGGTCAGCTACCCCGTACAACTCCCTTTTTCGAGCACTCCGAAGCGTGTCCCTGATACGCCCCACAGCCTAACGCGCACATGTTTCGATCTTGTTGACGTGCCAATAAGAGTCAAAATCGCCCCTAAGGTTTCACCGGACACTCCTTAAAGCCGGACAAATCAAAGACTAAGGTTTATTTGGATGTGTGTTTTCTCAAGGATAAAACACTGCGTCTGCCTGGGTCTTCTACTTGCGAAGCCCGCAAAATACGGCACTGAGCGCTACCGCCAGACCTGCGAGAGCATACACCCATACGGCTGAAGTAACAGGTAACAATAATCCGGCCAACAAAGGTCCGATGCCCGCGCCGATATCCCGCCAGACAGCATTGGCCGCCAATGCCTGAACGCGATCAGGCCCGGGGTTGCGCTGGGCAACAAGCGTCGTCACCAGCGGCAGTTGCACGGCACGTAGAACCAGCACCCCGCCCGCGCCCAGTATCAACCAGTGAGAGCCAAACGCGATGAGTGCAAGACACGTCAACAAGGAGCAGACCACCAGCATGCGCACCGCGCCAAAGTGGTCCGCAGCACGGCCGCCGACAGGACTCAGCACCATCTCTGACACATAACGCAGAGCCAGTAGAACGCCTGCCACGATAACGCCGTTGCCGCCCATCACGGTCTGCGCCTGTAATGCGAGACTGAAGATAAACAGACCATCCAGCGCAACGCCTTCTATGAATGACCAGATGGCAACACTGTCCGGGGCTTTGAAGCGTCGACCTGTGGGGGCTGGCATCACATGCGGGCTGTCAGGCAGACCTCGTGCAAGCCACCAGCCGACAAGTGCCGCAACGGTCAGCACCATGAAAATCACACGCGGACCAAACTCGATGCTGATCAGAGCCCCCAGCGGTAACGCAATCATGGGGCCGATAGCGATAAATGCCCTTGAACGACCTGAGCGGTGCGCGGCCCCCGTCAGTTCCGAAGTAGCCAGCACCTGGGTCGAAAGATTCATGGCCGCGTAGGCCAACCCCCATCCCAGACGCAGAATCAGTAACCACCAGAAACCTGAAATGAAAGCATTGCCCAAGGCACAAACCGCCGCCGTCGCTGCAGCCAGCATCACCGTAGGCCGGTCACCATGACGTGCGTAATAGCGCACCACATAGCTGTAACCGAATATCCGCACCAGCCGATTGGCCGCCAGCAGCACACCCGCTTGCGCGAGGCTGATGCCAAAAGCCTGCACATGCATGGGCAGCAACAGATACAGCAAGACATCGCTGGGTAGACACAGCGCCAGAACGATTGCAGAACGACGGGAAGCCACATCAATGGTGCGCGGAGCCGAAGCCATATCCAGAAAGATCCGGTTACAAAGCGGAGCCGCAGGATGCCGTCTCAATGCTACTCATGACAACCCTGTGACGGCGCAAATAGCCTTTTCAATGCAATGGCATAACCGAAAGAGCCTTTAGGAATAACGAGCATGCTTCACATCAATAAAACGAAATATTTTTCATTTACTGCAAAAAAATCCCTCCTGGTGTCCCGCAGGAGTGCTACTTTTGATCTTCGTAAGGACTGTTCGGAAATGTTGCAGGAAGGCACATCGGCCGAGGTAGGAATTCTCTGATCCATACCGGGGCCACCCAGCTTTTGCTGCCGTTTAGACAGCTCCCTTGCCTCCCCATTTGAGCCATGAACATGCTCGTTTGAAAGAGGTGGGCCTCATGAACAAAGTCACGTTCCCCAATGCTTGTCAGCTGATGCGCTGGCATTTCCACCCGGTGGGCTTTGAAGCCACTATGGACGCCCCAAGCAGCATGGTAGCCCGCCTGTTCGATCGGGCCAGTGGCGAGACGGTCATCGCAGTTGCAGGTTTGCGTTGCTCAACCGTCATGAACGCGAGTGAGGTGGAGTTGATCATCGAGGCCATCGAGGCAGAGCTGGAGTCGTTCGTGCCATTGCGGGCTGTAGGGGCCTGAACAGCACTGGCATGGCTCTACCTCTCTCCGCCGGCGATTCCATGTTTGCCGCCAACTGACGTGGGACCGGCTTTAGCCGGGAAGGCGATATCTATGACGACACAATTTTAGTGCCTGAGGTGGCCTCTTCCCGGCTGAAGCCGGTCCCACGTCATCGCGCGCCCTACAATGCTCTACACGTTGGTCAGGCGACCACGCTGATCCTCAAAAAACGGCTTGTCTGCAGGGATCCGTTCTGACGCCTTTGTCGTGTTCCCCCCTTCCTTTGCGCTGCCATCGATATACCAATAGCAATGCCGCACGGCCCGGGTAATCGCCACGTAGGCCAGGCGAAGCACTTCGTCTTTTTGCGCATTATCGAAAGCATCGGTATCTCCGGGGTTGCCTAATCCGGCCTGACGATAAAGCTGATTCTTGTACGGCGAGTGCGTCAGATGCTGGCAATCGCCCAGCAGGAATACTGCGTCCGCCTGCAGGCCTTTGGCGCTGTGATAGGTCAGCTGTTTGAAACGTCGCGAGTGAGGCGGCAGCGCATAATCAGCATTCACTAACGCTTGTAACTTATCGGAAAGCAAGGCTTTATCGCTGCTCTTGCGATACAGCAACAGGATCGAATCGCCGTCGTTATAGTGCTCGATCAAACGTTCAGCCAGTGCCTCATCATCTCGCTCCAGCACCGTAACCGGTATCAGCTCCTGCGCTGCACCGCTGGCTTTGGCTTTCTTCCCCGCAATGGCTGGCGCAGCCCGCACAATGTGTTCGGCCGCATCAATAATGTGCTGGTGGCTCCGGTAGTTGTCACTGAGCATGACCCTGGTGGTGGCCGGCGCAGGAAACTCCTTGGGAAACTCCATGAAGAATTTCGGTGAGCTGCCACGCCAGCCGTAGATCGATTGCCAGTCATCCCCGACACACAACAGAGAGGCATGCTGCGCGGCCCGCCCGACATGCAGATCAGGTCCGCGACGACGTATCTCCCGCAGACAGGCGCGCACCCAGGAAACGATCTGCGGCGAGACGTCCTGAAACTCATCGATCATCAAATGGGCCAATGGCCTGAGCTGATGATCGCCCACCAGCTTGAGGTTTTCCGGCGAGTTCTCGCCAAACAGGGCGAACATTCGGTTATAGGTCATCACTGGCGGCGTCTGGGTCAGCAAGTGATTTTCGAAGGCCTTCCAGAAAAGGCTCAGCGCCTCAAAGAAATAGCGGTCGGGATCGTTATTGGCAAAGCTCATTTCAGCAACGGCTGCGGGCACATCCAGCCCCAGGTTTTCGATAAAACCTGCTACCGCGACGAAACTGTCCAGCAGCGGCGCGGCGCTGAGATCCCCCTTGACCTTGTAATCGAATCCCGGCCCGGCAACGGCTGCGCCTGACAAGGACTGCAACACACGGCTGCCCGCCTCATAGTTATCAAGCCATATCAATGGCTTGCGGCAGAAAGCTTGAAACAGTGTGCGCTTGATGACCCACTCCGCCCAGATGGGCAACTTCGCACCCTGGCGTTTCATCTGCTGATCTTCGGATGGATCGAAGCCGAGTACCACCCAGGCATCCAGCTCTGCGATATAGCCGTGCAAGTGAAAGCCAAAGCCGTTGATCTCGACGGTCTGCCGCATAGGCTCGACGCCTTTGATGGGCCAGGCTCTGGCGCGAATCCACAAGTCTTCAATGATGTCGCACAGCTCTTCATCGCGTTTGGCCGACAACTCAGTGACCGTCACCCGCTTCTGTACATCGGGGTGGTCGCGCTCCAGCTCCTTGAGCTGGAGCGCCTGGCGATATAACGGCGCCATGACCGCGCGGAAACGCTCGCTACTGGCATACAGGTCGCGATAGCAGAGATTCAGTTGCTGACGCTGAGCGTCATTGATGCGCAGATCAAAAGGATTGCTGTCCGCCCCCTCCTCCAGCCCTGCCATGGATTGGGCACCGAGGTTTTCAAAAGCAGTGAGTTTCTCGAGGCCCGGCATGCTGCGCACCAACGGCAAGATCCGCGAATGGAACGTGCGAACCACGTCCCGCGCCTGCTTCTGGTCCAGATCGAGCCCCCAGCAGGCAAATATCTCGACCAGTTTATTGACGAAATCCTTGCGCGACTCCCTAGTGAAGGTCACCACAGTCATGGAGTCCAGCTCGAACCCCAGGTAATGGTTCAGCAGCAGGATGCGCAACACCAGCGATGTCGACTTACCCGCGCCCGCGCCTGCGATGACGTAAGTGGACGGCGTGTCACTGAAGATCATCTTCCATTGCGCCGCACTGGGTTGCGCATGGGCAGGTAACTTCTGCCCGACGTCGGCCTTCATGCGTTTCTTGATGTCAGCGGTCAGCGGCAGACGCCAGTCATCGAACAGATGATCATCGATTTGGGGGCCACGATGCTCATTTGAACGCATGTCGCGGATCACCAGAACCTTGCGGCCCTCTTCGATGCCGTCAAGGTGCCCCTCGGCATAGCCCTCCTCGACACCCTGCAAGTGACCGTTGAGGTAGCCGTCAGCATGACCCTGATTCCAGGAAGGCGGATGTTGCGCGCCCAGACGATTCAATCCGCGCCCCATCAATCGCGCGAGCATGCGTTTGATCAGCGGCAGCTGGTTGGGTGGCGTCAGATCGGATTCGGTATGGACGGGAACATCAACAGGCAGATTGTCTGGCACGCAGGCTCCAGGGCACAGATAAAACAAAAGTAGCCTATGGTCGCCCGATTCGACTTCAAGCTCCAGTAAATGCTTTTCGATCAGGCAATTAGCCGATCAAGTGCAGGTGAAGTAGAGAATAACGTGCAATTGATACATCGAATTAACAGATGGCTTAAAGCGATTATTTACGCTTTTTATCGATATTAATTTGATCAATCATAACAGCCATCGACAACCGAACAACGTTCAGCAGCCCGGGCTCATCATCCTTGCCCGCTTCTGCACAGGAGGCCACACCATGCTGCAATTACGACCTTTCAACACTTTGGGCGGCGCTAACCACGGCTGGCTGGACGCACACCACCATTTCTCGTTCGCTGAATACTACGACCCACAACGCATGAACTGGGGTCAACTGCGAGTCTGGAACGATGATGTGATTCAGGCCGGTACCGGCTTCCCTAAACACCCGCACCGCGACATGGAAATCATCACCTACGTTCGTGAGGGCGCCATTACTCACGAAGACAGCCTGGGCAACAAGGGCCGCACCGAAGCAGGTGATGTGCAGGTCATGAGTGCCGGGACCGGTGTAGCGCACAGCGAGTACAATCAGGAATCGACAGCGACCAAGATCTTCCAGATCTGGATCATGCCCAACGAAACCGGCGCAGCGCCTTCCTGGGGTGCCAAACCGTTTCCAAAAGGTGATCGCGAAGGTTTCGTGACCCTCGCCAGTGGCAAATCAGGTGATGACGTAAGCCTGCGTATTCGCGCCGATGCACGTCTGGTGGCGGCAAACCTGAAAGCCGGGGAAAGTGCCGAGTACCTGATGGATGCCGGTCGACGCGCTTATCTGGTACCGGCGACCGGCAGCATTGAGGTCAACGGTTTACAAGCGAACGCCCGGGACGGCGTTGCGGTTGAAGATGAACGCGTACTGCGGGTCACCGCCATCGAAGACAGCGAAATCGTGCTGGTCGACGTGGCTTGAGCCTTGAGCACACGCTGCAAATGAAAAAGCCCGGACTCTCGCGAGTCCGGGCTTTTTTTGCATTGAATTGAAATAGATCACTTGTAGGAGCTGCCGAAGGCTGCGAAATCCGTCGTCCTGACACACCGCTATCGCAGCCTTCGGCAGCTCCTACAGATCATTCGTCCGTTCAATAATGAGTCTGTAAGAGAGCACGGAGAATACGCGACGCCCGCTATGGCGGTGTGTCAGGCAATCGCAGCATCCACCAACACCTGAGCTTCTGCTACCAGACGCTTGAGGTGCTCTTCACCGACGAAGCTCTCGGCATAGATTTTGTAAATGTCCTCGGTGCCCGATGGCCGTGCTGCAAACCAGCCGTTCTCGGTCATCACTTTGAGACCGCCAATCGCCTGGTTATTGCCCGGTGCGTGGCTGAGAACACTTTTAATAGCTTCACCCGCCAGTTCCGTCGACTTGACCTGATCCGGCGACAGCTTGCCCAACGCCGCTTTTTGCTCAGGGCTGGCCTTCGCTTCAACCCGCGTCGAGAACGGCTCGCCCAGTTCCTCAGTCAGGGCCTGGTAAATTTCGCTTGGATCGCGGCCTTTACGAGCGGTGATTTCCGCTGCCAGCAGTGCTGGAATCAGACCATCCTTATCGGTGGTCCAGACCGTGCCGTCCTTGCGCAGGAACGACGCGCCGGCGCTCTCTTCCCCGCCAAAACCCAGCGAGCCATCAAACAGACCTTCAGCAAAGAATTTGAAGCCCACCGGTACTTCGTACAGACGACGACCCAGACGTGCAGCAACCCGATCGATCATGCCGCTGCTGACCACGGTTTTGCCAACCGCTGCATCCGCACGCCAGTCCGGACGATTCTGGAACAGGTAGTCGATAGAGACTGCCAGGTAGTTGTTTGGGGCCAGTAGACCACCTGTTGGGGTCACGATGCCGTGGCGATCGTGGTCAGGGTCACAGGCAAACGCGACCTGATACTTGTCTTTCAGACCGATCAGGCCCTGCATGGCAAAGTTGGACGAGGGGTCCATACGAATGCGGCCGTCCCAGTCAACGCTCATGAAGCGGAACGTCGGATCGACGAACTGGTTGACCACGTCCAGATTCAGACCGTAATGCTCGCCAATGGCCGACCAGTAACGCACGCCGGCACCACCCAATGGGTCAACGCCAAGGCGCAGACCTGCATTGCGGATCGCATCCATGTCGATGACGCTCTTCAGGTCAGCCACATAGGTATTCAAGTAATCATGACGATGAGTCGTGTCGGCGCGCAGTGCTCTTTCGTGACTGATACGGCTGACACCCTGAATTTTTTCCGCCAGCAGTTCATTGGCCTTGGCTTCAATCCACTTGGTGATATGGCTGTCTGCCGGGCCACCATTGGGAGGGTTGTATTTGAAGCCACCGCTTTCCGGCGGGTTGTGCGACGGCGTGATGACGATGCCGTCTGCCAGACCGGACGTGCGGCCACGGTTATAGCAAATGATCGCGTGGGAAACCGCCGGTGTCGGAGTGTACTCGTCACCTTCGGAAATCATCACTTGCACACCATTGGCGGCCAGGACTTCCAGGGCGCTGGCCGCGGCGGGTGTGGACAAGGCATGGGTGTCGGCACCGAGAAAAAGCGGGCCATCGATGCCATTGGCCTGACGGTATAGGCAAATCGCCTGACTGATGGCCAGAACGTGCCACTCGTTGAAACTGAGCTCAAACGAGCTGCCACGGTGGCCGGAAGTACCAAACGCCACGCGCTGGGTCGAAATCGACGCATCAGGCTGGCCGGTGTAATAAGCAGTAACCAGTCGCGGAATATCAACCAGCAACTGAGGCGGTGCCAGCTTGCCGGCGAAGGGACTGAGACTCATACAACCTCCATGAAAAAACAGAATAGAAATAAAGCTGGCTGCTGTACGGCGAACGAAAATGATCAGCGGCGCGGCAGTTTACTGGCAGTTTGACCTCGTTGCTCGGCTATCGATCCCTGAGTCGGAGAGCGATTACAGTTGCCACCAGTGCGGGAGTAACTGGCGAACCCTGGACTCGGCAAATCGATCATCGATCAGCATGACCACTCCTCGGTCCTGCTGACCACGAATCACCCGCCCCGCCGCCTGCACAACCTTTTGCACACCCGGGAAAAGGTAGGTGTAATCGTAGCCCGCGCCGAACAACGCAGCCATGCGCTGTTTGAGCTGCTCATTGACCGGATTGAGTTGAGCCAGACCCAGTGTTGCGATGAATGCACCGATCAATCGCGCGCCTGGCAAATCGATGCCTTCGCCAAATGCGCCGCCCAGTACCGCGAAGCCAACGCCCTGGCTTTCCAGGGTAAAACGATCGAGAAAGCCCTGACGATCACTTTCACTCATGCCCCGGGCCTGTTGCCAGATCGGGATGTGCGGATGAGTTTGCTGCATCAACTCCGCGACTTGCTGCTGATAATCAAAACTGCTGAAAAACGCCAGATAGTTGCCCGGTCGAGCCTGAAACTGTTCTGCGATAAGCTCCACGATGGGCGCCAGTGAAGCCTGACGATGAGTGAATCGCGTGGAAATCCGGCTGATGATCTGCACGTCCAGTTGATCTCGACTGAACGGCGACTCCACATCGATCCACGCTGTATCAGCGGGCAAACCCAACAGATCGGCGTAATAGTGACGCGGACTCAAGGTTGCGGAGAACAGCACGCTGCTAAGTGCCGCTGTCAGCCTCGGTCGAATGAACCGGGCAGGAACCACATTACGCAGGCACAGTCGGGAATGGCTGCGCTTGCTGCTCAGCGCCCTTTTACTGATATCAAACACAAAGTGCTCGTCGAACAACTCGGCGATACGGACAAACGCAATCGCCTCGAAATAAAAGCTCTGCAGCGCGCCACTCAGCGCATGAGGATGATCATTGAAATAATCCCCCATGGACGCGACGCACAAGTTCAGGCTTTGCAGAAACTTGCCTGGGGTTACGGGATAGGCCTGATACGGCGCAACCTGCTCCTTGTGCAGCGCGTTCCATTCCCGGTTCAAGCGTTGCAGGGTTTTCTGCAACGCCTCGGGTGCGGTCTGGCGCAATGTACTCAGGGCCTGTTGATCGAGGCTGGCGCTGTACATCTGCCGGGCTCGCTCGACCATGTTATGGGCTTCGTCCACCAACACCGCCACGCGCCATTGATTGAACTGACTTAGCCCGAACAACAATCCACTGAGATCGAAATAGTAGTTGTAGTCAGCAATCACCACGTCCGCCCAGCGCGCTATTTCCTGGCTGAGGTAGTAAGGACAGACTTCATGGGCAAGTGCCACATCCCGCATGCCGGCCTGGTCCAGCCAGGGAGCGGCCAGTGCAGCACTGCGCGCCGCCGGCAAACGGTCATAAAACCCCTTGGCCAGTGGGCAGGAATCGCCATTGCAGGCCTTATCCGGATGTTCGCAAGCCTTGTCCCGGGCGACCAGCTCCAGCACACGCAGCTTCAGTTCCGGTGCGCTGGTACGGATCACCGTCAATGCATCCAGTGCCAGCTTGCGGCCAGGCGTTTTGGCGGTCAGGAAGAACACTTTGTCCAGCTTCTGCGTAGGCGCAGCCTTGAGCATGGGAAACAACGTGCCGATGGTTTTACCAATGCCGGTGGGGGCCTGCGCCGTCAGGCAACGGCCGGTGCTGACCGCCTTGTAAACAGACTCAGCAAGGTGACGCTGACCGGTTCGGAAACCCCCGTGAGGAAATTTTAGCTGACTCAACTGTTGATTGCGTTCGCTGGAGTGCTCCAGTTCTTGCTCAGCCCATTGCAGAAATATGGCGCAGTGTTGCTGAAAGAACGCCTTAAGGGTCGGCGCAGTAAAGCGCTCACGAATCAGTGTTTCCTGCTCGGTGACAATGTTGAAATACACCAGCGCCAGGCTGACTTCGTCCAGTTGCAATTGTTGGCAGAGCAGCCAGCCGTAGACCTTCACCTGTGCCCAGTGCAACTGCCGGTGATTTCCTGGCATCGATGACAACTCGCCGCGGTAAGTCTTGATCTCCTCCAACTGGTTCAGTGCAGGGTCATAACCATCGGCCCGACCACGAATCTTCAGTTGCTGATACTCGCCCGACAGTGAAACTTCGGACTGATAACCGGGGCTGCGTCGCGCCGCAACACTGCGATGCCCCGCGATGCCTTCCTGTGCAGTCGGAGATGGCGTGAAGCGCAAATCAAGGTCACCCGTTTTGGCGGTGAACTCACACAGCGCACGAACGGCCACAAGATAACGAGCTTGATCAGAGGGATCAGGAGCCAGGGAGCGCAACTCTTCAGCGCCGACCTCGGGCTTTATTTCAGAACTGCTGGATGAAGAAATGACGGTCACAACCTGAGATGGCGGTACTGGATGGGCATACAGATACCAGCACCGGCTACATCTGGCAAATACAAATGGATCGGTGGAGCTTGGTGACTTCCTGTGAATCGAACAATGGCGCGATGGCGTGGGACCGGCTTTAGCCGGGAAGAGGCCAGTACAGTCGCTGCATATTTATCGTCAGAAATGCCGCCTTCCCGGCTAAAGCCGGTCCCACGTCAGCTTGCGGACAACCATAGATCTCCAGCATCAAATCGCATCTATTCAGTGAATTTGTATTTGTCTGATACATGTTTGAGCGCTCAACGCCCCGAAAGCACCTCAACGACATTGCCGCCCGTCTGCGGGTCAACGGTCATGACCCGTCTCTTGTCAGGATCGGAGGCGCGGACGCGGGCAATGATGGATGCCGGGTCGCTGAAATCCACGCGCTTTTTCCGATACAGGCTCTGCAAGCCTTCAAG
The DNA here is from genome assembly GCF_900187575.1 of Pseudomonas sp. Irchel 3A5. Lineage (NCBI taxonomy): Bacteria > Pseudomonadati > Pseudomonadota > Gammaproteobacteria > Pseudomonadales > Pseudomonadaceae > Pseudomonas > Pseudomonas sp. Irchel 3A5. The sequence continues at coordinate 29,858 of NZ_FYDU01000019.1, read as the reverse complement.
GGTCAGCCCGCTTATGTCGCCCAGCCATTGCAGAACCTGATCAGGTGCGGCCAGGCCCTGCAAGGCTTTGTGCAGGTCCGGCAGAGCGACCAGCATGCCCGGATGCAGACGCCGCAGGAAACCCTCAAGCTCGCGCCCTTCATTGACGAACGGTGAAAACAGCAGGCAAATCAGCTGTGCTTCGCTAACACCGAAACCTTCCTGCGCAAAAGTGGCCGCCAGCTCGCGACGGGATGCAATCCCTTCCTCGCCGACATAGGCATTCATGGCCTGATCAATCAGGCGCTGAGGCATGCCCTTGCGTCGCATCATTGTTTTGGCCAGTTGCAGATACTCTTCGATACCCTCGGCATAACTACGCGCCTGGACGTACTGCACTTTCAAGCCCAGCATATGCGCCATCAGCAACGGATTGGCGCAATCGGACTCACTGAAACTGAACGCCAGATCCTCAAAGCGGAAACCCAGGAATTCGGTCAGCAGCTTCCAGTGCTCTTCAGCATTGCTGACGATCAGGTCGGAGATGGCGATGAACGCTGGCGCCCCTCCTTTATTTGTAACGTTGACTGGCGCAATCAACTGATCCGCTGGCTCATCATTTGCCCCGTACAGCTCCTGATGGTAGGACTGGCTGATGCTGCCGACAATATTCAACATCGCGTTGAAATTCTGGTTTCCCGAATCCTTAAAGCGATAAGCAGTGCTCGGCGCCAGACGCATCACCCACGTGATGTACTGTTTTTGTTCCTTGCGCGAATCGCCACTCACCACCGCATCCACCCCGTCCCCCCAGGTGGTAGCGCGCTCAAGGAACTCGGCGATACCCAGATAGCAACTGTTGCAGAACGTGGTACGGCCGTCCCCGGCCGACACATGACCATTGACCAGCATGTCCGAGCGATTCTGCTCCCTTCCGGCACGGGACATGGGCACACCTGGCTCAAAGACTCTGACAACCTGATGGTCAACCTCCAACAATTCCACTCGAGGGTCGTCGTGCAGGAAAAGCGCTGAGTAGGTCCGCTGGATATTCTCCATGACCGCCGGGGTGATACCGGCGTGGCGCATATTGGCGACACGCAGATTGAAGGTGGCAGGCGCGCGCCCGGCGATGCTTAGCTGGGCGGCTCGTAGCAGGGCTACGGTGTAGGCGCTGTCTTTTCCGCCACTGAAAGGCACCAGCACATTGAAACTTGAAATACGCTCAATGCCGCCTGCCGCTACGATCAATCGCTGAATCAGCAATTGCAGCGCTGTGCGCTCTGCTCGTCGAAAATAACCCAGCAGCCGCTGCAGCACTTGCTGATAGACGTAGTTCATCGCCTGTTCGTGAATGGAGCTCATGCTGACGCACTCCTTTGCATTTCCCAATGACGTGCGTTGCAAGAAAGGAGTTTAAAATCGGACAGCACTGAAAAATCATAATTGACCATGACTCATTCCCTGAGTGGTAAGCACCCAACTATTATCGATATTAATTTCACAATTACAAGCTGCGAAACAGGAATTAAAGCGACGGACTTTAGTATGTTTAAGTTTGCCGAAATTAAACGCACTAGTTTAATCTCATGTTTACAGAAGGCTGACATTCTGTCGCATCATGACTCCGCAGGACCTAGCAAAGCCTGGGTCTTGCAGCGCTAACCGGTGGAGCTGATTCATTCGCGAACGATACATGTCACACCTTGATATGGTCAAGGTTGCGCCCTTCTCTAATAAACTAGCCCCCCACAGAGAGTGTGATTCAAACCAGTCAGGCAATTAAACCGCACCGCACTGTTGTCGGTTTGTTTAATAGTGCTTATTGCACTCGGACAATTGTGAGCCGAATGTTTAAACCCTAAAAGACAACGCTCGCCTTACGGACCAAAACCAGATATCAAAAAGCAAAATGCCCTCCAGAGCGGAGGGCATTTCAAGGGTGAAGCACTCAGCCTGATCAGGCCTGAGGCTCTTCCACTTCGAGCACTGCACGGCCACCAATCGGGCAACCATCCATGTAGCGGTGCGCCTGAACCACATCACTGAACGCGAAAACCCGGGTTTTGAGAGGCTCCAGCACCCGATCGGCAGTCAGCTGGTTGATGTCACGCAGCGCACGTTGCAGCGCTGCGTCATCCTGAGTGATACCCAGCTCCGGCTTGCCCGTGAAATTGCCCAGACAGTGGACGAAGAACTGAATGTTTTTCTGGAACGCTGCACAAGCCGGGAACGGCGTCTGATTACCGCCTTGCAGGCCATACAGCACCAGACTGCCGCGAGGCGCAAGAACATCACCCATGATCGACATCTGTGGACCGCCCAGACCGTCGAGCACGACATCGACACCGCGATTGTCTGTGTACTTGTTGACGGCCATCAGAAGGTCCTGCTCTTCGGTGACCACCACTTTGTCGGCCCCCAGAGACAACAGGTACTCGCGAGCGTCGTCGGTTTTGGTGACCGCGATCACTTTCAAACCCAGCGCCTTGCCTAACTGTACAAACGAAGGCCCTGAACAGTGGCTGGCATCCGTGACCAAAGCGGTTTGTCCCGGCTTGATTCGCGCCAGATCAACATAGGCGAAGTACGCCACCAGCAGCGACGTGTAATGCACACTGGCCTGAACCGGGGTCAGAACATCCGGATAACGGGTCAGTGACGTGCGCGGCATGACAATGATTTCACCGTAAACCGGGTGCTGATTCGGATCGGCCGCAGGAAAACTGGCAACCTTGTCACCGACCTTCAAATCATCGACGCCCTCACCCACGGCAGTGACGACACCGGCCATTTCCTGACCGATACCAGCTGGAAGCCGTGCCTGTGAAGGCGCCAGGTTCTGCCGCCAGAGCACGTCGTACCAGCTGATACCGATCGCCTGGACACGTACCTGAACCTCACCGGGTGCTGGCAGCGCGACCGGATGCTCTTCAATCTTGAGCACCTCGGCTGGACCAAACTGATGAAAACGAATCGTGCGGGACATTTCGAACCTCGCCTAGAAAACCTTGATGCCATGAACTCTATCCGGGCTCTGCCGGTAACACTATCAGTGGCTATTAATAGTCGACATGTCTGTCATCGATTGTCATAGGTTTCGCATGGATATTCCCAGGCCAATCGTCAAACGCTCATGCATTCATGGGCGGCCATTGTTCGCATGTCAGCGAGACAATGCAACCCGCAGCGTTGCCGGGCGTCTGGCGCGCGGAAAATTTATGAATGCGTAAAGGTAGCGTTTGCTCGTACTATTCATGCCCGAGATGTGTCAGCTAGATCCACCCTGCTTCACCAGACAGCTGCAAGTGTCCCGCTGTTTGCACACCATCGCATCGATCAACGGCCCGAGATCTCCCGCCATGAACCGCAACGACCTGCGTCGCGTCGACCTCAACTTGCTCATCGTCTTTGAAACCCTGATGCATGAGCGCAGCGTGACGCGGGCGGCCGAAAAACTGTTTCTCGGCCAACCGGCGATCAGCGCTGCCCTGTCACGCTTGCGTGGCCTGTTTGACGATCCGTTGTTTGTGCGCACAGGTCGCAGCATGGAGCCAACGGCCCGGGCAACAGAGATTTTCGCCCTGCTCTCGCCAGCCCTTGATTCGATTTCCACGGCCGTCAGCCGCGCTTCGGAGTTTGACCCGGCAACCAGCACTGCCGTATTTCGCATCGGCCTGTCGGATGATGTCGAATTCGCCCTCCTGCCTTCCCTGCTCAAACGCCTGCGCTCGGAATCGCCGGGCATCGTTCTGGTCATTCGCCGGGTCAACTACATCCTGATGCCTGCACTGTTGGCGTCCGGCGAGATATCCATCGGCGTCAGCTACACCAGCGACCTGCCAGCCAACGCCAAACGCAAGGTCCTGCGCCGCAGCAAACCCATGCTGCTACGCGCCGACACGATGCCCGGCGCATTGAGCCTCGAAGACTTCTGCTCCCGGCCCCACGCACTGGTGTCCTTCGCAGGCGACTTGAGTGGTTTTATCGACGAACACCTCGAGAAAGTCGGCCGCAAACGCCACGTCGTCCTCGCCGTCCCACAGTTCAACGGCCTGGCCACTCTGCTCGCCGGTACCGATATCGTCGCCACAGTGCCCGACTACGCAGCCGCTGTATTGACCGCCGCTGGCGGGGTAAGGGCTGAGGCTTTGCCTATCGAGACCCAGACCTTCGAACTGCACATGGCCTGGCGTGGGTCTCAGGATAATGATCCGGGTGAAAGGTGGTTGCGGTCGCGGATTCAGATGTTTTTTGGGGACCCCGATAGCCTGTAATGGAATTCCACTAAATTCCATAAAACCGTTTTATAACAACAAGTTATTGGGAAATTGGCAGCAGAGCTTTACCTTTCTGCGCCTTCAACCGGCGTTGATTTGGGGGAGCGAAGACCGTCCCGCCACCTTCAGTGGAACGGTGAGCATTGCACTTGATGACAATCAGCCCACCTCTCCGGTATCACCACCAGCCCCAAAGGCTGTCAATACAAGATCAACTCAAAACCCATCGCAGCCAGATCCCATGACGAGCGAGTATGCTGACTACCTGGGCACGCTGCTGGACATGTTCGAGTTGGAAGAGCCTGAGGCCAGTGCCGCACCGTCAGAAAGCGCTCTCGAAACTTCAACCCTCCCTTCGGATAACCCTGGCCAGGCATTTCTGAATTGGGTCAAGGAAGGCATCCTGAGCCACAAGCTGGTCATCAATGACAGCAAGGCAAAAATCCACACGGTGAGTGGCAGCGTATTTCTGGTCACGCCTGGTCTCTTCCAACGCTACGCGCAGGAGTTTCCCGGCATCTCACTAGGAGCCGATTCCGCAGGTGAGGAATGGCGAAGGGTGCAAAAGCAGTTTGAGAAACTGAAGGTCCACAGAAAGAGAGACAATGGCCTAAACATATGGGCATGCCAAGTGCAGGGCCCTAGGAAGAGAACCACCTTGAAGGGGTACTTGATTGAGGATCCGAAGCAATTTTTTGAATTGATACCACCCGACAATCCTTTTCTTAAAATTGAAAAAGCTTAAATCCCCCAAGCATCTCATTTCGGGTCGAAGCGCGATCCACCTGAGTATTGTGCCCACATTCTGTACCGCAAGTGAGAGGATTGCGTTTAGGCCCCGCACTAAAATCATTTGCCATAATGACTGCCAACAACACCATTTTACGGCTATTGTTGAGACTCCTCACGGAAGACAAAATAATATGCCGACGCGAGATGTATCGTTAGCCCTCTTGGAGCACGGCCTTCAGGAACCAGACCTGGAAATGTTGCGGCCGACAGAGGCCAGCTACACGTCCCTGCTGCTGCAACCCAGTGGACCGATTTTTGCGTCGGAGCAACGTATCGGTAACTTCGATGTGCCCGCTGCCACTGCCAAGAGCTTGTCGTTGCTGAGGTTGGCTCGTGAAAGAGGCGCGCACCTTGCCGTAACACCCGAATATTTCATGCCGTGGGCAGCACTGGAAGAGGCGATAGCAACTGGCATCACACCAGGTGAAGGTGTGCTCTGGGTTTTGGGGTGCGAGAGCATCACCCAGGAAGCACTTGAGCATTTCCAACAAAACGTTATCGATCTCTGCTTGGTCATTCATGAACCATGGCAAGGCTTAGAAATCGATCGAGACCTCTTCGATCCTGTAGTCCTGTTGTTTCAGGCCAAGCGCCCAGACGGTTCCTCCAAACTGGTCGCGCTTGTTCAATTCAAAACGTTCCCTTCTAGAGACGCACTATTTCTGGAAGAACGATGGTTACGACGGGGAACTCAGATCTATAGGTTTCGTGGTCGTAGTGGACATCTCACGGCAGCTGTCATCATCTGCTCGGACGCATTTGCGTTAAGGGATGAATGGCTAGCTGACTTCAATGATCGCTCAACGTTGATTCATATTCAGCTCAATCCGAGCCCGCGTAACGCGGCATACCGTCGCTATCGCACCACAACATTCAATACAGATCCTCGCTCCAGTAATTGCCATATTGTCTGCCTAAATTGGGCTCAGTCCATCGTCCAGCACGGTCCCCCTGGAACAGCTCCTGAAGCATGGAGGAACATCGCTGCATCGACTTGGTACTGCGCTGCGGAGGATTGTTCTTCAAACGATGAGATCGTCATACCGAATCATAATTTAGGCATCTACTATGCCTACATGACCGAGCGGCGCCATGCTCTCCTCTTCCACTATGACGAAGCGGTGTTCGAGCTACGGGTACCGAAAGTAATGACCGTTGGCAATGCAATCATGGCCAATCGAAACGGCCCTACAGCAGTTCAGAGATACACATGGGCGACTGCTGCTGAAGAGTGGACAGTAGGAGACGTTCCTGATGCGGGGTTCGTCACTCTGGTTGACGCTGACCCGCCGACGCAAACAGCGCTGCAGCATATTATGGCCAACCGAGATCCGTTAGCCATTGAGCGCGTATTGGCGTTAAGCGCCGGCCAAATAACTGGTCGCCCTAATTGGTGCACGCTGAAAGATATCGACTCCTGCAAGATTGGGCCTGATGAAGTGGTGCAAAGATTGACCGTTGCTCAGGATGGTGAGAGCCGAGATTTTCGCCATCAGCGACTCAGCACGGCGGCCCAAATTCATCATGAAATTGCAAACCGAGTGGAATGGCCACCTCAGGTGGCTGGAGTCGATGCGACGTCCGTGCTGCGGTGGGATGCGGCAAGTCCAAACTTCAACGTGCTGACATCGGACAACAAACCCACTCTCATCGTTTACCTAGGCGACTTACCCCAGCGCCAAAAATTAGAGACGATCGCAGACAAACTGTATGAGTTGCTGCGCCAAGCAGGTGGACCTTATCAAAAGCGACTTTGCATTGCATATCGAGAATTTGGTGAGCTCAAGTTTGCGAGCATTGAAGCTCTGACCCGCTTCGACGATCCGGCAGACGACAAGACCGAATTCCTCGCTGTTACTCCGCTCGATCACACGGAAGCCTCATATGGTTGATTCAGCCACGTTGCGTCGCACGATCACGGAAAAACTCTCTCGGGTTCAAGACTTGGGCGACGGTATTCTTCGTGGAGAACGCATTTACCAAGGCAAAACCTTCGCTACGGCCTACATCGACCTATCAGATAGTGTCATCCAGCGAGCAGATAATCTTGCGAAATTTCAGGAAGGTCTGCTTGGGAGTGAATTCTTCACAGCCGATGGCGACCAGCGCTGGAACAGCTATCTGTATTTTTGGGCGGGCCCTGAATCGCAGATCAATGATAACTTTTTGGAAGCAAAGGCACGCATCGAAGGGGATCGGCATTTTGCGAGAAAGTTTGTCCTTACTGAGGAAGATCTGCTCGAACGTTTTGACGCCCTCTCGACTCAGGTACATAGCGCACTGGTGTCCACAGACGCCAGCGTTCAATGGGAAGAGATTTTACGTGCGGCAGCGCTCAGTGTCCTGTTGGAGAAACGCGCTCGAACCCAACTAATCGAGCTGGTCGGCTCGGGCGAGGCCTTCGCTGCCGATACAATCCCGGTAATGCGGCCACTTCCTCCACCACTAGTTGATCCGCTGAGTATTGGGTTGATTCGTCGCTTTCACGTAGGCGATTTTAGATCGCCCATCAGCGGAAAACAGTTCCAGTTTGGTGATGTGAATCTGATATTTGGACAAAACGGTGCGGGCAAAACATCGTTGCTCGAATCTATCGAAGCCTTGTACTGCGGGCGTGTTCGTCGCGACCCTGAAGCTACATTCAAAAATATCGAAGCCGATGTCATCACTGCGTCCGGTGAATTAATCACCGTTAAAAGCACCACATTGTCAGCCACCCTTAAGGCGCGCAATCTCGCCTGGTATGGACGATCGAATCAAAGCACTGGTGCACTCGCCCAGTCATTCACTCGATTCAACTTTTTGGACACCGATGCCGCATTCCGCCTCTCTGGTGAGTCGACCCCAGATAAACTAAAACAAGATCTGAGTTTGTTGCTGGTAGGTGGTGAAACATCGACACTATGGACCGATCTCTACAAACTGCATGATGACGCCGTGTCGAAGCGCACGAGCTTCAACGAGCGCATCCCTTCCCTTCTTAAACAGACCGAACTTCTAGGCAACGAGGTCAAGCGATTACAGGACTCCCCTACTGAATCCGCAACCTTTGCAAAATCATTCCGTGCGAGTTTGCGTGAGCTGGGGTGTTCCTGGATTCAGGAAGGTGACAATGAGCCTCTCTCCCCCTCGGATCGGTCTCTACTTGAATCGCTTTCGCGAGGACTACGCCAAGCTATTGTCCTGGCACAAACCTCGCCCGCAAAAATAACCCTACTACGACAGAGCGTGCAGACATTGCTCACCGCGCTCAAAAAAACTCAGGAACTGGAAGAGTCAGAAATACGCAAGCGTCAAGAGCTCCGTGAGTATGAAGCGCTGATTGAGAGCTATAGAGCAGCACTCGTTGATCTGGAAACATGGTCGATCTACTGCGAAGCTGGGGCACCAGCGCTTGCTAGATCAATCGAGCAAACCAAGCTTGTGGCTTCTGATGGACGAATTGCCCTCGCTGGAACGTCCCTCGACGAAGCCCAAGAGCTACCTATTGAGTATGCTGTTCGTGGTCTGTCTGAAGCACTTCAGGTCGCCTCAGAAAGCCTTGCTCTCGCTGAGCAGCAGGAAAAGTCAGCCTCTGAAAGCCTGTTGCAACAGGAACGCCTGGGCCAGTCGATGATTGCCCTTCGCTCTGATCTGCGCGGACTTGTCCAAACCATAGTTGATCGTACAGGTGATGCGCTGCATTGCCCTGTCTGCGCAACCGTCCATTTAGACGGGGAGCTGCTTCATAAAATTGAGTCGCTCACCTCTACCGACAGTACAAGCCTGACGAACGGGCTTCATCAGGCAGTGCAGGTAGCCAGAGATCGCGCGCAACGCGAACGTGATGTGCTAACTACGCTCCAGATGCTGCAACGCTTTTTCGATGCAAATGACATACACAGCCTAGCAACCGTACGCGATATTCATCAGCAATTGATCTTGAAGCACCAGGAGTTCGTCGAAGCGACTAGCGAGCTGGGAAGACTGGAGTCAACGATGCGTTCGCTCGGCCAATATGGCGCCGATTGGGCAGGTTACTCAGATGCAGAGGCTGCCGCTATTAAATTGCTTGGAGCTGAACAAGACTATTCGAGTCTGGCAGTCATAAATTCACGCATAGCAGAAATACAGAAAAACGCAGAAGAAGCGAACGAAACTGCTTCTGAAGTACGCGAGACTCTGATGCTTACGAACTCCCATACGAGTGCAATTGCAGGATCGATAGGGCTTATTGCGGATAGCTCCTCTCCCAAAGACCTGGCTATCGGGATCCAACGAGCGCTGGAAAAGCATGATGTGGCCAAGAGCTTTCTTGAGGGTGCGGCCCAATCAATTACCATCGAGGATGATCAACCTCTAGAACCAATATTGCAGGCTGTCGAGGATGCAATTAATGCCTTCGACCGCGCCCTGCACGCCGAAAATAGCGAAACAGAAGCGCGCTCTGAGCTAAGCACCAAGACGCTGGAGCTTCAACAGAGCGCTGACCTGCTTAAGGCCGCAACGGACCGGAAAGAAAACCTGACAAAAGCCATTGACGCGCTAGCCGACATCGTTGAAAACCACTCTCTTGAGAAAGCAACGCAGGAAGCTCTTGAGTCGATACGGGGACACGTCAGCGAAATATTCGCCAGGATTCATTCTCCCGCGGAATATAAGCTGGGCGACTTCAACGGGGAGCATCTTCTCGTCACACGAGATGGCCTTCGAACCCACGCAGCGACACAGGTGAGTACAGGCCAGCGTGCCGCTTTAGCGCTATCGATATTTCTAGCTTTAAACCGCAGCGCGGAAACTGCTCCTCCGGTGCTGTTGATCGATGACCCCATTGCACACATCGATGATCTAAACGCACTGTCATTTCTGGACTATCTGCGTGATCTTGCTGTGAGTATGCGCAAGCAGGTTTTCTTCGCGACTGCAGATGCCCGGCTCGCAGCCCTCTTTCAGAGAAAGTTCGAGTTTTTGGGCAACGAGCGATTCAAAAAAATTGTGCTATCCCGTTCATGATCCTGCTTTCTGAATTTAGGCAGACTTTCGGTATGCGATGAATCTCACTGTGAGCCACTATTCCGAGAGTTGTATCGTACGAAATTCAGAAAAGAAGGATGTGAAGGCTCATCGTTAAGTGCTGGGTCCGGTCCGGCCGGCGCCTCCTTTCGATCAATACTAGGGAAATGTGGAAATGAAACATGACCACTACGTGTATAGTCAAGGACAATACAGAGGCATCGTAGTCTGAAATAATTTAATTTTCCGCGGACTAACCGACTCCGGCCATAGCGTCCTGCAGCCAGTTCAGCTCAGAACAAACATCCCGATCTGATTCATCAGAAATGCTGGGGCGGTCCTTCCAGTACTGCAGCGCATACTCGATAGCCAGTGTTCGCGAAAACCCTTCGTCCTCCACCCAACCCTTGATCAGGTCGATAGCGCTCACCACGACTTCAATATTGGCATGGGTGAGGTAGCCGATGGCGAGGGCTTCAAGCCCATCAATCGCGGGTGCCTGTAGCTGCACAAGGCTTTGCAGGATGTGCTCAGCTTGCTGGCAGTCGACATCCTGCAAATAGCGAACGAACAGCTCGGTGGCACGATCAGGGCATTGAGCCTCAACCACCAAACAGACGCACGCCAACGCTGAATCCGAGGCGTTGTATAGTAACTCGCAGACCTCTTGATCGGTGAGAGTGGCCTGCACTAGGAGCACGGTGGCCATGATCTGAATTTTCCTGGAGCCCCTAAGTAAATTGAATTTTGCATGCTCCAGGTTCACTTGAAGTCTCGGGCTGTCGGCTACTCCATTGCTTTCAATGTCCACAAGGGGCAAGAAATCGAACAACGAAAACTGCGGTTCCGTTTCGAGCCGCCTGAGCACCTCCCAGGCTTCCGCAGCGAGCTCAGGCAGATCCAGCCCAAAAAGTAACGCAAAATCTCTGCACGTCGAGCCAAAGCTGACAAGATCTTCCGGCTCATGATCTCCAAACTCTTCCCGCAGATTGTAAGGGTCAAGTTGAATAGCCAAGATAAACGCCGCAAGCTCAGGAAAGGCATCAAGAGGCTTATGCAAAGCACCATTGCAAAACGCATTCGCCAATAACCGTGATACGCGACGCTGGCGATCTCTAAAGCGTCCAAGCGCCTCAGGGTCTGGTACCGGTCTTGGGAATAAATTACGCAAGGGTTTAGCCAAACCACTGTTTTTTTCTCGAATACCGTGATCATTTCGAATCTTCAGAATCTGAAACCGAAACTCCAAGGTCTTCTGCAAACGCTCATCTGCTGACAAGCTGTCCGAGAACGCCTCTATCTCATTCTGACTGCAGGACTTGAGCACCATCAGCGCTACGTGCTGGAGAAGCAGCGCTTCATGGCGCACGCGCTTTGAGAAAATGTCGTGCATATCAAGCGGTTTGCCATAAATGGCCAGCAGTTCTAAAAAAATGGGGCGGGGCCGCAGCACTTCAGGTAGCGCAATGGCACACCGTGAAGCAATGCTCCAGGCAATCAACCGGAGAGAGGGCTGGGGAGATTCAAGGTGACGGCTTACCCACGCATCCAGAAGACGGCTTGTCTTCGGGGCGATTTCACACAGACCATGCCCCACTTTGAAATGAAGCGGATCAGATAGCGATGTGGAGCTGTCGAGTACCTCGATGGCAGTGCCGATCAACCGTTCAAGTGACGCTTCACTGGCTGCTGCCTCGAATTTAGAGGACCAGAACAAAGCATAATAAAGCGCCTCTGGTTCACCCTTCTCATGCTGTTCCAAAAGGACATCGACAAGCGAGGGAGACATTCCAAGCTCTACTGCATAGCCCAAGACTTCCTGCCACTGCGAGTCATACGCTACCTCTCCCAGCAATCGCGGATGTTGCTCCAACAGGTACCGTGCAGCGAGAAACTCAGCGAAAGACAAGTGTGTGAAGGTCAACAGTTCAGTGAGTTGGTGGCTCAGTTCCTCGATTAGCCCTAGCTTCTTCCAGTGTTCAAGCGCGATACGCACCTGCTTTTTTGCATCAGACAACGAATACCCTTCAAGGACCAATTCATGGGCACATCGACTTTCCAGCTCGGAGCGCTCTTCGGCAGGTTTTTTTCGAAGGAACCAACCGAGCGCGTTCAGTACCGTAAGCGCAGATATTTCGCTTTCAACATTGAGCTCGGACGGGAGCTTGTCATACAGCCGCAAGAACTGAACATAAAGCTCAGTCCTGTTTTCGGGCAGCTCCGGGTATTGAAGCAGGAGACAGGCAGCCATGCCAAGCAGCAGTGGGCTGGTGCTGATGGCGTCCGACGCGGGCGACTTGCGCAGTTGAGTTCTGGCAATCCTTTCGCACTCTTCTGGCGTTCGATCCCCGTCTGCGCCCGCTATCATCAACTTCGCCAGATTGTCGGCCCCCTCCTCCTTCGCTGGAGGAATAATCTCGTAATGTGCCCACGCTTCGAGCTCGTGGGTTTCGTAACCCATAGGCCTTGTGGTGAGGACGGCGCGCATGCCTGGGCGGCCTGACACAAATGTCCTCAGTTGAAACGCCACAGAGCCGCGCTGAGCCCCACACTCGTCCAGACCGTCCGCCAGCAAGACCCATAGAGCCGGGTCAATCGACAAAAATTCTTCGCGACTGAGGCCCGAATTGCCCACGGCTGTCTCGATCAATGCAAACTTGAAGGTTTTGCCCTCGCTCATCACCTTGACAACATGCTTGAGCCGAACGAACAGCACGAAATAACCATCCACTGAGTAGCGATGTGCAAGCACCCTCAACGCCATTGTTTTGCCCAGCCCCGGGCCCGCGACAATAACTGCTCGTTTCTTGAAACGAGCGAGCCAATCAATGTCGAATTTATCCGCGTAGCGTTTGGCTTCGGCTCCTGCCCGATAGCGGGTCAATGCAGACTGGACACTTTCATTGCGGTGTCTGGAGTGCTCGTATCGGCACACCTGCAATGGAAGCCTCCTGTGCAGCGGTAAGCCCTTCCTCGCCCCCGGCCACGCAAAGTCCGAGTTGTGATCTTTCACCCAATCCCTGTAGTGTGAGTGCAGAGCCGCTGAACAGGTCTTTGGATTAAGAGCAAACCCATGACGGGTAAACATCTTCGCCAATGAGTCACTGTTTATTCGGCCAGAAGATGCCATTTCACCCATCACTTCGTCGATGAGTGTGGGCCACGCGCCCTGGGACGTATTGCAGGACACCATCAAGCGATTCAGGGCTTTCCTTGCACCCTCAACATCGCCACTATCCACCTCAGTTCCGTGAAATATCTTGATCCTGATGCGCGGGCATACAGCCTCGATAGGGATACCCTTGGACTCAAGCCGACGTTGCCAAGTGGCAATATGCCCCTTCGTTGAGACATCAGCGCCCTTGCCTACGTCAATAATGTCCTGGGCGAGCTTGATACGGATCGCCCTACTCGACTGCGGATCGACAATGAGAACGCCATAGGCAAGCGTTCCCTCGTGAACTGCCTTCGCCAGGGCATCCAGGGTTTTCCATAGCCGGACATTTGCCGTCAACCCCTTCTTCACCTGCACTTCTGCAGTGAAACCGCCCTTGAAATCAATCCGAATGTCATCACCAGGGCCACCACTCTCTGGGATGACAGCAACAGGCACAGGCGGTTCAGCGCATAGCTTCTCCAGCCAGGCAACGGGTTCTTCCTCGAGCATACAAACACAGACGTAGGCCGTGGCAGCGGCTTGAAAATTCATCCCTGCTGCATTGGCCGCCCCGCCAGCCCGCTGTTTTTTCTGAACCCCTGGCGCATTCTCGGACATATTGCGTACATCTATTCCATTCTGAAAACTGCGCAAGAGTGCCACTCATCCAGACGGTTGCCAAGAACCTCAAGATCATTTATGGCGTAGCCCCCTCAACTGCACACCACCTTCAGTAACTTTTGTATCGGATCCTCCGCACCTCACGACCACTATCCAAGAGTTAGGCCTACTCATGGCTGCGGATTCTACGCCATCCGGACACTCAGCCCACCAACATCCGGACACTCGTTCCACGCTCATTCGGACAGGCAGTCGGAGCGCAGCGACGCAGGTTTGCATTCTTAGTCTGAAGTCGCTGTCGCCGTTAATTTCGTTGCGTCTGCGCATCGATTCGCCCTTCAGTTCGATCCGATACATCCGCTGGTATAACCAGCATCGAATCAAACTCTCACTCGGTGGCCTGAGCCCCTTGGAGTACCGACAGTATCGGGGAATTACAGCATAATCAGTCCAAGAAAACGTCCACACCTCCGGTGGGTCAGTTTTGCATCGGTACTGACAGTTATCCGATCACATCAGCGTGTCGATTACTATCTTCTGGCCCCTATGAAATACTGTCGGCCCGTTGCAGAGACACAATACGATCCTCCCACCGAACATAGCGGCATGACCAAGCGTGACGGTAACCAACACGATCAATGAGGAACCGGTGTAAGCATATGGTGAACCCTCTCGCTCCTATAGCCGGGGTTGGGTAGGTGAATTGCCGACGGCTTAGACGTTGATCACCTCCACCCCCGCCACGAATATCCAATCTCGCGTTCCTTCACTGGGCCACCGATCCGCGGCAGCGCCTTAGCGAATCTTTATTTCACGGCCATGATCGAGAAAGTTCGAGGCGCGAGGATCAATCACAATTTTGCCGCGAGATATCCGAAAAGTCTGTGAGCACATCGCAATTGATGCAGTGGTACATGCCGGAAGCGTCTTGGTAATGCATACCGCAAAAGCATCCACAAAACGGACAGCACTCTTGAATCTCCAAGTCACCCCACGCCCAGACGCCCATGTATTCCGGTAACGCGTCTTGTCCATACCCCGTGATTTCGAATGCATCAGCATTTTTCGCTATGAATCCATCTTCACCTTCATCCATCAGGATGGGCAAGACGTCAGCAGGTTCGATCCGGAACCATTCTCCTATCTTCCTCTGTGGCGCGAAATGGATGTGGAGCTTCCGTTCAAGAGCTGCATCATCTTCTGAATGAATCCAGCCCATCACCTCCAAAGGAAAGGGGGTACCGGTCTGTAGCTGACCACGCCGGCGCGTGATGTCGCTAGTGCGCCCTATTTTGATGTGGATGCAATTGTTGGCCTGTACCTGACCAATGAAATAGACCGGCATCGCATTTTTCTCGATAGAGGTGAGTCGGCACAAAGCCGCCGAGTAAATCCGCTGGCTCGCCCTACTGAACCTAAGGGTTTATCTTGCGAGTAACATCAAGCTTACGATGCATAAGCGATACCATCGTCAGAATGTCGAGGGCATCTTGCTCGGACATAGGCCAATCTATCTTCGTCGCATGCGCCAAAGGATTGCGGACGGCGCCGAACAGTCCGATTAGCAGATTCGCAAATCCCTTCTGCTCACTTTTCTCAGACTCGGTGGCCAGGGGACCCAAGGCAAGCATTGGGCTTTGGCCAAGGAAAGCCTTTGTCACCAAATCGGCCCCATCACCATTCAAGCCCGAAAGATTTCGGATTCGTGCCGCAATCCCCTTTGTAGCCTCAAATACGGCGTGGAAGTAATTTTCGCTCAACAGTTCTGCCCTACAATATTTCAAAACCTCCTCATGTACTGCTCGGGCTTCTAGCGCAGCTTTGAGCCGGCCTACACGGGCACGGGCCACATCCAGTGTGGTTGCCTTGTTTGCACGCCCGACCTTTCCGTCATCGCGCACATAGAATCCCGAGAATGCTAGGACAACGTTGAGCTCATCCCTGCGCCAAATAAAGGCCTCACGATCCCGGGCGTAGCTCACAGGATTCATAGCGCTGTTGATGAAAAGAATGAGATGGTTCCCGACCTGATGCTGGTTTTGCATTTGTGCCAAAGCGTTGAACAAGCGCTTCCACTTGGTGTTGTTGGCGTCGGCGTCCGGAACGCGAATGTTTTGGAGGAGATATCCAATTTGAGTGCCGCTCAAGCCACGTTCCGTATCAGCCAGAACACGACATGCAGCTTCTAGGTGTTGCGAACTAAAAGGTGGGATGCGGGTACTCAAAGCCAATCTCCATCGGTAAACACTAGAGTGCCACTCGAGTAGCTGGGAAAAATAGCCCATAGGCCAATGTGTCGAATGAGAGAGCGCACGAGGTGCTAGCCCTCAATATCCGATCTGAGGTTTTCCTCCAGATGCTCAACTCTGGATGTGCCCGGAATTGGGAACATGACCGGCGAGTAGTTCAGAAGCCATTTCAAGGCATGGGTTGCCGAGGCGGACTGGCCTCGAACCTCACCGGTTGAAAAATATCTTCCGGCGCTCAGAGGCGCGTAGGGAATGAAGGCTATTTCGTTCTGCTCACACCAGCGGATCACATCCTCGGACTGGTTATCCAGGATGCTAAATTGATTCTGAACCGCGGCGATGGGTGCAATCGCAATCGCCTGCGTGATTTGAGGAATATCGACTTTCGACAAGCCCAGGCATTTGATCTTCCCTTCTTGTCGCATCTGCTCAAGCTCCCCGACCTGGTCAGCCAAGGGGACATTTGGATCGACACGGTGCAAGTAATACAGATCTATCGCTTCGACGTTGAGCTGCCTGAGGCTCATCTCAACGCACTGGCGCAGATACGCTGGAACGCCACATGGCGTCCACTTACCGGGACCTTGACGGGTGAAGCCACCTTTAGTTGCAATGATCAGGTCGTCGGCATAGGGAAACAACGCTTTACGAATTAGCCCCTCGGCCACATTTGGCCCATAGGCGTCAGCGGTATCGATGTGTTGCACGCCCAACTCCACCGCTTTACGCAGGAGCTGAACAGCTTCAGCTTCTGAAACTGGTGGGCCCCAGATGCCCGGCCCCGTGAGCCTCATGGTGCCAAACCCGAGGCGCCTAACCTGCTGTCCTGCCAAGAGTCCCGTACGGGCGGCGGTCATAAGTGCTCCAATTTTCGAATGATATGGGTGTGTAAGCTATCGAGAAGAGCATCCCGTACGTCAGGAACAAGCATCTGATGCTGGATCCCGAAGTCTCTCAAAATCTGGTGCAAATGGCTGTCGACGGACGCCCTGAAAGGCAAGTTGGTATCGCGCCCTGGGCCAAGAGCAATGGAGCTATCAAGCCTGGTCGCAACGATCGTCGTGTAGCCAGGGAGCTGGCTGGTGATTAATGATCTGACCACGTCTACCTGGTGCATCGGTGCGGGTGTACCTCGATGCTCAACTGCGGCATTCCAATACGCCACGGCATCCATGATCGGTCGATCGACCAATATCACCTCGGCAGTGTCAGCCGCTGCTCGCTGCGCCTCGAGCGTACGGTCGATAAACCACATCGTGGAGTCGTAGGTATGCTGAGTGAGCAGCGGGATACCTTGCTGTACCGCAAGCTTCCCGAACGATGGGATGGTAGCAACGCAGATGCCTTTGCACTCAAGTGAAACTTTGAGCGCTTCACAGAAGGTGGATTTCCCCGTGGAGTGGGTTCCAGTGACACCTAAAAGAACAGGCTTCACCATAGGCTTCCTTGCTCCGGGGGAGGCGATTGCTCGTGAGGTTGCGTTTTGAGCTGCGCGATTTTGCAGATGTCCTGCCAAGTGCTGGCAGCTGACTTTTCGATGAGATGATCAAGCAATAAGGCCGTCGCATAAGCATCATCTGCTGCCCGGTGGAGCTGGTCGGCGACCTTGTCGCGCAGCCCTGTGTCAATGAGCAATGACTCAAGCCGATGGCTCTTGGCGTTAGGGTAAACGTGACGAGCAAGTTTCAAAGTGTCGATGACCCCCACTGGCGACCATTCGGGTAGGTGACGCTTCATCACGCCATAGTCGACCGACGCATTGTGCGCGACGAACCATCGGCTCTGCAGGTGCTGCTCGACGTCATCCATGATCTCAGCCCAGGATGGGCAATTTTCCAGCTCCGCGTTTTTAATACCGTGGATTCGCTGGGCCTGCCAAGTGATCCGGTGGACGGGCTTGATTAACCAAGACAAAAGCTCGCGGTTTTCCGTCGGTGGAAATGAGGCGATTCCCACCTCGACCAAGTCGGGTGGCGTATGCCCATTGCCCTCAACGTCTACGATGATGATTGGTTCAGAGGGCCAGGCGAAGTCTGTTTTTAGCATCAGAGATTCCTTGTAGCCTCGGCGCGGCCATGGCGCGCGTAGTGATGGGGCTTGTCAGCGTCGTGCACCTGATAGCCTAGGGAGTGCTGTAAATAGTAACGACGCTGTTCATCCAGGCCACGAACGACAATCGCACGGTCGTTCACCTGCGGGTCTTCCACAGCACCCAGCTCGTGGCACATTCGATTGAGAATCTGCTGATCTGGCGTCTTCCATGCCGCCTTGCAGATGGAGAATTGGGAGCTAGGGCAGGTATCGCATAGTTCGGTGATGCCGAAGTGTCCGTTGTAATCGGGTTGTGCATGCGCAAAGGCGACTCCGCAAGAGGTTTTGTGGAAGATCGGTGTCACCTGATTCTGTTCCCCATACAATCTGAGCAACCTATGCTCATCTTCCAGCGGGAGTAGTTTTCGCCTTGCCGTCATTTTGTACGGTTCAGGGATTCCTTGGCTCTGGTAAAACTCGGCTATTTCCTTTCGATAGAACAGCCCGCTAAATACGGTCGCATGGGCATGGTTGGCCAGCGCCGCAGCCTTTGCAATGTGTTCTAACGAGTCGTTTAGCCCTGGAACGATTGGGCGCCAATACAACACCACTTTGTAGTGCCTGGCATGGCGGAACAGCATCTTCAGGCTGTTGGCAGCGATCGAAGATTTGATGGGCTCGATCTTCGGATCATCAATTCCTGAGTACGTAACCAGCACTGTCAGCTTGATATTTCTGAGCGTATTGAAGCGCTCGCAATCGTCCTGAGATACACGCCATCGAGTGATCACAAGCACATTGTTGGTTAGCCCGGCCTCATCAAGCATACGCAGCAGATTATGGGTATGACTCTTGACCTCGGGGAGCATCGGGTCGGTAGCCCGGTTGAACAACTGAACGGGTGTGATATGAGGCTGGAAATACCGGTGAGTGATAAATCGCTGGAAGGCTTCTTTATCGCTCATCAATGCTTGCGGCGTGCGCTGATCGAAATTTCCATAGAGATGACGAACGCAGTAGCTGCAATCGAGTGGACAGCCGATGATGTGATTCAAGCTCAGCCCGCTTTTGCGGTAACCGACAGGATCTACAAGGTTCGGGTTGGCGTTTTTTAACTGCGTCGAGTCGATGATTCTGACCTGGGATCTCACTGCGATTCTCCTTGCTTGCCATCGGATCATCAGATGGAGTGAGCGCCCATTTAGGGTGCCTACCCGCCCATCCTTGGTAGGTAACAGTAATGGCCAGATGATAGCTTGATTCCTGAGCGCACGGGCAAGTCCGGCTCGTATGGCTGTGCCAAAGGTTTCTCTATCCGCAGCCCCCTTTGCTCAAGCGCCATAGGATGTGATCCAAAATAATTGCGAATCTAGCAAAAACACACTATGTTGTGGCAAGGCAAATCAAAAAACACCACATAACGTGGTTCCCTCTGATGCGCCGGCTGTCTACCGATGTATTTCGTAATATCCTTAACGCATGAAGGAGATTTCGTATGACAGATCGTCGCCCTATCAACAAAGACGTCAACGTTCCCAAGCCAGGCGGTGGTGAGCAGCCACGCTCTCGAAATCAAGATGGACAGATTCGAGATAAGCGGAGTGATGCGGGTAAACCCCGCAAGTGACGTGCAATAAAATTCAGCAGGGAGCGTACGCCCTCTGCTGACTATGCCTCTCGACAGAATCACGCGATTTTCGCGCCTTTTGCGCTACTGATACCTTCGAGCACCGGTCGCATCACCTCGGCGGTGTAACGCGGTAGAGGCATCTTAAAGCTACCATCTGGGTCGTCTAGAATCAGGCTGTAAATGACCTCAGAAATCTGACAGATTTTAGACCCTTTCAATCGGTCATATTCGTACTGTTTCTCCTCCTCAGCCACACGCACGATGGCAGACGGGATCCAGTTACCGGCATGTGTGGCCCCCTTGAAAACTCCTTTCTCAAGCGATTTATCCGCTTGTTTAACAGCCTTCCAAATAATGCTAAATATGTTGCTGACAGAGCTAGAGGCAAGCAAAGGCCTCAAAACCTCGCGTGTTGCGCGCTCGGCCTTGAACTTTACCGATGCGTTCTCCACTCGGTAGTTCAGATACTCTATGAGTTCTTCTTCAGCAACCTCATAGATTAGCTCTTTCAAAACAGGCTCAAGTTCAGCCTTATTTCTATCCAGGTCATAAGCGATTAGCATCTGAAGAGACTGAATATCTAAGGCTATGCCGTCAGCATCATCGCTGACATTAGGAACCCACCACAAAAAGTCATATCGTTCATATGTGCGATAAAAGTCTAGCGCATCAAACGATGTTTCCGGGGATACCAGGATGATACGCCTACTGAATAAATCTTTGATGCACTTATCTTGATACCCGGACGTAGGTGCCAACCGGCGATGCCATCGTTGAAGCTGTACAAATGATAAACACGTCACGTCAGTTGGTCCTGCCATCATAAGAGCAGCGAGCAAGATTACCTTTTCACGAAGCGTCAACCCCTCGTAGGGGACTCTGCAGTGCATACCGTCGCCATTGAGCTGGCCTAAGTATCCACTTACACAACCCCTACAACCACAGGTATCGTCCCGATATATGGCGTAAGTGTGATCGCACCCGGTGCACACTGGTCTATTCGCAGTTCTATTTCGGGCAGCACGCTTCTGAATCGCATGGGCAGTGCAATGAGGACACGAAAGATCTTTACGTTCCAAATTAGGAAGGAGCGGTAAAAGTGAGTTTGCATTAGATTTGATGGAAAACTCATTTAATAGCTCGCTGACCTTTTCGCCTTGTAGATATCGTTGATAAATACTTTCAACTTGCTCGGCAGAGAGATGACCTAGTGGATCAGCAATTACCTCCGTCGTCTTGACGAAGGCGATTTCGCTAGTACCAGAGATGAACTCATCAAATTCTTCAGGTAACATATAATTTAAAAATCCTTTTTACGGAAGCTACTGGGCACGCACCTAGGGAACACCACGATTGTTTATTATTGCAGTCCAGCGACGTCAAGTTTCGCCTTGAGAAGATCGAGAATAGCGCTTAATGTAACACATGACCTCTAACCATCTTCCAAAATTCAGATCAACATTCAAAGGCCATGATTGCCAAATAGCTCGCTAAAACTACTTCTTCACCACAGCCTGCTCAACATCGCTAGACTGCATAAGCGGATTCTTGGCATCACCAGTTTTTACCTGGCCATTATCCAATGTAAGAGAAAACCCGTGACGATGACCACTCTGCACTTGACTAGAAAATAGCGTCCAATACTCAGTCGAAGTTTCTGCTTCCATGTGAAAATTAACAGAGGCGATCTTGTAATTCTCTTTCAGCCTGCTATACCCTCTCGCAGCCTCCCATACTCGTGTTCTCTACTCTTCTCCTGGCTCTTCGCACCAAAGTAATGGATAAGGCCATGTTCAAGCAACAGGCCTTCTTCTTTTTTCTGCACCTCATCAATCATCGAGTTACCTAAAATAAAATGAAGTGCATACGGGCTTTCTTTTGTAATTGAGAGAGCCTTGAACAAATTATAATAAACAAATACGTCTTTTTCTGCTGTAGAGATACCATACAGTGAGTCACTGTAGCCGCGGTGATCTCGTTTTAACGGGCGGCGAGCAGGATCGTCGGTGGAGCCGACGTATAGAACCTCCGTGTCAATTCCAAAATTTATGTTATGCATCATCAAAAACTCATGCACAGTGAACCCTGTTGCATAGGACTGACCAGGGCCCCAAAGCCCGATGAATCGACCTTCATTGAAAATTACTGGAAGCTGAACACCTATCAGCTCGGGCAAAGCTGGAAGTCGGAGTTTCTTGGGTTTTCTTTTCGAACCTACCTCTAGTGAATAATTACTTCTTTTTTAGTCCAGCTATACTCAGGGGCCTTCTTGGTACTAAACCGCACTTTATCTCTAGACGTGATGAAGTAGACAAAGCGCTTATCATTACATTCTTCGACTTCTTTTCGGTAGGCACGTAGCTGGTCTGAAATACGTTTCTGGTAGTCGACACCCGCGGGTGGATTCACTAACAGATCAAACCAAAAAACTGTGTAGTCTGTCAGCTCAACATGCCAGTCCTTTTCAGCTTTTTTGTAAACTGGATTATCTTTAATAAAACTCAAGTAGCCACGAGACCCCATTCCCCTTCCTTGCACTCGTTGGAGGAGCCACACTCCACCCTCCCCACCAGAGCAGAGTTAAGCTAGTTACAATTAATAAAACCAGGACAAACAAGATTGTGAAGGAGTTTTATTCCATAATTTTTTTACGGATCAGAGAAAACAATTCTGCCTGGTAAATAGCGTCATGCAAGGCATCGTGGTCGGCGGCACTTTCCGGATTAACCACCTTTGCTATTTCGCTAGATCGCGTCATCTTCCATGTGCAGCCTGAAGCACCAAAATACATCGACTTGATGTCCAGCGCGGCTATACCGAATGGATTTTCACCGAGAAATTGGTGAAAATAATAATTCACGAACCCCCAGTCAAAGGATGCATTGAATCCCACGAATACTACGGTTTCGCTATCGGAAGCCAATGAATCGATCCAGGTCTTGAAGCGAGACATTGCCTCTTTCGGCTCCAGACCTTCTGCACGAAGCTTCTCTAGCGAGAGACCCGTAACCTCCATTGCCTCCGGGACGAAGTCATCGGAAATGGGCTTGATATAGCAGGAAAACTGAGCGTCGACGTCTGAGACGACGCATGCCCCTATAGAAAGCATGCTGTATTTGCCAGGAATTGGGCCTGAAGCCTCAACGTCGACCGACACGAATATCTCTTTACCTGCCTTCATACATGCTCCGCTTGCATTGGAATGTTCTACGCGTGGGTAGCACCGCTACCATGGACAGCATGCGTCAGTTGTCTTCCATGACGGGAGACGGACGCATCGACAAAAGGGACTCAGTTAGATCCTTGAAGCTCAAGGCTCGATCTGGAAAAGCCTTGGCCATTGCTGATGGGTATAACCGAGTGCGAATATCGGAGTATGTCCAGGCGGGTTGATTTCCCCGCTCTCCCGTCGCAGCAGCCAACTCACCAAGTTGTTTATCCGAAAGCCCCATCCCCGCCAGATCCATGCTGAAGAGCGCTTTTCTCTCAGCAACGTCAGGGCGAGTGAACTCCTCAACGATGGCAGCACGTCGGCGTAGAGCAGCGTCAAGCACCGACAACCGATTAGTGCAGAGGATCACCACAACACGACCACCGTATTTACGTAGGTCATCGACACCTTGAATTAGCGTGTTCACTGCGACTTTGTCTTCGTGGTGACTCTGGCTTTGAGACCTGGAAGCAGCGATCGAATCCCCCTCGTCGATGATCAAGATTGCACGGCGGTTCTTGCCCGCGGCCTCTACCACCTCTGCCCAGGCTTGAGTCAACAGCGTTCCCATTTCACCGACCTTGCCGGAACCGCGCACCCTATTGCTCAGTTTGAACAATACGGAATCTTCAGTGCGCGACTCACGGACGATTCGGTTCGCAATGCACTCTGCTGTTGCTGTCTTGCCTGTCCCCACGTCACCGTGAAAAATCACAAGTGGATATTGGTCAGCTATCAGATTGCAGATGGGCAATACGCTTTTGTGATGAGTATTGCTCCACTCCTGCAATTGGCCTTGGTTGAGCAACAGGCGAAGCTGGTTGTGGATACGCTCATAGCGACTATCAAATCCAAGCAGCACGCCCTCACGCTCGGTTAGTTGCCGCTGCGGCAAATCGATTGCGGCATCGAATACGCTGTTCTTAGTCATCAGGTGTAGTCCTTGCGTTGCATGCCGTAGCCATTGCTGGAGTATTCACGCCCACCGCTCTGTGTCAGCCGCGAATGACTGATATCGTCGTTGCTCGTCGTCCAGGAGATCTTCATTCTCCCGGCCAATTTTTCTTGTGCTTGTTGATCGTAAGTGCTGTGGTGAGACAGTACGATTCGCAGATGGGGCCCAGCAACTTTCGGCCAGCGGGCATCGCCAGGACGATCGTTAGCTAGCGTCCCCGACTCATTGACGTAAAAGCGAGTTGCCTTCTGTTCGACCCCGTGACTGAGGAGCGTGAGATCGACGTAATTTAGATAGCCGTTCTTGGCCAGCAGTTCGATGTCATTCCCCCATTCGCGAGCACGCTCTTCAGTGACAGCGCCACTGCTGGAAGCGATCATTACTAGGTCAGCGGTGATACGCCGAACTACCGCTTCGACATCCGTGGTGGTGAATGTTGTAGTCTGAGTGGAGCTCTGGGTCATGCTGCATCCTCTACCTTAAACGATCGACCGAACAACTCTTTCCAGATTTCGAAATCCCCTTCGACGGACGCAAAATTCGCTGTTTCCCAAGACGCATCAGCGATCCGAACAATTTCTTCGCGTTCAGCTTCAGTAATCCGGCTGGCCACGTTATTCGTGTCACATACGGGATCAAGAATCACGACTGGGTCGGTAAACTCGGAGATTGTTCGGTTCTCGGGAAATTTGATGACGTCCTGTAGGCCCGACTCGACGATGTAGAGGAGAAAATCTCGAAAGCGCTTTTCCAGAGAACCCTCTTTTCCGTTCACCTCCAGCACGTGAGCCATGATGAGTTCAATGTGAAAGGACTTAAGTGGGCACTCGGCCTTCGTACGCCAGCGCTTGGCCAAGCGCACAAGGGTGCGGAAGTCAGGATCTTGATCCTTGCGATCCTTCACGAATTTCACCTGGCACGGAGCGCAAGTCTCGGTCTTCGAGCCATCAACACGGTCAAACTGCCAGCCGTAACCCTCCTTGTTCGGGTTTTCAATGACTGGAACTATGTCGACGTCCAGCCCGGTACCAACGAAGGTGACGGTTGCGGCCTTGCGCTGGATTTCAAAGTCCTCAACAGCTTTATTCGGATACAGCTTGATCAGCGCCTCATAGATTTTTTGGCTCAGGCTTGAGAACGTTTCCTCATCTACCTTTTCGCCGCTGATGTAAAACACCACATCTACATCGACGGCGTCCTCAGAGGTCTTCCGAAGGATGGTGTGCTTGGCGAACGATCCGGCTTTCACCACACGTTTAATGATGATCTTGTCCTGCTTCTTTAGGCTATCGCGCAACGCAGCAATCAGCCGATCGACCTGGGCGTTGTAGGTTTCACGCTTGTCCTTCGGTAAGCGCAAAACGTTACTGTCGTAGTACCTGACCTGCGTATTGGTAAGTGGCATCGGCCGCTCCCTCCTAGAAATGGTTGAGATAGTTGCAACAGCCTTCCTACCAGCAGCTACACCACATGCCGACGGATGAGTTGGCGGAACGATGCCTGCTTCATGCACACACCATTCAAACGGCTCGCTGTCAGTCGCCACCCTCCTACAACGCACCAAATCGGTGGATCGCAGGGAGAAATTGCACCTAATAGGTTGCTAGCGTATGATTAATATACGCATAGTTTTTAGATGCAGTCTAGTTTTTATACGCTATCGGGGTTCGACATGACAAACGATTCCAATCCCACGGACGAGCAACCCACTAAGGGCCGGCAAGGAGCGCGTTGGGGCCAGGAGCGTCGCTTGGAATTCATCGACTATCGGTTGCGGTGGGATGGGCAAATCAATCGAAGCAATCTCACTGACTTCTTCGGCATATCGGTGCCACAAGCTTCGCTGGATATAACCGAGTACACAAAGCTGGCCTCCAACAACATGGAGTACGACACGCGAGCGCGTGTTTACCGAGCGACGGAAGCATTCCAACCGGTTTTCCAGTCCAGTGCAGTTGAACGTTACCTCGAAGATTTGTTGCGCGTGGCTGTTCAACCAGATGTGCCTTACGGGAGCTTTTTGGGATGGCAATCCCCCGTCGCTGGCGTTCCCAAATTGGGACGACGTCTTAACGCGGATGTTGTCGGTGAGATTCTGCGAGCCATTCGTGAGAATGGTTCAGTTGAGGTCACGTACCAGTCCATGACTGATCCCGAAGGCAGCGAACGTAAGCTGACCCCTCATGCGTTAGTGCATGACGGAAATCGCTGGCATGCACGAGCGTACTGCCATAAACGCAATGACTTCCGAGATTTCTCGCTTACACGTATTAAGCGTGCTCAGTACGCAGGCCCAGATCATGAGCGAGCATCGATGGATACAGCCTGGAACAAGATGGTCGACGTCGTTCTCACTGCTCATCCCAAGCTCAGTCCTGCTAAGCGTCGCCTGATCGAGAGTGACTATTCAATGGAAAACGGAGAAATGCATCTGGAGTGCCGCCAAGCATTGCTGCTCTACCTGCTTTTCCAGCTCAACCTCACGGAGGATCAAGCTGTACAACGTCCCGAAGTCATTCAACTGGCACTCAAAAATAGGGATGAGATTTATGCCCTGCTACACCCATAACGATTAGAAGCCAGCCAACACTCATCACATCAGCTACTGGAATTGTCACGATGGCAAATCTTGAAAATGAATTCATTCTGATCGCAGGCAGCATCTCCAAGAAGACAGAGAAGGCCACGATCGACTTCGCGCATGACTTCACTCGTGCGGTTACTAAGAGCGTCCTGGCTGCACAGGGGGGCTTGGTCGTCTACTTGGCAGGCTGCCCCACCAATGAAGGTGGTGATGCGCTGACCTTCGATTGGACAGTGGCCTACGAGGCAGAAAAGCTGTTGGCTGGCTCCCCCCCTGCTCGCCAGTTGAAGATCGTGACCTCTAAGTTGGCCATGCAGGAAAAAATGACTCCAGAGCAGCGAATGCTCATCCGTCGGCTCTCCGCTGAAAATTTCGCGGAGATCATCTACCTCGAAGACGACGTGGTCACCGGCGGAAACATCGGTGATGAACAAGTGGAAGTTGCCACGGCAATGATTGCGCTGGGTGGCGGTAAAGGTGTTTCAGACCGAGCCCGCAAGATGCGCAGATGGAAGCAGCCCGTGCTGCCATTTGACTTGAACCTTGGTGGGTTCAGCGAGGACGGCAAAGGAGCGCTCGGCCTTCACGCAAACTTCTTCAAGGAGCCCCTGACGTTGTTTCCATTCACGGGCGAACAGGTGAAAGGCCGACTGGACAGCATGTCTCTGCAGGAGCCGCTCCACAGCCTGGACAAGCTGGCAGATCTTTCCGTAGGAATGTTCCAAGATGAGATCGTGGCCAGGGAAGCGGCACGCTCTCCAGACCTTCTGGTCATCACGGCCATCGCTATTGAGCTGGCAGCTGCAAAGAAAATGTTCGGTGTTGGCGAAGATGTTCCAACGCGCTTCACCGCACATGGCGTCCACTATTGGCCCGTGACGATTCAACGACCTGACGGCCCACTTTCTTGCGTCATCACTTCTCTCGGCAATCCTGGCAACGTCAATGCAACCGCCATCACAACGCTCCTGCTGTCGGAGCTGAAACCCAAAAAAGTTCTGATGATGGGGATCGCTGCAGGCCGGCGTAAAAAACTGAGCCTCGGTGAAGTCATCTTGTCCGAACGCGTCGTGTACTACGAAGGAGCGGCAGCGCTTGCAGGTGGCGAGCTTGCAGCGCGACCGGAAATGGCTCGACCTGGGCTCTCTACCCAGCAAGATCTCAATGCTTACTTCGCAACCGCGTCCTTGCCCGATCGCCTGCAAGACCATGCGAACAAGCTTGGCTTCGCGATGCCGGTAGCGTCCATAGCGGGTGAGGTTGCTGCCCAGCTAAAAGTATCCCCTGCAACCATTGCTTCCGGCGAACTGCTAATTCGAGACCCGAAACTTTTCGAGAGTTTCCAAGGCATTCACGACAAAGCTGTGGTAGCTGAAATGGAGGCCTACGGGGTGTTCGACGCCTGCGACAAGCAGAACGTGCCTGTGATAGTCGTTCGCGGCATCAGCGATTACGGTGACAAGACCAAGGACAACACTTTCCACAAGGTGGCTTCCGAGGCTGCTGCCATCGTGACCCTGGATTACGCCACCCACGGATGGAGCCGCAGACCGGCTATCTGAGCCATTGCCTCTTGTTAAGTTGAGCGCCCTTCGGCCAAGGGCGCTTTCACCATAAAGAGCAACCTGCTCCGGCGTAAGGGCCGGACTATGCAAGGAGACATGAACTTGACTGATGACGTCCGATCCGAAGACCAGCCACTTCCGCCCTGCTCCATCCCTGCATCATGCCAAATATCATTTCGGGGCATACCTGAAGGTATTGAATGGCAGGAAAAATTCATCGCAATTGTTCAAAAGGTGGTTGAAGCCTCTGGTCGATACATGAACCTGTCCAATTTGGACGGCATCACGATTGGCCTCGACTACGACGACGCGCTTGCCTCTGTCGACTTGGGTTACGACTCAACGATTGCGAAGCAGTACACCAACCAGGATGGACTTGTGGGTGTTGGTAAGGCCCTCAGGGTTCGCCGGGATGGCGAGGTCAAAATGCACGTTGTGCTGAAGGGAAGCGTTTTGCTCGGTCTTGTTGAACATGAACTCGAGACCGATGAGTTTTGGGCTGCAGCCAATTTCCTTGCCCATGAGCTTGGCCACGTGCAGACAGCAGGCTGGTTTGAAGCACACTCCCCGGGAATCATGCTGGAACCGCATCAAGGAGACTGGGCAACAAGCACACTGCGGGAAACAGCCCACATCATCTGGGAGGAATACGCAGCCTGCCGCCTTAGCGCGCTGGTCAGTCAGGGAACGCTTGTGACCGACAGTTACGTTCAGGGCCTAGAAACGTCGCTTGACGGTGCTGTAGACCGAGCACGTGCCTCGATCAAACAATTTAGGACTCACGGCGACGTTGCTCGACTGTTGGTAGAAACCGGACGCGAGACTGCGATGCCACTCAAGATGGCGGCCTATCTCATGGGCCATCTTGAGGGTATTGACGAGGCTGTCGACCTTGAGGAACGCTGCGAAATGGCCAGCGATCTGACCCAGCACTTCGACGCGCTGTTAGGAGCACTGCGCGATGCTTGGGAATCAAGAGTTTCTTGGGATGGCCTTGCCAGCCTTGACCCAATTGTAGAGGTCATTGTGGATGCACTTCGGACGGTGGGAATCGAGGTTACCTTGACTGAGGTGCCGCCAGGCTCACGTGTAGACGTCCCGTATCGAGCGGAGACGCTGCCCAACGGCGAGGCGGATATGGCGATCATCCGAATGAGGCAAGCGCTCGGACTCGAACCGTAAATCCCGATCGAGTTTCACAAGCCGTGTGGTGTAGCGGCTCGTAAAGCTCTTGCCATCCCCCCCATTCAAACCCGTAGCCATCCCGGCTCGACGCCCACACCATTGCTTTTTCGCGGTAGCTGCTGGGGTACAGACATGATGAGTTTACTTAACCGAATCTGGAACTTGGCTTTCTCAGACAAAAGGCCGGAGTCCAGAAATAACTAAGCCACCCTCATTTTCGGCAGAAAATGAATGGGGGATGCGTAAATGGATTTCTCGCACTATTGTCCCGACCTTCCCACAGCCATTCCCCCACAAACGCCTGTGGGCCCGCGACGATAAGAGCATTTTCAGGATTTTTCACAGCTTCGCCCACCGGGCGCATTCCTCCGGGCATAAAGCCTACCAGGTTAGCGTCCGGCGTGTTCTCCACAAACAGCTTCCCTTCTTCTGTCAGGTAGCCCCGAAGGGTGCCTAGTCCTGTGTTTTTTACAACCAACGGTTCCCACTTCACGTCCATGGTAAGCGTATGGCCAAGGCATCTTGCAAGTGATGCTGCATCGCTCATTCCAAATGTACTTAGAGCAACGTTGTCAGAACGCATCTACGGATGTACTCAAGCCCTTGGATTGATCATCTCCTCTTCTG
>NZ_FYDU01000033.1:0-4393 GCF_900187575.1 Pseudomonas sp. Irchel 3A5 | reverse complement strand
GTAAGCGTATGGCCAAGGCATCTTGCAAGTGATGCTGCATCGCTCATTCCAAATGTACTTAGAGCAACGTTGTCAGAACGCATCTACGGATGTACTCAAGCCCTTGGATTGATCATCTCCTCTTCTGCTCGCAATTGGGCGCTCATGCTGTCGCAGCCGTCCGCCCAAGATGTCACCCATTCTGACATCTCTGGCGATTTCTCCCCTAAACCCAGTTCCCTAGCGAACACGGTGGGTGCGACCGTTCCCCTGGATGAGCGAAACAGCCCCCGAATAACCACGATCCCTGCGACCCTGCCATCGCTCACAAAACGATGTTCCATGAAAATCCATTTGTCATCCCACCCCAGCAGCTTGGTGTGGATTTCGAATGCTTGAAATAGCTTCAGTTCACGGCGAAATTTACCCCAAGTATCACCCACGATTGGTACTGCTTTTTCTCGAAAAGCGACACGGAATGCACCACTGCGTAATACGAAATCCATGCGCCCGACGTCAGCCATTGTGAAATATCGACCATTAGTAACATGTCGGTTTAGGTCTAAATCCAATGGCCATACCCGCATCCTTGTGACTGATGCTTCTAACGCGTTGAAGGGAGTGCGCCAGGGCCGGCGTATGAGGGTGAGGATGAGTCGAAACCAGAGATTCATAATGATGCCATTGTTCAGAGATCCACTCGGTCGTGCTACACGTCGCTTCCGTGGATGTAGTTCAGGCAGGGAGAGAAGCAGGATCGCGCGGCGCCCGCTATTTGGCGGGCACCGGGAGGGCATATCAAGTCAGCTTCACACCCATAGTGATCTTAGCTGTGAAAACCTTCACATCGGCCTCATCAAAAATGTCGACAGACACGATTTTGTCCCCTGCCGTCGCCCAGTCAACCGCGCTGCCATCTGCGATGGCTCGGATGTTGGTTTTCGCCTTCGCTAGATACTCCACAACCATTCCCTTAGGAATCCATTTCGCACCTGTCGGAACAGACGCGTCAGTCATCATGCCTCCCGCCAGCTCCGCAGCGTTGCAAAGCGCGATGGCGTGCACGGATGCCAAGTGGTTTGTGATCTCTTTTCGAAACGGCACTGTCACCACAGCATACGTTGACCTCAACTCAGTGATTTCCGGGTTGATCGTGCTGAAGTAAGGTGCCATTTGGCACACCATGTTGGTGAATGCAGAGGAACCTACGCTGTTGAACATGCTGAGAGCTTGACTCATGACATCACCCTTTTGTTAGAAAACAGAACCTTATTCGGTTACAGAACATTATTCTGCTAACGTGGGTATGTCAATCGGCTTCCTAGTTCAAGGCGCAGGCCGTACCATTCAGTTTTTTGGGCATCAGAATGCACGCTACAGACCTCCTAGATCGCGTTATTCCCGGAAGGCGTGCTGATCTTAAACGCGCCATCCTTCGCCAAGCCCTGCACTCGTTTAACCTAGGAGGCATCGATTCCACCACAATTGAGAGTATTCGATCTGAATGCGGTGCGAGCGTGGGTGCCGTCTACCACCATTTCAAAAGCAAGGAGGGGTTGGTGGCTGCGTTGTTCTATGCTGCTTTGGATGATCAGGAAAGCCTTAGGGACGAATACTTGCGAAATGCAGTATCAGTGGAAGGGGGCATTCGGGCGATTGTCTACAGCTACGTCGACTGGGTCGAGGGCCAACCAGAATGGGCCCGCTTCGTTCTGCAAGCACGCTCCTCCGTAGCGACCGGGCCGTTCAGGGAAGATCTGGCGGCGCGAAACAAACAGAGGAACAAAAAGCTGCTCGTCTGGATGAGCAATCTTGGCGGAGAAGAACTCCTTTCCCATATCCCTGCGGAGCTTTTACCTTCGCTGATAATCGGGCAGTCCGAGAGTTATTCAAGAGCTTGGCTTTCAAAGCGGGTGGAGAAAAGCCCCAGGGATTATCGTGATCACCTTGGTAACGCAGCTTGGGCCTCCATCAAGAAGCCTGGCGTATAAGCTTATCCCTGTCCCCTGCGGAGACAATTAGCGGGCTCCAGCGATGCGGAAGAAGATCGGCTATTTTGCTCGCTCGTTGTATTGGCAGGCGCGTGAGGACGTCCTTCAAATAAACATATGGATCATGCCCATTGAGTCGCGCCGACTGGATCAAACTCATTATCGCCGCTGCCCGTCTGCCGCTGCGCAGTGAACCTGCAAATAGCCAGTTCTTACGACCCAGCGCCCATGGTCGGATCTGGTTCTCGCACCAATTATTGTCAATGGGTACAGCCCCATCATCGAGATAGCGCGACAGCGCCGTCCAGCGTTTCAGGCTGTAATCCAAAGCTTTGGCGATAGCCGAGCCATCGTGCACAAGTTGACGCTGGGCGATCATCCAGGCATGCAAGGCATCCATCACCGGCACGGCTTTTTCTTGGCGTACTCGGCGGCGTAATTCCGGTTCCAAGTGGCGGACTTCACTCTCGATTTCGTAAAGCAACTGGATGTAGCGCAAGGCCTGTTCGGCGAGCTGGCTCTTGTTCGTGGCGTGCAGCTCGAAGAACTTGCGCCGTGCATGGGCCATGCAGCCAATCTCGGTGACGCCCAGTTCGAAGCTGGCCTTGTAGCCGCCAAAATCATCACAGACCAGCTTGCCTTTCCAGCCTTGCAGGAAGTTGCGTGCATTCTCTCCGGCGCGGCTCGGGCTGAAGTCGTAAACGACCGCTGCCAAGTCCGAGAACTGGCTGGTGGCGTAGGCCCAGACATACGCGCGATGGGTTTTCTTTACGCCCGGCGTTAGCATCTGCACCGGCGTTTCATCGGCATGGATTACGCCATGTTCAAGAACAGCATCGTGCAGGGCATCGACCAGCGGCTGCAACTGAACGCCACAGCTGCCGATCCATTGCGCCAAGGTCGAGCGGGCAATGGCCAGACCGGCCCGACCAAAAATCGACTCCTGACGATAGAGCGGTAAATGGTCGGCGAACTTTGCGATCATCACGTGGGCTAGCAGGCCGGCGGTCGGGATGCCCTTGTCGATGACCTGCGCCGGAACCGGTGCCTGGATCAGGGTTTTGCACTGATCGCAGACCCACTTGCCACGGATGTGACGCTCGACGGTAAACACGCCCGGCGTGTAGTCGAGCTTCTCACTGACATCCTCGCCGATGCGCTTGAGGACGCAGCCGCACTGGCAGTGGCTGTTATCGGGCTCGTGGTGGATCAGGGTGCGCGGAAACTGCGGCGGCAAGGCGGTACGTTTAGGTTTTTGCCGAGCCTCGGTCGAAACAGGCGCGGGTTGCAGCGCTTCAAGCTCGGCTTCGATGGCCGCGATGTCGGAGTCGATTAGGTCATCAAGCAGGCTGGCCTGATCCGGGCTTAGTTGCTCGCTGCGCTTGGCAAATTTGAAGCGCTTGAGCTGCGCGATCTCGTGGGCCAGTTTCTCGTTGATCGTTTTGTGATGGTGAATCTGCTTACCCATCGTCTCGACTTTCTGATCGAGATTCTCGACACGCTGCATCAACTGCGCCGCGAGAGCACGCAGTTGTTCAGGGTTTAAGTGGTCGAGATTAGGAAACGAAGTCATGCCGCCGATTTTGCCAGAACAGCCTAAAATCGAAGATAGGCTCATCGGACAATTGCACGGCCTGGCTGGTCGTGGCAGGTGTTATATGATGGAAATTACGCTGCCTGGGCCAACTCTTTGCCAAGGCAAGCCCAGCACCAATGCATGCAGTTGTTCGGCACCTAATTCCATCTGAGAGCCGTGTCGAGAACCCGGCCAGAAGAACTTGCCCTGATTTAGGCGGCGCGCTGCCAGCCAGATACCCAACCCATCGTGCACCAGCACTTTCATTCGATTGGCGCGGCGGTTGGCAAACAGATAAGCACAGTGCGGCTGCGCCGCACCGAACACCGCGACCACCCGCGCCAGAGCAGTGTCAGTACCGGCGCGCATGTCCATGGGCTCGGTGGCGAGCCAGATGGTGTCGATGCGGATCATCGCAACAGATCTCGCAGAAAGGTGGCGCAGGCGGCAGCGCTTTCGGTCGGCCAGTTCACTTTGACGGTGCCGCGCGGATGTGGGATTTCGAGACAGATAGTCGATAACGCAGCCTGCGAATTTGCTCCGGCTGGCTGCAAGGGCAACGGAATGAACGCAGGTTGCAGCGCCATGGCTTTCTGCGTTTGCACTCGAATCCATTTATGGACGAGGTTCGCGTTAAGGCTGTGGCTCAGCGCGACATTGGCAATCGAGGCTCCGGGCTGGGCGCACTCTTGAATGACCTGGGCCTTGAAGGATTTGGAGTAGGAACGGCGTTCTGGCTGCATGAAAGACCCGCTTAAAAGGCTAGAAATGGTGTCCACTAAAATTTAAGTGCACACCATGTCTTGGCTTTGCGGGGCTGGGTAGATGACTTCGCCGGACGGATACC
>NZ_FYDU01000008.1:0-356181 GCF_900187575.1 Pseudomonas sp. Irchel 3A5 | reverse complement strand
CGAGGTATGCCCAGTGCACAGCACAAGCGTCGAACCGACAGCTTCTTTGTCGCGCCCTCAATCATTTTCTTCGGCCAAACAGCACCTTTAGATGAGAGGGCAACTGCTTTTTTAAAACATCGTTCTCGGCTTCCAGCAACGCCAACCTGGCTTGCAGTGAGTCGATGAGATCTTGATCCTGAGGCCGAGTAGTTTGCGCGGCTCCTACCTGCTCCTTGCGCCACCGTGAAACCCAGCGACGCAACGCGGTAGGTCCTACGCCGGTCTGCTCACACGCCTTGGGCACTGAGTAATTCAATTCAACGACCAGGCGAATAGCCTCGGCTTTTTCTTCGGCTGTAACGACCCGAAATCCCATGATGCTTCCTTAGGTTGATACTCCTACATCATGGTCCATAAATATTGAGCCACAACAGCTTGCCCGCGATGGCGTTTTTGCAGAGACAGGTAGGCTGGTTTTGAAATCGAATCGCGGGCAAGCGCGCTCCTACAAGTTCCTATATCTGAAAGTTATCACCGTATGTATTTTTTTGATTAGACGGTTATCGCTTCGCCTCTGATAGTGAGCGCCACAGCAACACCTACAAAAACAATAAAAACGAGGTACGCACCATGGATCGTTCCAGTGCACCCGTGCATCTGCCTGACGCAGGTGTCGTTTCTGCTCCTGCCAACCCGGCGGTCGCCAACACTGCCCGAGCCACTTCGGTACGCTGGCGGATCTTTGCCATCATCTTTCTGCTGACCATGGTCAATCTCATCGACCGGGTCTCGCTATCCATCGCCATGCCCACCATCGCCAAGGAATTCGAGCTGTCGCCGAGCATGCAGGGCCTGATTCTCAGCAGTTTTTTCTGGGCGTATGCGCTGCTGCAAATCCCCGGTGGCTGGATGATCGACCGCTTCGGCCCGCGTCGTGTCATCACCTGGTCCACCGGTTTGTGGGGCACCTTTCAGGTGTTGGCAGGCTTCGCCACGGGCGGTGTTTCGCTGCTGTTTGCGCGGATGTTTCTCGGGGCAGCCGAAGCGCCATTGTTTCCGTCAGGCGGCAAGCTGATTTCCCTGTGGCTGGCTCCCAGCGAACGCAGCCGTGGCGCAGTCATGATGGACAGCGGCAGCCCTCTGGGCGTGGCGCTTGGCGGTTTGATCATCGCTTACTTGATTGCCACGCTGGACTCCTGGCGCATGGCGTTCGTCATCGCCGGTGTGGCGACCTTATTGCTGGGCTGGGTTTCCTGGCGTTATCTGCGTGATGATCCATCGGTTCACCCGCAGGTCAATCAGGCCGAGCTGGACAAGATTAATGCGGGTCGCGCCACGCCAGCTGCCGAGGCCGCCCGTGCTCCTGTCAAAGGCTTGGGTATCGCGGCACGGTCGCTGACTGGCCTGCTGGTCGGACGCTCCAGTTGGGCGATGGTGTATTTCGGTCTGCTGACCTGGGGGCCGAGCTATCTGGCTCAGGCCCGCGGCTTTGATATCAAGGGCATTGGCGCGGCAACGTTCGTGATCTTCATTTGCGGCGCGCTGGGCTCGCTGACCGGTGGCTTCCTGTGTGACGGCCTGATTCGCAAGGGCGTGCGCCGAGGCCTGGCGGTCAAAGGCCTGCTGACCTTTTCCGGCTTGATTGCCCTGGCGGCGCTGGTGATGTTGCCAACCCTGAGCAACCCGTTCGCGGCGGTCGGGCTGTTGGCGATGACTGCGTTCTTCCTGATGTGGGGCAGCCTGTACTGGAGTTTCCCGGCATTGCTGGCCGCACCGGCCCGTGTCGGCCTGATCGGCGGCGTGATGAACCTGGCGGGCAGTATCGGCGGGATCTTTGTGCCGATTCTGGTCGGGGTGATCCTGCAGTTCTTCGGTGGCTTCGGTGCCGTGCTCGCATTCTTCGCTTTCTGCGCCGCACTGTTTGTTCTGGCCACCTTGTTTATCAGCCTAGATGGGCAGCAGGAGGTGGCAGATGTCTGAGTTGTGGGGCGGACCGATTGTCGATGCTCACCATCATTTCTGGGATCCGCAGGTCAATCATCATCCGTGGCTGGCTCCGGAAGCCAACATCCCGTTTCGCTACGGTGATTATTCCGCGATCAAACGTCGTTACCTGCCGCCAGAGTATTTTGCCGACGCCGGTGAACATCAGGTTGTACAGACCGTGTACGTCGAAACCGAATGGGACCCCCGCGACCCGATTGGTGAGACGCGTTTTGTCGAGCAATTGGCCGTTCGTTATGGGGTGCCCAATGCCATCGTTGCGCAGGCCTGGCTGGATCACTCGGATGCCGTGGATGTGCTTCGTGCCCAGGCGGCATTTCAATGCGTGCGCAGCGTCAGGCACAAACCTGAAGGGCCGACATCGCCGGAGCAGGTCGGCACGCAGCGCAGCCTGATGAGCAACGAGCATTGGCGGCGCAGTTTTGCTGCCTTGCACGGTCTGGGTCTGCATTTCGATTTGCAGACGCCCTGGTGGAACCTCCCCGAGGCTGAGCAACTGGCGCGAGACTTCCCGGACACCACCATCATTCTTAACCATGCGGGGCTGCCTTCTGATCGCAGCGAGCAGGGCCTGGCCGGTTGGCATGCGGCCATGAGCCGACTGGCCGAGCAGCCCAATGTCGTTGTGAAGATTTCTGGCCTGGGCCAGCCGGGCAAACCATGGCGCGCCGAGGACAACGCTTGGATCGTGCGGGAAATCATCGCCATGTTCGGCGCAGACCGGGCGATGTTTGCCAGTAACTTTCCGGTGGACAGCCTGTGCGGCTCGTTCGACGACATCTACAGCAGCTTCAAGCAGATCGTTCGCGATTTACCGCATGCCGACCAGCAACAGCTTTTTTACAGCAATGCGCGACGTATCTACCGTTGCGAGCCTTCAGCCACTGCACAGACGTGGCCCGAACAGATGAGGAATCAAGCATGAGCAAGACTCGAATTGCGATGGTATTGGGTGACCCGGCCGGGATCGGTCCTGAACTGATCGCCCGTCTGCTGGCCGAGCCGCAGGTGCGCAGCCAGGCCCAGGTGATCCTGATTGCCGACGAAGCCGAAATGCAGCGCGGCATGCAGATCGCCGGTAAGGAATTTCCCTATCGTCAGGTTGAGTCCCTGCAGGACCTGAATTTCAGCGACGACACGCCACTGTTCTTCAACTATCGCGGCGATACGGTGGGTGAATTCCCGCGCAGCGAAGCCAGTGTCATCGGTGGGCGCTATTGCCTGGATACGCTGAAAATCGCTGTCGAACTGACCGCCGCAAAAACCACAGATGCAGTGTTGTTCGGGCCGCTGAACAAGACCTCGTTGCACATGGCAGGCATGGCGCACAGTGACGAACTGCACTGGTTTGCCGAGCTGTTGGGTTTCGACGGGCCCTTCTGTGAGTTTAACGTGCTGGATAATCTCTGGACCTCACGCGTGACCTCCCACGTGGCGCTGTCGGCGGTGCCGGGCATGCTCAATCAAAATCGTGTGGTCGAAGCGATTCGTCTAATCGACACCGCGCTTAAACGCAACGGCCTGGAGCGTCCGCGCATCGGCGTTTGCGGCCTCAATCCGCACAACGGCGACAATGGCTCGTTTGGCCGTGAAGAGCTGGACATCATCGGCCCAGCCGTGAAAACCGCGCAGGCGCAGGGCATTGCGGCGGATGGGCCGTATCCGGGTGACACCATCTTCCTCAAGGTGCAGGGCGATGCCAGTGCATTCGACGCGGTGGTGACGATGTACCACGACCAGGGTCAGATCGCGATCAAACTGATGGGCTTCTCCCGTGGCGTGACGGTGCAGGGCGGTTTGCCGATTCCGATTACCACGCCTGCGCATGGCACCGCGTTTGATATCGCGGGGCAGGGCAAGGCCAATGTCGGCGCTATACGCCAGGCGTTCGAAATAGCCTGCCGGATGGGGCGCAGCACCTACTGATTCAACCCGGATTAAAACTGTGGGAGCGGTGCTTGCCCGCGATAAGGCTGGACGCGATTCACGTTAGATCGCATCCAGCCTTATCGCGGGCAAGCCCAGCTCCCACAGTTCTTTTTTCAAGCCGATAACTTTGCAGTTAAAGATATTGGTGAAGTGATCACCCCAAGCTATCACTGGATACGCATAAGTGATTAGCCGACACCTCTCTCAGCTGGCTAAATTTCCCCATCGACTTGTCGATCAACAACTACAAAAAGCCGGTCCCGCGCCATGCAGGACATACCGGCACACAAGGAAAAGCAGCCCATGAAAATCAAAGCGATTCGTACCCGTGTCTTCGAATGGAAAGGCAAGGTCGTCCCTCCCCAAGCGCACTTCTGCACCAATGCCAGCGATATACTTTTCGAACGTGGCGATGCCATGGGCTCGTTCCGTTTCCATGGCTGGCTGGTGGTTGAAATTGAAACCGACACCGGTCTGGTCGGCATAGGTAACTGCGCGCTGGCGCCGCGTGTGGCCAAGGAAATCATCGACACTTATCTGGCCCCCATCGCCATTGGCGAAGATCCGTTCGACAACGAATACATCTGGCAGAAGATGTATCGCCAAAGTCATGCCTGGGGTCGCAAAGGCATCGGCATGGCGGCCATCTCGGCCATCGACATCGCCATCTGGGACATCATGGGCAAGGCCGTGAACAAGCCGGTCTTCAAACTGCTGGGCGGGCGTACCAAGGAAAAGATCTGGACCTACGCCTCCAAGCTCTATGCCAATGACAACCTCGACTTATTCCTCGAAGAAGCTCGGGGCTATCTGAATCAAGGCTTCACCGCGCTGAAAATGCGCTTCGGGTATGGCCCGAAAGACGGCCCCGCGGGCATGCGTCGCAATATCGAGCAGGTACGTGCGCTGCGTGAGCTGGCTGGCCCGGACGTGGACATCATGCTCGAGTGCTACATGGGCTGGACCCTGGAATACGCCCGTCGCATGTTGCCGAAACTGGCCGAGTTCGAGCCGCGCTGGCTGGAAGAACCGGTGATTGCCGATGACATCGAAGGTTACATCGAGCTGAAGAAGATGGGCATCATGCCGATCTCCGGCGGCGAGCACGAATTCACTTCGTACGGCTTCAAGGACTTGCTGGAGCGCCGCGCTGTGGACGTGATCCAGTACGACACCAACCGCGTCGGCGGTATCACCGCCGCCCGCAAGATCAACGCCATGGCCGAAGCCTGGTCAGTACCCGTAATTCCCCATGCCGGGCAGATGCACAACTACCACCTCACCATGTCCACCACTGCCTCGCCGATGGCCGAGTTTTTCCCGGTGTTCGACGTGGAAGTAGGTAATGAGTTGTTCTACTACGTGTTCAAGGGCGAGCCGCAGCCGGTCAACGGTTACATCCAGCTGGACGACAACAAACCAGGCCTTGGGCTGGAAATCTCCGATGAGTATCTGAGTGATTTCAACATTATTGAATGATGTGAAATTTCAACTCTGGCGCTGATCTCTTGTGGGAGCGGTGCTTGCCCGCGATAAGGGCAACTCGGTATCTGGGACCGAGTCGCTGCTATCGCGGGCAAGCACCGCTCCCACAGAGTGATCGCTTTGCAGGCTGATTTCTGGAGGTTTATATGCGCCTTATCCAATTTGAAACCCAATCGGGTCAACGCCAGGTCGGCATCGTCGATGGCAACTCGATTAACGTAGTACGTGCAACCCAAAGCACCCGCGAACTGGCCCTTGCCGCCATTCGCACCGGTAAAAGCCTGGCCGATGAAGTGGCCAGCCGTGGCACTGAGCCCGGTCCGGATTACGCCTCGCTGCTGCAAAACCGCCAGATCCTGCCGCCACTCGACCACGAAGATCCGGCGCACTGCCTGATCAGCGGCACGGGCCTGACTCACTTGGGCAGCGCTTCGGCACGGGACAAAATGCATCAGCATGACGGTCAGGTCGAAGCCGGCATGACGGACACCATGAAGATCTTCAAGTGGGGCATCGAAGGCGGTAAACCCGCTGCCGGTCAGGTCGGTGCTCAGCCGGAATGGTTCTACAAAGGCGATGGCAGCATCGTCGTGCGGCCGGGGGCTGATTTTCCGGTGCCGTCATTTGCTGAAGATGCGGGCGAAGAACCGGAGCTGACGGGCCTGTATGTGATCGGCGACGACGGTCAGCCGTATCGTTTGGGTTATGCCTTGGGCAACGAGTTTTCCGACCATGTCATGGAGCGCCGTAACTACCTGTATCTGGCGCATTCCAAGCTGCGCTATTGCGCGTACGGGCCGGAAATGCGGGTCGGCGACCTACCACGGCATCTGTCCGGCATGAGCCGTGTGCTGCGTGATGGGCAGGTGCTGTGGGAGAAGGAGTTCCTGAGTGGCGAAGACAACATGTGCCACAGCCTGGCGAACCTTGAATATCACCACTTCAAGTACGCGCAGTTCCTGCGTCCGGGGGATGTGCACATTCACTACTTTGGCACCGCAACTTTGTCGTTTGCTGACGGGGTGAAGACCCAGCCGGGTGATCGTTTCCAGATCAGCCTTGATGCGTTTGGTGCGCCGTTGGAAAACGGGATAGGCGAAGGGCCGAGGGCGGTTGGGATCGGGCAGGTCAAATCGCTGTAACTGAATGTAGGTGATCCACTTGTGGGAGCGGTGCTTGCCCGCGATAAGGCTGGATGCGATTCACTTTAGATCGCGTCCAGCCTTATCGCGGGCAAGCACCGCTCCCACAAGGGATTAGCGGCGTACCAGCAACACCCCTGATTCCATATGGTGGGTATACGGAAACTGGTCAAACAGCGCGCAACGCTCGACACGGTGAGTGTCGTTGAGCTGGGCGATGTTGGCGGCCAGGGTTTCCGGGTTGCAGGAGATGTACAAAATTCGCTCGAAGCGGCGGGTCAGCTCGCAGGTGTCCGGGTCCATACCCGCGCGGGGCGGGTCGACGAAGACGCTGCCAAAGTCGTAACTCTTCAAATCCACGCCATGCAGACGGCGGAACGGACGCACTTCATTCAGCGCTTCGGTCAGCTCTTCTGCCGACAGGCGCACCAGCGTCACGTTATCCACAGCGTTGTCGGCCAGGTTGCTCAGGGCGGCGTTAACCGAGGTCTTGCTGATTTCGGTCG
The DNA here is from genome assembly GCF_900187575.1 of Pseudomonas sp. Irchel 3A5. NCBI lineage: Bacteria > Pseudomonadati > Pseudomonadota > Gammaproteobacteria > Pseudomonadales > Pseudomonadaceae > Pseudomonas > Pseudomonas sp. Irchel 3A5. Next base: position 349,133 of record NZ_FYDU01000008.1, on the reverse strand, counting down.
CCAGCACTTTGCGCACGCGGGTCGCCAACGGCAGGGTGAAGTTGCCGTTACCGCAATACAACTCCAGCAAATCATCTTCACGGTCGCCCAGCGCGGCATACGCCCAGTCGAGCATCTTCTGGTTCACCGTGCCGTTGGGCTGGGTGAACGCGCCTTCAGGCTGACGGTAACTGAAGGTGCGACCGGCGACTTCAAGCTGTTCGGTCACGTAATCACGACCAATCACCAGACGCTGGCCCTTTGAACGGCCGATCAGGCTCACGTCCAGGTCGGCGGCCAGCTTTTCGGCTTCGGCCAGCCACTCGTCGTCCAGCGGGCGGTGATAACACATTGTGATCATCGCATCGCCTGCCAGCGTGGTCAGGAAGTCCACCTGGAACAGCTTGTGGTTAAGCACCTTGCTGGCTTCCCAGCGGTCGCGCAGTACTGGCATCAATGCGTTGACGCGCAGGCTGGCAATCGGCAGGCCATCGAGCAGGATCGGGTTCTTGTTATCCCCAGGGGTAAACATCGCGTAGTGACGCTTCTGGTCTTCACGCCACAGGCGGAACTCGGCGCGCAGCCGGTAGTTGGCCTTGGGTGAGTCAAACACCTGAGGCTCCGGCGCATCAAAGGGGGCGAGCAATTCACGCAGGCGATCTGCTTTGGCCTGGAGCTGAGTGTCATAGCTCGCAGGGTCGAACGGAATACTTGCACTCATGCCGGAAACCAACCCAATTTGATAACGAACAGAATCGACAGGATCACCAGCGCGGGATTCAGCTCACGCCACTGGCCCGACAGCAGTTTGATGCCTGTCCAGGCGATGAAACCAAAGGCAATGCCGTTGGCGATGGAGTAGGTGAACGGCATCGCCAGCGCAGTAATAACGACGGGTGCAGCGACCGACAGATCATCCCAATCGATTTCCGCCAGCCCGGAGGTCATCAGAACCGCCACGAACAGCAGCGCCGGGGCAGTGGCGAACGCCGGAACGCTGCCTGCCAGCGGGGCGAAGAACAACGCCAGCAGGAACAGGATCGCAACGACGATGGCGGTGAGACCGGTGCGGCCGCCAGCACTGACGCCTGCCGCCGATTCGATGTAGCTGGTGGTGGTCGAAGTACCCAGCAGCGAACCCGCCATGGCGGCGGTGCTGTCAGCGATCAGTGCACGGCCCATTTTTGGCATGTGGCCGTTCTTGTCCATCAGCCCGGCGCGTTTGGCGACGCCGATCAGCGTGCCGGAGTTGTCGAACAGGTCCACGAACAGGAAGGCGAAGATCACGCTGATCAGGCCGACATCAAAGGCGCCTTTGATGTCCAGTTGCAGGAAGGTCGGGGCCAGGGATGGTGGCATCGACACCACACCACCGAATGGCGTGAAGCCCAGCAGAATCGAGACAATGGTCACGGCCAGAATGCCGATCAGCACGGCGCCACGCACCTTGAGTTTTTCCAGGGCAACAATCAGGAAGAAGCCAAAGGTGGCGAGTACCGGCGCCGGTTGCTTCAGATCACCCATGCCGACCATGGTGGCCGGGTTGCTGACCACGATGCCAGCGTTGTGCAGGGCGATCAGCGCCAGGAACAGGCCGATACCGGCGGCAATCGCCGAGCGCAGTGGCAGCGGGATGCTGTTGATGATCCATTCACGAATGCGAAAGATCGACAGGACAAAGAACATCACCGCCGAAATGAATACCGCGCCCAGTGCCACCTGCCAGGTATGGCCCATGTGCAGCACAACGGTGTATGTGAAGAACGCGTTCAGGCCCATACCCGGTGCCAGGGCAATCGGGTAGTTGGCGATGATGCCCATTGTGGCCGAGCCGATGGCGGCCGCCAGACAGGTGGCGACGAACAACGCGCCTTTGTCCATGCCGGTCGCGCCGAGGATGCTCGGGTTGACGAACAGGATGTAGGCCATGGCCAGAAAGGTCGTGACGCCCGCGAGAATCTCGGTGCGCACGTTGGTGTTGTGTGCCTTGAGTTGAAACAGCCGTTCCAGCATGTCTGGCTCCCCGGTGACGCGCCTGCGTCGTGAATGAATCGACTAGAACAGCAAAGCACAGACTGCCGAAGCGGCCCGCGGATTTTGTACCGGTCGGAAAAAGCCGCGCATGATACCAGCCGAACGGGTTTGTGACTGCCTGCCGATGAATGGTGTGCTGTTGCATTCATTCTTCAGATTTCTCTGAACAGCGCTGGACAGCGCTTCGCTGTAGATCAAATCGACTGCATCGCGGGCAAGCACCGCTCCCACAGGGCCAGCGTCCGGCTCAAATGCTTGTGTGAATTCAGTCCAACAGGCTGGCGTGGATCCTGTGGGAGCCAGGCGTGCCCGCGATACATGAGACGCAGCCAGAAGACTCACTGCATTGTCGTTTATCGCCCGAATGCCGTCTAAGTCACGCATCACCCACTGGATCAACACTCATCAACAAACCCTGAACGATTGCCAAACCCCGCGAGTCGTACCCCTTAAGACGCAGAAAAACTGCGCTGTTTGAGTACCTACCGTGAGGTTTCCATGAGTTCACCAACCCCCCAGGATTTCGCTGGCCACGCGATTAGCCTGACCCTCAACGGTCAGCCGCGACAGCTCAACGTCCAGCCTTGGACAACATTGCTCGATTTGCTTCGAGACCAGCTTGATCTGGTCGGCAGCAAAAAAGGCTGCGATCACGGCCAATGTGGCGCGTGTACCGTTCTGCGGGACGGCAAGCGGATCAATTCCTGTCTGACCCTGGCGATCATGTGTGACGGCGCAGAGCTGACCACGATTGAAGGGCTGGCAGACGGCGAGCAACTGCACCCGATGCAGCAGGCGTTCATCAAGCATGACGCCTTTCAATGCGGCTATTGCACGCCCGGGCAGATCTGCTCGGCGGTCGGGCTGGCCAATGAAGGTCGTGCCAACAGCCGTGCCGAGATTCAGGAGCTGATGAGCGGCAACCTGTGCCGCTGCGGTGCCTACAGCAACATTCTGGCGGCGGTGGAAGAAGTCCTGCCCGAGTTGCGCAACACCCATTCAGAGATGGGTAGCTTCGAGAAAGCGGAGGGCAGCCGATGAATCCCTTTATCTACAGCCGCCCAACCAGCGTCAGCGAAGCGGTCAATCTTAGCGGTGCTGCGACCCGGTTCATCGCGGGCGGTACTAACCTGCTCGATCTGATGAAAGAAAACGTCGCACGGCCCGAGCATCTGATCGACATCACCCGATTGCCACTGAACGACATCAGCGAAACCGACAACGGTGGACTGCTCATCGGCGCACTGGTGAGCAACGCTGATCTGGCCTGGCATCCGTTGATCGAACAACGTTACCCGCTGCTGTCCCAGGCCGTACTGGCCGGAGCATCGCCACAACTTCGCAACATGGCGAGCACAGGCGGTAACCTGCTGCAGCGCACACGTTGCTACTACTTCTATGACTCCACTGTGCCGTGCAATAAACGCGAGCCCGGCAGCGGTTGCCCGGCGCGAGACGGCCTGAACCGTATCCACGCGATTCTGGGGGCCAGCGACGAATGCGTCGCGACTCATCCTTCGGACATGTGCGTTGCTCTCGCCGCGCTTGAAGCCATTGTCCATGTTCAGGGGCGTGCAGGTCAGCGCACCATCGAGTTTGCCGACTTCCATCGTCTGCCCGGCGATGCGCCTCAGCGTGATAACCAATTGGCCGATGACGAGCTGATTACCGCAATCGAGCTCCCTGCACCCGGCTTCGCGGGTCAGGGCAAGTACCTGAAAATCCGTGATCGGGCTTCCTACGCCTTCGCGCTGATCTCGGTTGCAGCGTCGTTGGAGCTGGACGGCGATGTCATTCGCGACGTGCGTCTGGCGCTTGGCGGTGTTGCTCACAAGCCATGGCGCGACAAGGTCGTGGAGCAAATGCTGGTCGGCAAACCCGTCTCCCGAGAGAACTTCGCGGCCGCCGCCGACGCCTTGCTGGCCGATGCCGAACCGCTTGAACACAACGCTTTTAAAGTCAAACTGGCACGTCGGGCGATCATTCGAACCCTTAGCGATGCCGCGGTCGATGCAGCCGCTTCAGGAGGGAACGCCTAATGAATACGCCTGTTTCGCCACTAGGCCAAGCGCTTGACCGGGTAGACGGCAAGCTCAAAGTTACCGGTCAGGCCCGTTATGCCGGTGAATACCCGGAAACCGGTTTGCTGCATGGCAGTGTGGTCTCCAGCACTATCGCTCGCGGTCGTGTGACGCACATCGACATCACCGAAGCCCTGCGCGTGCCGGGTGTGGTGATGGTGCTTGATCACAAGAACCGTCCCAAGCTCGCCAGCTATGACGAGAACTATGAAGACGCCGACTCGGCAGACGGATCGCCATTTCGTCCGCTGTATAACGATCGCGTTCTGTACAGCGGCCAGCCGCTGGCGCTAGTGGTTGCCGAGACCCTTGAGCTGGCGCGTTATGCCGGTTCTCTGGTGCGTATCGAATATCTGGTCGAAGCCCACGAAACCGATCTGCTGGCGGTGCAGGGTGACAGTTATGCGGCACCGGCCGAACTGCCCGCGCCGCGCGGTGACTTTCAGGCGGGTTTTGCCAATTCCGCACTGACTGTCGATGCCCATTACAGTACGCCGGTCGAGCATCACAACCCGATGGAGCCCCATGCTTCAACGGTGTTTTACAAGGACGATGGCAGCCTGCAGGTTCATGACAAGACCCAAGGTCCGCAAAACTGCCAGGACTATCTGCACAACGTATTCGGTATCCCGAAAGACAAGATTCAGGTGCTGGCTGCCTTTGTCGGTGGTGCGTTCGGCTCTGGCCTGCGTCCGCAGTATCAGCTGCCTCTGGCGGTGATGGCTGCGCTGGAACTCAAGCGTTCAGTGCGCGTTACCCTGACTCGACAGCAGATGTTCACTTTCGGCTATCGTCCGCGCACGTTGCAGCACTTGCGTCTGGGCGCGGCCGCCGATGGTCGTTTGCTGGCGGTTGGGCACGGTGCAATTGGTCAGACGTCCCGGTTTGAGGATTTCAGCGAGCATGTCGTTGAATGGAGCGGCATGCTCTACAAGTGCGACAACGTCGAGCTTACCTACAAGCTCGCTCCACTGGACGTTTACACCCCGCTGGACATGCGCGCGCCAGGCGCTGCCTTGGGTCTGATCGGCCTGGAGTGCGCCATGGATGAACTGGCTGTTGCCTTGGCGATGGACCCGGTGCAGCTGCGTCAGGTCAATTTCGCTGATCGCAACGGCAACGAAGACAAGCCGTATTCCAGCAAGCAATTGCGCGCTTGTTATACCCAGGGCGCAGACCGCTTTGGCTGGAGCCATCGCAACCCTGAGCCGCGCAGCATGCGCGAAGGTCGTCAGTTGATCGGCTGGGGCATGGCGGGCGGCGTCTGGGAAGCGATGCAGATGAAAGCCAGTGCCAAGGCGCATATCGACGCCCAGGGCAAATTGACGGTCAGCAGTGCGACAACTGATATCGGTACCGGCACTTACACAGTCATGACACAGATTGCAGCCGAAGCGGCCGGCGTTGCTGTCGAAGACACCACGTTCGTGCTGGGGGATTCGTCGTTGCCAACAGCTCCCTTGCAGGGTGGTTCTTTCACGGTATCGTCCGTGGGCACTGCCGTGCAGCAGGCCAGCAAGGCATTGCGCGAGAAGCTGTTCACCGCAGCGGGTCAGATTGACGCGAAGTTTTTTGCCGCGAAGGTCGAGCAAATGACCGTGGCTGATGGATACGTGTCGCTGGGCGATCATCGATTGGCACTCAGCGAAGTGCTGAGCAGTTGGCCTGAAGGCTTGCAGGTGCAGGTCGATGCCGAGCCTGATGCAAAGCGCGAAGGTTATTCGACCGCTACACACTCGGCGGTATTCGTTGAAGTGCAGGTCGATGAAGACCTGGGTACGATTCGTGTCAGCCGGGTGGTCAGCGCAGTGGCCGCAGGCCGAGTGGTCAACCCGAAAATGGCTCGCAGCCAGATACTGGGCGGCGTGGTCTGGGGGCTGGGCATGGCTTTGCAGGAAGAAACCCAGAGCGATCATAAGCTTGGCCGGTTCATGAACCACAGCCTCGCCGAGTACCACATCCCGGTTAACGCCGATATCAACGACATTGACGTGATTTTTGTCGAAGAAAACGATGAAATCGTTAACGCGCTGGGTTCGAAAGGGGTCGGCGAGATTGGCATCGTCGGCGTCGCGGCGGCGGTGGCCAACGCGATTTACCATGCAACCGGCAAGCGGGTTCGGGACTTCCCGATAACGCTGGATAAGGTGCTCTGACGGCATTATCCCTGTGTAAACTCGCAACTTTGTGGGAGCTGGGCTTGCCCGCGATGCATGAGAAGTAGCTAGAAGACATACCGCGTCATCGTTCATCGCGAGCAAGCTCAGCTCCCACAGGTTTGATGTGATCCCGCGGACTGGCGTTAGCCGGGAAGAGGCAGGTACGGACGCTGAATCTTTATCAGCAGAAATATCGCTTTCCCGGCTAAAGCCGGTCCCACGTCGGCCGGCGTGCAAACAAGGAATCTCCCACAGGAATCGCTGATGACGTGGGACCGGCTTCAGCCGGGAAGAGGCAGGTATAGACGCTGAATCTTTATCAGCAGAATATCGCTTTCCCGGCTAAAGCCGGTTCCACGTCGGCCGGCGTGCAAACAAGGAATCTCCCACAGGAATCGCTGATGACGTGGGACCGGCTTCAGCCGGGAAGAGGCAGGTATAGACGCTGAATCTTTATCAGCAGAAATATCGCTTTCCCGGCTAAAGCCGGTTCCACGTCGGCCGGCGTGCAAACAAGGAATCTCCTACAGGTTCCCTGCGACCCTACACCTTTTGCTCTTCCGCCTCCGCCACGACATCTCTCATGCGGTCGCGGTTGGCCAGGGTCGGGAACAGTTTGATCCAGATACCCGTTACCGCCAGAGTGCCAACGCCCCCCATCACCACCGCCGGAACCACGCCGAACCAGTGCGCGGTCAGGCCGGATTCAAACTCACCCAACTGATTCGAAGCGCCAATGAACAGCCCGTTGACCGCGCTGACCCGGCCGCGCATTTCATCAGGGGTTTCAAGTTGCACGAAGGATGCGCGGATCACCATGCTGATCATGTCCGCTGCGCCGGGCACCACCAACACTGCCATGGAAAACCAGAACGATGTCGACAGACCAAACGCGATGGTCGCCACGCCGAACACGCCGACGGCGGTGAACATCACACGGCCCACGTGCCGCTCGACGTTGAAGTGCGCAAGCCATAGCGACATCGCTAATGCGCCAACCGCTGGAGCCGAGCGCAGCATGCCCAGCCCCCACGGACCAGTCAGCAGAATGTCCTTGGCAAACACCGGCAACAACGCGGTGGCGCCACCCAGCAGCACCGCGAACAGGTCCAGCGAAATTGCGCCGAGTACGTCCGGACGGCTGCGGATGAAGCGAATCCCGGCCAGCAGCGAGTCCAGCGTGGCTTTGTTCTTGTTCAGCGGCGTCTGTCGGGCGGGAAGGCTGAGCATCAGCGAGCAGGCGATGACGTAAAGAAGCACTGTAGGCCCGTACACCCAACTGCTGCCGAACGCATACAGAAAACCGCCCAGCGCCGGAGCGACGATGGTTGCCGATTGTTGGGCCGATTGTGCTGCTGCCACTGCCCGAGGGAACAGGGCAGGGGGCACGATGCTCGGCAGCAAAGCCTGAGTGGTGGGCATTTCAAAAGAGCGAGAGGCGCCTAGCGCGAAGGCCAGAATAAAGATCATCTCCCGCGTGACGCTGTCGGTGCTGCTGCCGATGAACAGCGCCAGTGCAATAAACGCCTGCGCGGTCTGGCAAATCGCGGCCACTTTACGGCGATCGTACCGATCTGCCACATGCCCAGTGTGCAGCATGAACAGCACACGAGGCGCAAACTCCACCAGACCCACTAGCCCGAGGTCCAGCACGTTGCCGGTCAACTGGTAGAGATTCCAGCCTATGGCCACCGTCAGCATCTGGAAACCGCTGGCGGTAAATATACGGGCAAACCAGAAAGCGACGAACGGGCGATGGTGGCGCAGTAACACTGGGGCTTGAGTCGGCATGAGCACAACAGCCAGGCAGGAGAGAGCGGCCAGATTATCAGTTTGTAACAGTTAGTTGCATGAAAAGCCGGTCAGATTGGATCCAGATCTGAAGGTTTTTTTGCGTCACAGTCATAGCCCGTGGCAATGAAAATTCTTCTCATGTGCCTGCAAAGCAGGGCTGCAGAGCGGTGAGACAACTCGCCACGCGGCAAAAGACCACACGTCCGAGAGGCTGAAATGGGACTACTCTTTGACAGTCGGTTGATCTGCGTCAATGCCCACAAGGCAAAAGAAACGGCAGGCGGCTTGACGGACTTCAAGGTTGCGCAATGGGCCGATGGAAAGGGCTGAGCCTTTTTTCGTCCACCACCCAGAACGTTTTCAACCTGCCGCGCTCCTTACCAGTGGGGGGCAGTGGCTGCTGACCTCGAGTCACCAGCCGTATCACCTGATAGAGGAAAACCCAATGTTCGGTTTGGATGCAATTGAGCTCGCCCGAATTCAGTTCGCGTTTACCATCTCGTTCCACATCCTGTTCCCTGCCATTACCATCGGTCTGGCAAGTTACCTGGCGGTGCTGGAAGGCCTGTGGCTCAAGACCCACAACAACGTCTACCGAGACCTTTACCATTTCTGGTCGAAGATCTTTGCCGTCAACTTCGGTATGGGCGTGGTATCCGGCTTGGTCATGGCGTATCAGTTTGGTACCAACTGGAGCCGCTTCTCCGACTTTGCCGGAGCCGTCACCGGGCCGCTGCTGACGTACGAAGTGCTGACAGCCTTCTTCCTCGAAGCCGGTTTCCTGGGTGTGATGCTGTTCGGCTGGAACCGCGTCGGGCGCAACCTGCACTTCTTCTCTACGGTCATGGTCGCCATCGGCACCCTGATCTCTACCTTCTGGATTCTGTCCTCCAACAGCTGGATGCAGACCCCACAAGGTTACGAAATCATCGACGGCCGTGTGATCCCGACTGACTGGTTCGCCGTGGTGTTCAACCCGTCCTTCCCGTATCGCTTGCTGCACATGTCCATCGCGGCATTCGTAGCAACGGCATTCTTTGTCGGCTCGTCTGCTGCGTGGCATCTGTTGCGTGGCCGTGACACCCCGCAAATTCGCAAAATGCTTTCCATGGCAATGTGGATGGCCCTGATCGTCGCTCCCGTACAAGCGGTGGTTGGTGACTTCCATGGCTTGAACACTCTTGAACACCAGCCAGCGAAAATCGCAGCGATTGAAGGCCACTGGGAAAACGTCGGTGACGAGCCCACGCCGTTGATCCTGTTCGGCTTGCCGGACATGAAGGAAGAGCGCACCAAGTACGCGGTTGAAATTCCGTACCTGGGCAGCCTGATCCTGACTCACAGCCTGGACAAGCAAGTACCAGCCCTCAAGGAATTCAAACCGGAAGACCGTCCGAATTCCACCATCGTGTTCTGGTCGTTCCGGGTCATGGTGGGTCTCGGCTTCCTGATGATCTTCACCGGTCTGTGGAGCCTCTGGCTGCGCAAACGCGGCACGCTTTATAAATCCCGAGCGTTTCTGTATCTGGCGTTGTGGATGGGGCCGTCCGGCTTGATCGCGATCCTGGCGGGCTGGTTCACCACTGAAATCGGCCGTCAGCCTTGGGTCGTCTACGGCCTGATGCGGACTTCCGATGCTTCATCCGGACACAGCGTTACGCAAATGAGCATCACGCTGGTGATGTTCGTGGTGGTCTACTTCGTGCTGTTCGGTGCCGGTCTTGGTTACATGATGCGTCTGGTACGCAAAGGTCCGAAAGCCTACGTCGAGCATGTTCCAGAAGGTGGCCCAGGTCAGAACCGTACACCCGCCCGTCCACTCTCCGCCGCTGTTGAAGGCGCTGAAGATGGCGACAATCTCGACAGTCTGGGCAAGGGGAACTGAGTCATGGGAATTGATCTTCCACTCATCTGGGCAATCATCATCATCTTCGGCGTGATGATGTATGTAGTGATGGACGGCTTCGACCTCGGCATCGGGATTCTCTTCCCGTTCATGAAGGACAAGACCGACCGCGATGTAATGATGAACACGGTTGCGCCGGTCTGGGACGGCAACGAAACCTGGCTGGTATTGGGTGGCGCCGGTTTGTTCGGCGCATTCCCGCTGGCTTATTCGGTGGTGTTGTCGGCACTCTACCTGCCACTGATGCTGATGCTTGTCGGTCTGATTTTCCGCGGTGTTGCTTTCGAATTTCGTTTCAAGGCAACCGATGAAAAACGTCACCTGTGGGACAAGGCTTTCATTGGCGGCTCTCTGACTGCGACGTTCTTTCAGGGCGTGGCACTGGGCGCGTTCATTGACGGTATTCCGGTGGTCAATCGCCAGTTCGCGGGCGGTGATCTGGATTGGTTCTCGCCGTTCACCGTGTTTTGCGGTCTGGCGCTGATCGTCGCTTATGCGCTGCTGGGTTGCACCTGGCTGATCATGAAGACCGAAGGTGCCTTGCAGAAAGCCATGCATAACCTGGCGCGTCCGTTGGCCACCGCCTTGCTGGTAGTGATTGGTGTTGTAAGCATTTGGACGCCGCTGGCGCACCCTGACATTGCCACCCGCTGGTTCACGCTGCCGAATCTGTTCTGGTTTCTGCCAGTCCCGGTTCTGGTGCTGATCACCATGTATGGTCTGTTCAAGGCCGTGGCGCGCAACGCTAACTACACGCCATTCCTGCTGACGCTGCTGCTGATTTTCCTTGGTTATAGCGGTCTTGGTATCAGCCTGTGGCCGAACATCATCCCGCCGTCGGTTTCGATCTGGGATGCATCATCGCCACCGCAAAGCCAGGGCTTCATGCTGGTGGGTACGCTGTTCATCATCCCGTTGATTCTGGTTTACACCTTCTGGAGCTACTACGTGTTCCGCGGCAAGGTGACCCACGAAGACGGTTACCACTAGCAGATGACCGCCCCAGCGCTCGGCGCTGGGGCTATCGATAGAGGAGAGACTGGCGATGTCTGGCAAAGAATCTTTTCATGAAGAGCAAGACCCGGCGTTGAAGAAGCCACTGTGGCAACGTCTGGCGTGGCTGGCCGGTATCTGGGCTGCGAGCGTATTTGCACTGTTCATCGTCGCAAGCATATTGCGACTGTTCATGAACGCTGCGGGTCTGACGACCCACTGATTAAAAATCCCATCCTGCGTCCCATCGACGCGGTTTTATAACCCTCCACTGGAGGGTTTTTTTTGCCATTTGGATATCGAATCTGTAGGAGCGCACGAGCACCGCGAGGCCGCGATAGCGATCTGTCTGACACACCGCCATCGCTGCCTCGCGGTGCTCGTGAGCTCCTACAGGATCACTGTTTACTTGCGCGCCTTGAGGATCACAAACTTCGGCGTGGCCGCCACTTGCTCTACACCGCGAAACAGGCGCGCCAGTTTGGTGTGATAACCCAGGTGACGGTTGCCCACCACGTACAGCGCGCCACCCGGCACCAGCGCAGCGCGTGCTTGCTGGAACATGCGCCAGGCCAGAAAGTCACCGACGACTTGTTGTTGATGAAACGGCGGGTTGCACAACACCACGTCGAGGGAGTCAGGTTCCTGCCCCGCCAGACCGTCGTCGGCACGCAAGATCACTTCTCGTTCGCCCAATGCCGTACGCCAGTTCTGCTCCGCTGACTGGACCGCCATGTACGACTCATCAACCAGCGTGTAATGCGCCTGAGGATTTGCCAGGGCACTGGCAATCGCCAATACACCGTTGCCACAGCCGAGGTCGGCAACTCGTGCGCTGCCCAGGTTTTTTGGCAGATGGGGCAGGAACGCGCGAGTGCCGATATCCAGACCCTCACGGCAGAACACGTTGGCGTGATTCACCAGTTCGATAGCCGGTTCGTCCAGTTTGTAGCGTGTCGGGTAGGGCGACGGAGCGTTCTTTTTGAGCTCAGGCGTTGCGAACAGCAGCCTGGCTTTTTTCACCCCAAGAGAAGCGCTGACCGGGCCGATGTACTCCTCCAGCAACTCGCCCGCTGAGCGCGGCAAGTGCTTGATCATTGCAGCAGCGACGACACGAGCGCCGGGAGCCAGTTGGCCTTGCAGGCGAATCAATTGTTCCTCAAGCAGCGCGAGGGTTTTCGGCACGCGAATCAACACCCAGTCGAACGGGCCGACTACTGCTTCACTGGCGGGGACTAAAGTGACCGCATCATAGGCCATGCCGTTGCGTACGAGGTTTTTCTGTAAACCATGCGCCGCGAGCCAGGAGTCGGTGCTGCTGGTGACGGCCGCATGCTGAGCAAGGCTGGCCGCCAGCGCGCCGAAGCTGTCATTGAGTACCAGCACTTTGCTTTGCAGCGTCAGGCCATGCTCCGCCACATAGTTGAGCAGGTATTCATCGGCAGCGTCGAACGCCTGCAGCGGTTCGTCTTGCTGTTCCGGTTGGCGGATGAGGTCAAGTTGGGCGAGCGGGGTATCAAGCAACGGCATGGGCGGGAAAACTCTGGACAATCGACGATTGGTCACCGAGGCCCGTGAAGCGATGGGCTGGCTAAGGCGGGTGATTTTACGTGCTTTTTGCCGCGGGGTACCTGTCCTTGCGTCGTTAGTCAGAACATTCCGCTCAGTGCCGCCTGGACCACCGCTGAGGTTTTGTTGCATGCGCCCATTTTTTGCACCGCGTTGGCCACGTGAAAATGCACTGTACGTTCTTTCATGCACAGAATAATGGCGATGTCCGCCGCAGTTTTTCCTTCAGCCGTCCATTTCAGTATCTCTATTTCCCTGGCAGTCAGTTTCTTCATGCCGTAACTGTGCAGCGCCTCTAAGGATTGGGTCCCCATTTTTTTTGCCTTCCTGTCGGTCCAGCTTTTGTCCGTGGGTTACGTTTCTAAGTGTAGAAAAAATCCAGATGCGAAAATCCGGCGCAGCGGCACTGCAGACAGATGGAATGCTGGCGTTTTGTCTCATGAGTGGAAAAAGAATTCGCGACTCGCTACACAGCCGGGTCCAGAGAGGTCTTTGAACTCCAGCTGCAGGTATGGCTATACGCTCAAGAGACAAATGATCTAACCGCGCCTGTCTGAGTTGAAACGCGGTTTGGATAACCGCGTGGCGGGACACCGCGGTGCAGTTCGGCAAATGGATGGCCAGTGGGGCCGGCGTAAGGTCGAATGGTCGTGTTATGCCATGAGTCCGGTTATCGATGATAAGTATGCCACTACAAACCAGCGGTGTTTATCCACTGCACTTTGCGGGACACTGGGCACCTCCGTTTATGTGCAGGAGTCAGGATCGACCATGACCGCCAGTGAAGAAAAATACACCCGCCAGACGCTGCTCAGCGTGACGCCATTGACCCCAAGCCTGTTCACACTGCGCACCACTCGCGACCCGGGCTTTCGCTTTACGGCCGGGCAGTTTGCGCGTTTGGGTGTCGGCAAGGCCGACGGCAGCATCGTGTGGCGTGCGTATTCAATGGCGTCCTCACCCCACGACGAGTTTCTGGAGTTTTTCTCCATTGTTGTGCCGGGAGGCGAGTTCACCAGCGAGCTGAGCCGCTTGCGTGAAGGTGACACTCTGTTCGTCGAAAAGCTCGCCACGGGTTATCTGACGGTGGACAGATTTACCGACGGCCGTGACCTCTGGTTGTTATCCACAGGCACCGGCGTCGCGCCGTTCCTGTCGATTCTTCAGGACTTCGAGGTGTGGGAAAAATTTGATCGTATCGTTCTGGTGTACAGCGCCCGCGAGGCGAAGGAATTGGCGTATCAACCGCTGATTGCCGGACTCACCGAGCGTGATTACCTGGCTGAGTACGCCGACAAGCTTGTCTATGTGCCGGTAGTCACTCGCGAGCAAGTCCCTGGCGCGTTGAATGGCCGGATTACTCAGCTGATTGAAAGTGGTGAGCTGGAGGCCGCAGCAGGTTTGCCGTTAAACCCCGAACACTCGCGAGTGATGATCTGCGGCAACCCGCAAATGATCGAAGACACCCGGGCGTTGCTTAAAGCGCGCGACATGAACCTGAACCTGACACGGCGGCCAGGGCAGGTTGTGGTGGAGAATTACTGGTAACAGGGTGAGGGCTGGGCGCTGTTCCCTGTGGGAGCGGTGCTTGTCCGCGATAAGAACGCCGCGATTTTACAGTTAAATCACCGTGACTTTATCGCGAGCAAGCACCGCACCCACAAAAGCGAGCCAGCTATTCCTGTCAGACCGGATGCTTCGGATCCACGGTAATCGGTGCCGACGGCTGATGCTGTTCCTTCAACAGGTCACGAATCTCACCGAGCAGCAGTTCCTGCTTGGTTGGCGTGGGTGGCAGGGTTGGGGCCTTGGCTTCTTCGCGTTTGAGGCGATTGATCGCTTTTACGCCCATGAAAATGGCGAAGGCGACAATGATGAAGTCGATAACTGTCTGGATGAACTTGCCGTAAGCCAGCACTACCGCAGGGGCCGTACCTTCTGCAGGTCTGAGGATAACGGCGAGGTCACTGAAGTCCACACCGCCGATCAGCAGCCCGAGAGGCGGCATGATGACATCGCCGACGAACGACGAAACGATCTTGCCGAATGCCGCACCAATGATGATACCGACGGCCATATCGACCACGTTACCTTTGACGGCAAAGGCTTTGAACTCGCTTAGTACGCTCATGGGTCTTTCCTTGTAACTGATGAGATTTGTCCAATGCAGTGTAAGTCAGCTGCACGCGTTGCGCTGGGCACCCTGCAATCGACCGGGCTTTTCTGACGAAGTTTTATGAATTTCCTCAAAAAGGCAGCGCCGCATGCTTACCGACGCGCTGGCAGCAGCTGCGTTATGATTGCCAACTTTTACCGATGGGGTTGTCATGGCCAAGGCCAAACGCTTGTATGGCTGCACTGAGTGCGGTGCGACTTTTCCCAAGTGGGCCGGGCAGTGCAGCGAATGCGGCGCCTGGAACACACTGGTGGAAACCGTGTTGGAAAGCGGCAGCGCTGCGCCACCCAGCGGCCGCTCAGGCTGGACCGGGCAGCAGACCCAGATCCGTACGCTGGCCGAGGTCAGTGTCGAGGAAATCCCGAGGTTCTCCACCAACTCGGCCGAGCTGGACCGGGTATTGGGCGGTGGTCTGGTCGATGGCTCGGTGGTGCTGATCGGCGGTGATCCGGGGATCGGCAAGTCCACGATTCTGCTGCAAACCCTGTGCAACATTGCCGAGCGCATGCCCGCTCTGTATGTGACAGGCGAGGAATCCCAACAGCAAGTCGCGATGCGCGCCCGTCGTCTGGGGTTGCCACAGGACAAGCTGCAGGTCATGACCGAAACCTGCATCGAAAATATCATCGCCACCGCCAAGGTCGAAAAGCCCAAGGTCATGGTGATCGATTCGATCCAGACGATTTTTACCGAACAGCTGCAATCCGCTCCGGGCGGCGTTTCACAAGTCCGGGAAAGTGCGGCCTTGCTGGTGCGTTATGCCAAACAGAGTGGCACCGCGATTTTTCTGGTAGGCCACGTCACCAAAGAGGGCGCATTGGCGGGGCCACGCGTGCTTGAGCACATGGTGGACACGGTTCTGTATTTCGAAGGCGAATCCGATGGCCGTCTGCGTTTGCTTCGCGCAGTGAAAAACCGTTTCGGCGCGGTCAACGAGCTGGGCGTTTTCGGCATGACGGACAAGGGGCTCAAAGAGGTCTCGAATCCGTCGGCGATCTTTCTGACCCGAGCTCAGGAAGAAGTGCCGGGCAGTGTGGTGATGGCGACCTGGGAAGGTACGCGCCCGATGCTGGTGGAGGTTCAGGCGCTGGTGGATGACAGCCATATGTCCAATCCACGTCGCGTGACGCTGGGACTGGATCAGAACCGTCTGGCGATGCTACTGGCTGTGCTGCACCGACATGGCGGCATTCCGACTCACGATCAGGATGTTTTCCTCAACGTGGTGGGCGGTGTCAAAGTCCTGGAGACCGCGTCGGATCTGGCGCTGATGGCAGCGGTGATGTCCAGTCTGCGTAACCGTCCATTGCCTCATGATTTGCTGGTGTTTGGTGAAGTAGGGCTGTCCGGCGAAGTTCGCCCGGTGCCGAGCGGTCAGGAACGTCTCAAGGAAGCCGCCAAACACGGCTTCAAACGGGCGATCGTCCCTAAGGGCAACGCCCCGAAAGAGGCGCCGCCGGGGTTGCAGGTCATTGCAGTCACCCGCTTGGAACAGGCGCTGGATGCGTTGTTTGAATAACGTTCGAGAGGCTCTGTAGGAGCGCGCTTGCCCGCGATGAGGCCCGTACATCCGATAAACAGCTGCGCCTGAAATACCGTAATCGCGGGCAAGCGCGCTCATCAAACAACATTCAATCTACTGGATTGAAATGCATTTTCTGTAGGAGCTGCCGAAGGCTGCGAAGCATTTCTCCTGATACACCGCTATCGCAGCTTCGGCAGCTCCTACAGGTCCTATGTTTGCCGCGAGACAGCGCGGTGTCAGGGACAGCGGGCGATCTCATACAGCTAAAAACCATGCAGATCCTTACACCTCAATCAGCGCCGCCAACTCACGCTCCAGCTCATCGTGATCAGCCAGGTTCAGTTCAACCAGCCTTCGCAAATGGCTGATGGAATCCAGGGTTATCTGCTCACAGACAAACCCTAACTGCCCGTTATCATCGTGAGCCAGCCTCACGTCCATTTGCACATGCACTTCGTTGCTCAGCTTGATATCGGCGTTGAATGCCTGTTCGGTATCGGCGTCCCAGGGTTCGGGGCGCTCGATGAGCATGCCTTTGAGGGAGAGGTCCACCAGTTGGACCTGCCAGTTGCGGTCGCCCTGGCTGAGTGTGGTTTTCGCATCGAAGGCGATGCGTTTGAAGCGTCGGCGGTCATCGTTGGAGTCGGTCATCGAATCACTTCTCTTGGAATCGTGTGACGTGCTGTCAGCGTTTAAACGCCTGTCGAGGCGTCGCCTGTAACGACGATAGTCCTGATCCTGCTTTCCGGATAGCTTTCAGGCCCTGATTTACACTTCGTCCGCCTTTCGAGCCGCGTCTTGTGAACTGGTTCAATGGGCGTTTTTAAGTGAAACGTTTCTTTTACGCTCTAGACCTTGGTTGGGGTGGCCTTTCGCTGCGGCGCAGCTAAACTCGCGTAGCTGGCCTTTCAGTCATCTGCTGGAATATAAAAAATGAAAAATAATAATAGCCTCCTGCGCCATGTGCCTTGGCTAATCGTTGCAATTATCGGGGCATGTGCCCTGGGGGTCGTGGCCTTGCGCCGCGGAGAAGCAATCAACGCCTTGTGGATCGTGGTCGCTGCGGTCGCCATCTACCTCGTTGCCTATCGCTATTACAGTCTGTTTATTGCCCGGCATGTCATGCAGCTCGACCCGCTGCGGGCCACTCCAGCCGTGGTCAACAACGATGGTCTGGACTACGTGCCGACCAACAAACACATTCTTTTCGGTCACCACTTTGCTGCTATCGCTGGCGCCGGACCTCTGGTCGGGCCGGTATTGGCTGCGCAAATGGGCTACCTGCCTGGCACGCTCTGGCTGATTGCCGGTGTGGTACTGGCCGGTGCGGTGCAGGACTTCATGATCCTGTTCCTGTCCACACGCCGTAATGGTCGCTCGCTGGGCGACATGGTGCGTGAAGAAATGGGCCGTATCCCCGGCACTATCGCGCTGTTCGGCTGCTTCCTGATCATGATCATCATCCTCGCGGTGCTGGCGCTGATCGTGGTCAAAGCGTTGGCTGAAAGCCCTTGGGGTATGTTCACGGTACTGGCGACGATTCCGACTGCGATGTTCATGGGCATTTATATGCGCTACATCCGGCCGGGCCGCATCGGGGAAATCTCGGTCATCGGCGTGGTGCTGTTGCTGCTGTCGATCTGGGTAGGTGGCATGGTTGCCGCCAGTCCTGAGTGGGCGCCGATGTTCACCTTCACCGGCGTGCAGATCACCTGGATGCTGGTTGGGTACGGTTTCGTTGCAGCCATGTTGCCGGTCTGGCTGCTGCTGGCTCCGCGCGACTACCTGTCAACTTTCCTGAAAATCGGCACCATCGTGGCGTTGGCGATCGGCATCCTGATTCTTGCGCCTGAGCTGAAAATGCCTGCGCTGACCCAGTTCACCGACGGTACCGGCCCAGTCTGGAAAGGCACACTGTTTCCGTTTCTGTTCATCACCATCGCGTGTGGTGCGGTGTCCGGTTTCCATGCGCTGATTTCTTCCGGTACTACGCCGAAGCTGCTGGATAACGAAACCAACGCCCGTTACATCGGTTACGGCGGCATGCTCATGGAGTCCTTCGTGGCGATCATGGCCATGGTTGCGGCTTCGGTGATCGAGCCTGGCATCTACTTCGCCATGAACAGCCCGGCGGCAATCGTGGGCGGTGATGTGGTGACTGTGGCCCAGACTGTCAGCAGTTGGGGCTTTGCGATCACACCTGAACAACTGACCGCAGTTGCCAAGGATATTGGTGAGAACACCGTTCTGGCCCGTGCTGGCGGTGCGCCGACTCTGGCGGTGGGTATCGCACAAATCCTCCATCAGGCCTTGCCGGGTGCCAGCACCATGGCGTTCTGGTACCACTTCGCGATCCTGTTTGAGGCGCTGTTCATTCTGACGGCGGTTGATGCCGGTACGCGTGCTGGTCGCTTCATGCTGCAAGACCTGTTGGGCAGCTTTGTTCCAGCCCTGAAACGCACCGAGTCCTGGACGGCCAATGCCATCGGCACCGGCGGTTGCGTGGCGTTGTGGGGGTACTTGCTGTATCAAGGCGTGATCGATCCACTGGGCGGCATCAACACCTTGTGGCCGCTGTTCGGTATCTCTAACCAGATGCTGGCAGGTATCGCGCTGATGCTGGCGACGGTTGTGCTGATCAAAATGAAACGTCAACGTTATATCTGGGTGACCATGCTGCCAGCGACCTGGCTGCTGATCTGCACCGTGACGGCTGGCTTCATTAAGCTGTTCGATAGCAACCCTGCCGTGGGTTTCCTGGCCCTGGCCAAGAAATACAGCACGGCAGCTGATGCGGGTCAGATTCTGGCTCCAGCCAAGACCATGGATCAGATGCAGCATGTGATCTTCAATGCCTACACCAACGCGACGCTGACGATTCTGTTCCTGTTCGTGGTGTTCAGCATCCTGTTCTACGCGCTGAAAGTCGGCGTCGCGGCATGGGGCAACAAAGAGCGTACGGACAAGGAAGCGCCTTTCCAGGCGTTGACGACTCCGACCAACGTTTGAAAGACGAGAGGATCTGCCTATGTTCAACGACCTGAGTCGCCTCGGGAAATACCTCGGTCAGGCAGCGCGCCTGATGGTGGGCATGCCTGACTATGACAATTATGTCGCGCATATGCAGGTCAAACACCCTGACAAACCGATGATGGATTACGAAACGTTCTTCCGGGAACGCCAGGAAGCCCGTTACGGCGGCAAGGGTGGGCCTAAATGCTGTTGATGAATTGAATTTTTGATCCACTGCATCAGTTAACCTGTGGGAGCGGTGCTTGCCCGCGATAAGGCTGGACGCGATCTAAAGTGAATCGCATCCAGCCTTATCGCGGGCAAGCACCGCTCCCACAGTTTTTTGTGTTGTTTGAAATGACAGGAGCATCCATGACCACCCCGCAACCCATTCCCGTCACTGTCCTCAGCGGCTTCCTCGGCGCGGGCAAGACGACGTTGCTGCGTCATCTGCTCAAGACTGAGCACGGCCTGAAAATCGCCGTGATCGAAAACGAATTCAGTGATGCCGGTATCGATACCCAGTTACTGGGCGCTGAGCCGGTGCAAGTCATGACCCTGTCCAATGGCTGCGTCTGCTGCACCATCCACACCGACCTGACCAAGGCCTTGTTCCTGCTGCTGGAACGTCTGGACAGCGGCGAGATTGCGTTTGACCGTCTGGTAATCGAGTGCACCGGCCTGGCTGATCCTGCGCCTGTCGCACAGACTTTCTTCATTGACGAAGAGCTGCGCGAGCGCTACATCCTCGATGGCATTATCACGCTGGTGGACGCGGCCAACGCCGAGACGCATCTGGCGCAGACCATCGCTCAGGCGCAGATCGGCTTTGCTGATCGCCTGTTGGTGAGCAAGCGTGATCTGGTGGACGACGCCACCTTCGACGCACTCAGCGCACGCTTGACCCGCATCAACCGCCGCGCGCCGATCCGTGTGGTGGAGCACGGAAAGATCGATCTGGCCGAGCTGCTGGACGTGCGGGGTTTCAACCTGAATGCTGATCTGGGCGGCGGCATGACCTTGCGTCCGCTGGCTCCGGCGGGCAGCTCCATTGATCGCATTTCGAGCCTCGTCCTGCGCACCGACGAGCCTCTGGATATCGACAAGCTCAGCGAGTTCATGAACGAGCTGCTCGAAGAGCATGGCCCACAGTTGTTGCGCTACAAAGGCGTGCTGAACATCGCGGGCGAGCCCAGGCGTATGGTGTTTCAGGGCGTACTGAAGCTGTATGGCTTTGACTGGGATACGGAGTGGGCTGAAGGCGAAAAGCGCGAAAGCGTGATTGTTTTTATCGCTGATGAACTGCCGGAAGAGAAGATCCGGGCTGGGTTTGCCAAAGTCGCAGGCTGAACGGCCTTCCATCAAACAAAATAAGATTTATGGAATTGAAATGCACTTTCTGTAGGAGCTGCCGAAGGCTGCGAAAGCAATAATCCTGGCACGCCACTATCGCAGCCTTCGGCAGCTCCTACAGGTCCGATGTTTGCCTTCCGATATCGAGCTATTTTCACCCACAAAAAAGCCCCGGCTCTTGCGAACCGGGGCTTTTTGTTACTGCTGCAACGGGGCTGATTAAGCGCCGTATACCGGCAGTCTGGCGCAGATGGCTTTTACTTTTTCACGTACTGCGTCGATCACGGCTTCGTTGTTCAAGTCAGCCAGGATGTCGCAGATCCAGGTAGCCAGTTCCTTGCACTCTGCTTCTTTGAAGCCGCGAGTGGTGACGGCTGGAGTGCCGAAACGCAGGCCGGAAGTCACGAACGGGGAGCGTGGATCGTTAGGTACGGAGTTTTTGTTGACGGTGATGAAGGCGCGGCCCAGGGCAGCGTCTGCGTCTTTACCGGAGATGTCCTGCTTGATCAGCGAGAGCAGGAACAGGTGGTTTTCAGTACCGCCGGAAACGACGTCGAAACCGCGCTCGATGAACACACCGGCCATGGCCTTGGCGTTTTTCACGACTTGTTGCTGATATGCCTTGAACTCAGGCTGCAGCGCTTCCTTGAAGCAGACGGCCTTGGCGGCAATCACGTGCTCCAGTGGACCACCTTGTGCGCCCGGGAAAACAGCGGAATTGAGCTTCTTCTCGATGTCGGCGTTGGCGCGAGCCAGGATCAGGCCGCCACGTGGACCGCGCAGGGTCTTGTGCGTGGTGGTGGTCACGACGTCAGCGAACGGTACCGGGTTCGGGTAAACGCCAGCAGCAACCAGACCGGCTACGTGGGCCATGTCGACGAACAGGTAAGCGCCAACCTTGTCAGCGATAGCGCGGAAGCGCGGGAAGTCGAGGATCTGCGAGTAGGCAGAGAAGCCCGCCACGATCATTTTTGGCTTGTGCTCAACGGCCAGGCGCTCGACTTCGTCGTAGTCGATCATGCCGTTGGCGTCGATGCCGTATTGAACGGCGTTGTACAGTTTGCCCGACGAGCTGACGCTGGCGCCGTGGGTCAGGTGACCGCCGTGGGCCAGGCTCATGCCCAGGATGGTGTCGCCGCCTTGCAGCAGTGCCAGATAAACCGCGCTGTTGGCTTGCGAACCGGCGTGCGGCTGAACGTTGGCGTAATCTGCGCCGAACAGCTCTTTGGCACGGTCGATGGCCAGTTGCTCAACCACGTCAACGTATTCGCAGCCGCCGTAGTAACGCTTGCCTGGGTAGCCTTCAGCGTATTTGTTGGTCAGGACCGAACCCTGAGCTTCCATCACCGCTGGGCTGGTGTAGTTTTCCGAAGCGATCAGCTCGATGTGCTCTTCCTGGCGCTGGGCTTCTTGCTCCATCGCGGCGAAGAGATCGGAGTCGTACTTGGCGAGAGTCAAATCACGGCTGAACATGGCGGTCCTCAGGGATCGGGGGCAGAAAAGGGGGGCATTCTACCCCAAGCGCTTTCTGGAGTGATATGAAACGCAGTCATGTTGTCTAGAAGCAGCTTCAAGTTACAAGTTGCAAGCTTCAAGCAAAAGCCGTTCTGCTTTTGCCCTTGCTTGTAGCTTGTAGCTTGTAGCTTGTAGCTTGTAGCTGTCCCTCTCAATCAAACATGAACAGCGTGTCATTGCTGTACTGCGCTTCGAACCGGCTGGGTGGCATCGGTCGGCCGAAGAGGTAGCCTTGTACTTCATCACAGCCGTGCTCGCGCAGGAATTCAAGCTGTTCGTGGGTTTCGACGCCTTCGGCAATGACCGCCAGGTTGAGGC
This sequence comes from Pseudomonas sp. Irchel 3A5, assembly GCF_900187575.1. Lineage (NCBI taxonomy): Bacteria > Pseudomonadati > Pseudomonadota > Gammaproteobacteria > Pseudomonadales > Pseudomonadaceae > Pseudomonas > Pseudomonas sp. Irchel 3A5. The sequence goes on along the minus strand of NZ_FYDU01000008.1, from coordinate 326,719 downwards.
TGTGGGCCATGGCGATGATCGCGCGGGCGATCTGTGCGTCCTGCTCGCCCGAAGGCAGACCGTCAACGAAGGTCCGGTCGATCTTGAGGATGTCGATGGGGAACTGTTTGAGGTAATTCAGCGATGAATAGCCGGTGCCGAAGTCGTCTACCGCAATGCTCAGGCCCAGGCGCTTGAGGCCGTCGAGAATCTGCATCGCAACGCCTACTTCGCGCATCAGGATACTTTCGGTCAGCTCCAGTTCGAGGCAGGCAGGGGGCAGGCCTGTTTCCTGAAGAATATTGGCAATCCGGTTACCCAAATGGCCATCAGCAAATTGACGGGCAGAAATGTTGACCGAAACTTTGGGCACGCGCACCTTGGCCCTGTGCCAGGCTTTGAGCTGTTTGCAGGCCTCGGTGAGCACCCAGTCGCCCACTTCCACCACCAGACCGAGCTCTTCAAGTACGGGGATGAACTCGTTTGGCGAGACCATCCCGCGACGTGGATGGTGCCAGCGCAGCAAAGCCTCGGCCCCAGTGAGGCGTTTGCCGTCGCCGCTGAACTGGGGCTGGTAGAACAGGGTAAATTCCTGCTGCTCCAGTGCATGACGCAAATCGCTTTCCAGCTCCAGACGTTCCAGCGCTGAGGCGTTCATGTCGGCCTGATAGAACTGAAAATTGTTTTTGCCGTTCTCCTTGGCGTGATACATCGCGGTGTCGGCGTTCTTCATCAACTGACTCAGTTCGTTACCGTCCTGAGGGCTCAACGCGATGCCGATACTGGCGGTCACGAAGAACTCCCGCCCCTCAAGGACGAACGGCGTGACGAGGCTGGTCAGGATCTGCTCGGCAACGTGAATGGCGCGGTTCAGGGCGAGCTCCCGGGTCGGGCTCGGTTGCAGCAGCAAGGTGAATTCGTCTCCGCCCATGCGGGCAACCGTGTCGTCATCGGCGACGCACGCCAGCAGGCGCGTGGCCATTTCCTTGAGCATGCGGTCACCGGCCGCGTGTCCCAGGGAGTCGTTGATCGGCTTGAAGCGGTCAAGATCGAGGAACATCAACACGACCCAGGCGTTTTGCCGCTCGGCATGTTGCAACGCTGAGTGCAGGCGATCCTGAAACAGCGAGCGGTTTGGCAAGTGGGTCAGGGCGTCGTAGTAGGCCAGGCGATGGATGCGTTGCTCGCTGGCCTTGCGCTCGCTGATATCGGTGAAGAAACAGACGTAACTGGCCAGATCGCCTTCATCATCCAGTACCGCCGTGATGCCGACCCATGCCGGGTAATGTTCTTCATTACGACGTTTGAGCCAGACTTCGCCTTCCCAGCTGCTGTGCTGATTCAGTTGTTTGACGATGTAGCGCAAGTGCGCTTCCTGCTGGTTATCGACGGTCAGCAGGGTTGGTAACTGGTCGAGCACTTGTGCGGCTGTGTAGCCGCTGACCCGGCTGAATGCCTCGTTGGTTTGTACGATGTAGCCCGCCGGATCGGTAATCAGGATGGCTGAAGTCGAGTGCTCGAATACGGTGGCGGCCATACGCAGGTCTTTTTCGGCCCGGCGCTGCTGGCTGATATCACGTCCCACGCCAAGGATGCCTTCGAACGCACCCTGATCGTCCCAGACCAGTACCAGACGCAGTTCAATAGGGATTTTTCGCCCGTCGGCGCGCAGGCAGTCGAACAGGAACAGTTGAGTCGGTATTTCGTGGCGCAGGGCGGCCAGTGCTTCCGGCTTTTTCAGTACTTTGCGGATGCGATCCATCAACGCGTACACGCCTGCCAGTTGCTGCGGATTGGCGACGGTGGATTTCCAGCCGTGCTTGAGAATCCATTCAGCGCTGTAACCGAGCACGCCTTGGACTGAAGGGCTGACGTAATTGGGCGTCAGTTTGCTGTTGGTGGAGAAAATTACGTCGCTGATGCTTTCGGCCAGCATGCGGTAGCGCTGTTCGCTGTCACGCAGGGATTCACTGGCTTCCAGCTGTTCGGTGATGTCTTTGGCAACGCCGATAATGTGCGTGACCTGATCATCACTATCCCGGGACAGGGCCTGTTCACGGATATCGTAACGCCGCCATTTACTGTCACGGGCACGGAAGCGTAATTGGCATTGCAGAAGTTCGCTGTGTCCACGGTGACGCTGGCGCAGGCGCATGTCCTGATAACACTCGGCGTCGTCGGGGTGCAGCAGCATTTCCCAGAAAAACTCGCCCATGCGCAGCAGTTCAGTCTTGCTGTATCCGAGTGTCTGACCGAGGTTGTGGTTGCTGTAGATCATTCGTTGGCTGAGGACATCCTGCACATACAGATGGTCCGGGACAGTGCGCACCACATTCGACCAGAACCCTTCGCGTTCCTGCTGCGACAGCTCGACCCGCTTGCGGCTGGTGATGTCGCCGATGCTCAGGATGACGGCGTTAAAGTCTTCACGGTCTTCAGGCAGACGTACCACCAGCCACAGGTGTTGATCTTCGCCGCGGTCCCGAGTCAGGCGGATCTCGATTTCCAGCTGGTTTTTTCGGGCCAGTACCGCGTGGATCAATTGCTCGCCAATACCGTGCTGACCGCGCTGGCCGCCTTCTATGACGTGCTGCCACGCCTTTTCGCTGGATTGGACGTTGAGCAGGCTCAAGGCGACCTGATTGACTTCGGTAATGCGCAGTTTGCGCAACAGCGCGTTGAGTTGCCCAGGCTGGGCCTTGAGCAGCTCGTTCAGTTGCTGACTGTTATCGATCTGCAGCGTCTCGAGATAGCCTGGCAGGGCCGACATATCCAGCACGCAGATGGCGACGCCAGCGCCTTCGAAAATATCCTGATAGCGGCGTCTGCTTTCGTGCAGCTGACGCTGGCGTCGGCGCAGGCTGAACAGCGCGAATAACGGCAGGATCGAACAGAGCAGGCCAATCACACATTTGCCGATCAATGGCCCGAGCAACTGCTCCCGCGCCTTGCTGACGTCGAACTGGCCGCGTAATTGCCAGTTACTGTTGGTCAGAGGCTGAAGCAGCACGCTCTCGATTTCGCCAATGCTGCTCACCACCGGTTCATTCTCGATGGTTTTGTCACGGAATAGCAGGCGATCAGTGGAGCGGTTCTCCAGCCGCCAGAGTGGCTGGAAACCCTGGCGTGTCTGACGTGTAAGAGGTTTGAGAACGTCCGGGCTCAAACGCAACGCCCAATAGCCCTGGTTGGTTTCACCGGGATAACGGATCAGCAGATAGATCTGCGAGCCATCTTCACTGTTGTCGTAGTAAAAAGGCCGGCCCATGGCTTGTTGGACCATCTGCTTGATAAACAAGGTGTCGGTGGAAGCGTCCAGGCTGTCAGTGGTTACCTTGCCGCTTGCGTCCAGCCACGCGATGCTGCGCAGCGAGGGCAGCGAATGACGCAAATTGTTCAGCAGCTGTATTTCCTGCTCCGGGCCCTGAGGCGCCTGCTGGCTGCTGAGACTCAGCAAATTGAGCGCCACTTGAGCGCTCAGCTCCATGTTCAGGCTCAGGCGGTCCGCCAACTGCGCGCTGTAGTCGAGACTGCGCTGGCGCTGGCGATCCTGGTTCTGTTGGTACTGATCAATCAACTGCCAAAAAATCAGCGCAAGCATCATCAACACCAGCGCTGCCAGCATGCCTTTCAATGACCCGCGCAAAGGCACCGCTGTTGTGCTCCTGGTTGTGCTCGATTGAGACGGGTGAGTTGATGTTGGCAACATTGATCCTGACTACTGGACTGGAACAGGCTGTTTGAAAACGATTGCACCGGGCTGCGCTGCCGCCAATGCGGGGCGCACTATATGCCTACGCCCAAAGGGCGGCTAGCATGCCTTGAGTTGTGGCTAAGTGCCAGCCCCGCTGGCTCAGATGGTTTGCCCTCAAGCCCGCATTCGGGTAGCTTTGCCCAACGCGCAGCCTCTGCCGATTCCTGCATGAGTGACTCCACTGCTTGCAAACTTTGATCTGGTTCCACGGCGCTCTCATCCTGCGATGTAGATAATTCAAGGCGTGGAACCGTCCAACGGCAAGTGCCGTCGACAAATAAAACGCTTTTTTGCGTCGTAGCGCCAAGCTCGCGTCTCTATTCAACAGTCATAAAACCAGGTTTTCATCCCATGGCCCAATACGTATTCACCATGCATCGGCTGAGCAAAGTTGTGCCGCCGAAGCGGGAAATTCTCAAAAATATCTCCCTGTCGTTCTTCCCGGGCGCCAAGATCGGCGTCCTCGGTCTGAACGGTTCGGGTAAGTCCACACTTCTGAAAATCATGGCGGGTGTTGATACCGAGTTCGACGGTGAAGCGCGTCCGATGCCTGAACTGAACATCGGCTATCTGCCGCAAGAGCCGCAGCTGGACCCGACCAAGACCGTGCGTGAAGTGGTCGAGGAAGCGGTCAGTGTGATCAAGAACGCTCAGGCGCGCCTTGATGAAGTCTATGCAGAATATGCAGACCCGGATGCGGACTTCGACAAGCTGGCTGCCGAGCAGGCCAAGCTGGAAGCCATCCTGCAAGCCTCCGATGGCCACAACCTGGATCGCCAGCTGGAAGTCGCCGCCGATGCGCTGCGTTTGCCAGCATGGGATGCGAAAGTTGAAGTGCTATCCGGTGGCGAGAAACGTCGTGTTGCCCTGTGCCGTCTGCTGCTGTCCGCTCCGGACATGCTGCTGCTCGACGAACCGACTAACCACCTGGACGCCGATTCTGTCGCCTGGCTTGAACATTTCCTGCACGATTTCCCGGGTACCGTGGTTGCGATCACGCACGACCGTTACTTCCTGGATAACGTCGCTGGTTGGATTCTGGAACTCGACCGCGGCGCAGGCATTCCTTACGAGGGCAACTATTCGGGCTGGCTGGAAGCCAAATCCGATCGTCTGGCCCAGGAATCCAAGCAGCAGTCGGCCCATGAAAAGGCCATGAAAGAAGAACTGGAATGGGTTCGTAAAGGTGCCAAGGCGCGCCAGTCCAAATCCAAGGCTCGTCTGCAACGCTTTGAAGAAATGCAATCGCAGGAATTCCAGAAGCGCAGCGAAACCAACGAGATCTACATCCCGGCCGGTCCACGCCTGGGCGACAAGGTCATCGAATTCAAGAACGTCAGCAAGGGTTACGGCGATCGTGTGTTGATCGACAACCTGTCGTTCGCCATGCCCAAGGGCGCGATCGTGGGTGTGATCGGTGGTAACGGTGCCGGTAAGTCGACCCTGTTCCGCATGTTGATGGGCAAGGAAACGCCGGACTCGGGCACCATCGAGATCGGTGAAACCGTGCAACTGGCTTGCGTTGATCAGAGCCGTGACGACCTGGATGGCAGCAAGACTGTGTTCCAGCAGATTTCCGACGGTTCCGACCAGATCCGCATCGGCAACTACGAAATCCCGTCACGCACTTACGTTGGCCGTTTCAACTTCAAGGGTGGCGATCAGCAGAAGTTCGTCAAGGACCTGTCCGGCGGTGAGCGTGGTCGCTTGCACCTGGCGCTGACCTTGAAGGAAGGCGGCAACGTCTTGCTCCTCGACGAACCGTCCAACGACCTCGACGTGGAAACCCTGCGTTCGCTGGAAGAAGCGCTGCTGGACTTCCCTGGCGCCGCCATTGTGATCTCTCACGATCGGTGGTTCCTGGACCGGGTTGCGACCCACATCCTCGCTTACGAAGATGATTCGCAGGCCGTGTTCTTCGAAGGCAACTACACCGAGTACGAAGCCGACCGCAAAAAGCGTCTGGGCGAAGCAGCAGCCCAGCCGCACCGCGTACGCCACAAGAAACTGGCCTGATTTATTCAGGCGGTACAAAAAACGGAGCCTTCGGGCTCCGTTTTTTTTGCGGCCGCCGGTAGGAGCGAACTTGTTCGCGAGACAGACGACCGGGTGTGTCAGGCGCATCGCCTCGCGAACAAGTTCGCTCCTACCGGTGGGCGTACCTAAACATCCGGTTCAATCAGAATAATCTCGATATCCTGATCCCCGGCCGGGCGCTTCCACAGCACTTCGTCGCCCAGCTGCGCGCCCATCAAGGCACGGCCCAGCGGCGAGGCCCAGTTAATCAAACCTGCGGCGGCATCAGCCTGATCCTCGCCGACCAGTTGGACGCGATGTTCAGTGTTGTCTTCATCGGCATAGGTCACCCAGCTGCCGATTTGAACCTTCTCGGTAGAAATAGCAGGAGTCACCACCTGCGCACTTTGCAGGCGCTGATTGAAGTAACGCAGGTCACGCTCAAGATCTGCCAGGTGCTGTTTGTCGTTGTCCTGATCCAGCGCAGCGATCTCACTGTGATGGGCCTGAAGTTCGGCGACGCGGCGCTGCAAATGCTCCAGACCACTGGCGGTAACGTAATTGGGTTGCTCGCTGATCAGGCGCTCGACCGGCTGGTCGGCATCCGCAGCGGCATTGTCTTCATTGACGAAGGCGCGGCTCATGACTTTTCTCCTCTAATGAAGGTTGGGCCATGGGCGCGGGGGATAAGTTTCGTTGATTATTACGCAGATGTTATTCCCTGTAGGAGCTGCCGAAGGCTGCGATGCGTGTCAGGATGAATGCTTTCGCAGCCTTCGGCAGCCCCTACAGGTACTCGCACCGCCTATCAATCAATAGTGATACCACTTCACCTCAAGCATCACTTCGTTCTGCGGTGAGCTCATTTGGCTGAACTCTCGCTGGGCGCTCAGGCGCAGGCCGAGGTTGCGTGACAGCTCCCATTGCTGGTTGAGGCTGATGCTGCGGCGAACCTCGCCGTTGGTGAAATAGTCGCCTTTGGTTTCGAGGCTCAGATTGCCCAACGGGTTACGCCACAGCACACCGGTATTGAAACCTGCAGCGGGGGAGATGAACTCCGCAAAGTCATTATTGTGCTCGACACGAACCGTGCCCAGCGCAAAACCCAACACGTCCTCGCCCAACTGCCAGGTGCCGCCTGCGCCGCCGTTCACATGGGAAACCAGTGTTTCATCGCCGTGCTTACCGAGCACGCGCTCCAGACCTCCGGTCACTTGCCACGACCAGGGTTGCAGCAGCGCATTGCGTGGCGTCAGCGAACGAATCGTCGCCAGATCCAGCTGCTGTAACTGCCAGTGGTTGCCTTCGTACTGGCGCAGCTTGAGCTGCAGAATCTCGATCTGCGCCCCCAGCGGGAAGCCATAGGCATTGTCATTAAGGTCGTGATACGCCATGCGCAGCCCGTACTCGGCGAAGGCCTTGTCATCACGGGTACCGACGCCAGCCTGCCATGTCCGGGATTCATGACCGTCTTCGGGTAAACCGGGCCGTTGGATGTCCAGTGCAGGCGGCGGGTTCTGATTGATCGCCCGCAGCAGCTCGAAACTGCGCTGAGCGCGTCCGGCATCACGCTCCTGACCATTGGCGCGGTAGCGCTCCAGGCGATACGCGGCATCCTGAATCAACGCACGGCGTTCTTTAGGTTGAGCAAGGTATTCAGGATTTTGCAGTTGCTTCTGATCGGCACTGACGTCCAGTACCCATTGCTGCTCGGTACTGTTCAGCGGCTTTGCACGCTCCAGCAGTTCGCGCTCGCGGGAAGGGCGGTAGTCGATCTTGTCGACAAGGCCAGCGGCTTTGACGGCCTTGACGGTATCGGTCGGGATAGCGGTCAACGGGAATTGCTCGGTCAGCTTCAAGCCGGGGCGGGCAACCTGCAGCAGTTCCAGCAGACGATAAGAGCAGTTTTCGTCGAAGAAGAAGTAGCCGAAGCGGATCTGCTTCAACTCCCAGACGTGTTCAACCATGCGCCCGGTTTCTTCCGGGGTCAGGTTGAGGTGGTATTCCCACAGATCGCGATTTTCCAGGCTGCGATATTCCGACAGTTTTTCCTGGTAAGGCACCAGCGCGAACAGGCCGGGATAACCGCCCGCCAGCCCTTTCCATGCATACAGAATGCTGTTGTCCATGCCTTCGATGTAGGCACCGAAGTTGATCGCATAGCTGAGCAGGGCGGTGTTGTTGGTTTTTACATCAGCCTGATCGATGCGCAGCAACGTGTGGCCGAACATGGACGAAGGGCTGTTCAGGTAAGCGGCGGGGAAGATCATCACGGCACTGTCGGGTGCAACGTCCTTGAACCACTGAGTGAACTCTTTGCACTCTACGGCTGGCAGGTCTTTGAGCTGCAATTGGTCCTTCAGCCAGCGTGTCCGTGCCGGATAAACACACTGGGCGTGTTTCTCGCCCGCGCTTGCCGGGGCATAGAGGGCATCAACGGTGGCGCTCAGCTCCGCCTTCGGGTCGTGTTCACCGTTGGCCGAGAGAAAGAATTTCGGGTCGTCAACATAGCTGCGCCAGCCACCCAGCTTGGCGGTCTCGTAATGCCCTAATGAAATCCAGAATGGCTCATTGGCCAGTTGCTGCAAACGTTCATCGCTCGCGTGTTGCGCGGCGGACAGCGGGGTGCAGACGCAGAGCGCCAGATACACAAGGCGTTTGAGCATGGAAAGCAACTATTCAAGAGATCGTCAGGGGATCGGGAAGTCAGCAGTCTAGCGCGTGAACGCAACAAAAAGCCCGCCCTCCGGGTGGGAGGGCGGGCGCAACGAGCTTATGCCTGGGTAGCGTACTTGGCCAGGGTTGGATCGTTTTTCAGTACGTCGAGGGTGTTGGTGTGAACGTCTTCAGCGGTGGCGTCTGCCTTGCTGAAAATCTGGTTGAAGTGCTCGTGGGTGACGGCGGCGAAATGCGCACGATCTTCCGGTGCTACGCCCAGCACTACCGCGTAAGTGGTCAGTGCTTCGCCTTGACCCATCGCCATGTCCTTGGAGAGCTCGTCCATCATGCCGTTCATGGCAATCCAGGATTTACCGCCGTAGGTCAGTGCGCTGTTGGTGGAGCAGCCGTTGGTGCCCGAGGTCATGCCGAACGTGGCGTTGCCCGAAGTACCGTTAGTGGTTGATGCGAGGAAATGAGCGGGAGTACCGCGTTGACCTTCAAACAACATGTTGCCCCAGCCGCAATCCGGGCCACCAGGAGCCTGGGCCATAGCGTTGATGGAAACAGCTGCGAAGAGACTACCAAGAAGAATCCGTTTCATAGCTTTATTCTCTTTATATTCAACCAAGGGTCAGGGTTCATGGCTTCAGTCGCGCCAAGGCGGCCAGTGTTAAATGTCTGGTGCGCCAAGGTTTGAGCTTAGGCGTTATCCAAGGGTTCCGCCTTTTATTACAAAATGTTCATCAAAAAAACCTCATTGATCTAACGCTCTGGCCAGCGTACCGCGAGGCTTGTGACGACTTGAGTTCTTTACTGTCTTGCAAGTCGAGTCCAGCGAGCGCCAGAATGCCGCCATCTGCCCCGCCTGATGTAAGGATGCCCGATGCCCGATACTGTTGCTGCCAGCCTGCGTCTTGCGCCCGAAGCGCTGACACGTCCTTTTTCCGCTGAACAGTTCAGCTTTTCGACGACCAATGATCTGGAGCCCTTTCGCGGTGTGCTCGGCCAGGAACGAGCAGTAGAAGCTTTGCAATTCGGTGTGGCCATGCCGCGCCCCGGTTACAACGTGTTTGTCATGGGTGAGCCCGGCACCGGGCGTTTTTCGTTCGTGAAGCGTTACCTAAAGGCTGAAGGCAAGCGCCTGCAAACCCCGAGCGACTGGGTTTACGTCAACCACTTCGACGAACCCCGCGAGCCCCGTGCGCTGGAGTTGCCACCGGGCAGCGCGCATCAGTTCATCACTGATATTGGTGGGCTGATTGATAACTTGCTGTCGACCTTCCCGGCCGTTTTCGAGCATCCGTCGTACCAGCAGAAGAAAAGCTCCATCGACCGCGCTTTCAATCAGCGGTACGACAAGGCACTGGACGTCATCGAGCGTCTGGCGCTGGAAAAAGACATCGCCCTGTACCGTGACAGCACCAACATCGCCTTTACCCCGATGCTGGACGGCAAGGCGCTGGATGAAGCCGAGTTTTCGCAACTCCCGGAAACTGATCGCGAGCGCTTCCATGAAGACATCTCGGCCCTTGAAGAGCGCCTGAACGAAGAACTTGCCAGCCTGCCGCAGTGGAAGCGCGAGTCGAGCAATCAACTGCGCCAGTTGAACGAAGAAACTATCACCCTGGCGCTTCAGCCACTGCTGGCTCCGCTGTCCGAGCAGTACGCCGAGAACGCGGCGGTCTGCGCGTATTTGCAGGCGATGCAGGTTTACCTGTTGAAAACCGTGGTCGAACAACTGGTCGACGACAGCAAGACCGATGCTCAGGCGCGCAAGCTGCTGGAAGAGCAATACAGCCCGAGTCTGGTTGTAGGTCACTCGGCCAGTGGTGGTGCACCGGTGGTGTTCGAGCCGCATCCGACTTACGACAACCTGTTTGGCCGTATCGAATACAGCACGGATCAGGGCGCGCTTTACACCACTTACCGCCAGTTGCGGCCAGGGGCATTGCATCGCGCCAACGGCGGCTTCCTGATTCTCGAAGCGGAAAAAATGCTCAGCGAGCCTTTTGTCTGGGACGCCCTCAAGCGTGCCCTGCAATCGCGCAAGCTGAAAATGGAGTCGCCGCTGGGTGAAATGGGGCGTCTGGCCACGGTCAGCCTGACGCCGCAAGTGATCCCGTTGCAGGTCAAAGTGATCATCATCGGTGCGCGGTCGCTGTATTACACCCTGCAAGACCTGGATCCTGACTTCCAGGAGATGTTCCGGGTGCTGGTGGATTTCGACGAAGACATCCCGATGTACGACGAAACCCTGGAGCAGTTCGCCCAATTGCTGAAAACCCGGACTTCGGAAGAGGGCATGGCACCGCTGACGGCGGACGCGGTTGCACGTCTGGCGACCTACAGCGCTCGCCTGGCCGAGCATCAGGGGCGTCTCTCGGCGCGAATCGGTGACTTGTTTCAGTTGGTCAGCGAGGCGGATTTCATTCGCCAACTGGCGAGTGACGAGCAGACCGACGCGGGTCATATCGAACGTGCGCTCAAGGCCAAGGCCACGCGCACCGGTCGTGTGTCTGCGCGGATTCTCGATGACATGATGGCTGGCATCATTCTCATCGACACTGACGGCGCGGCTGTCGGCAAGTGCAACGGCCTGACGGTACTGGAAGTGGGCGACTCGGCCTTCGGCGTACCCGCGCGTATTTCCGCCACGGTCTATCCGGGCGGCAGCGGTATTGTCGATATCGAGCGTGAGGTTAACCTCGGCCAGCCGATTCACTCCAAGGGTGTGATGATTCTCACCGGTTATCTGGGCAGCCGATACGCACAGGAATTCCCGCTGGCGATTTCCGCGAGTATCGCGCTGGAGCAGTCTTACGGGTACGTGGATGGGGACAGTGCTTCCCTGGGCGAGGCGTGCACGCTGATTTCGGCCTTGTCGAAAACGCCGCTCAAGCAGTGCTTCGCGATCACCGGCTCGATCAACCAGTTCGGTGAAGTGCAGGCGGTGGGCGGGGTCAACGAGAAAATCGAAGGTTTCTTCCGGCTCTGTGAGGCGCGCGGTCTGACAGGCGAGCAGGGCGCAATCATCCCGCAAGCCAACGTTGCGACACTGATGCTTGATGAGCGTGTACTGCAAGCGGTTCGCGCCGGGCAATTCCACGTTTATGCGGTGCGTCAGGCAGATGAAGCCTTGAGTTTGCTGGTGGGCGAGCCTGCCGGTGAGCCGGACGAGAATGGCGAGTTCCCGGAAGGCAGCATCAACGCCCGGGTGGTTGAGCGACTGCGCGATATCGCCGAGATGCTCAGTGATGATGATCTCAGGGAAGAACTGGAGAAGGAGCCTGCGCAGCTGGCGCCGGAACTCAAGGCTTAAGTAAAACCCTGACCTGTAGCTCACGAGCAACGCGAGGCAGCGATGGCGTTTTTTCTGACACGCCGCCATCGCTGGCCTCGTAACCTCGGTGAGCTCCTACGGGAGTGGTTGTGGGATTCGGCGCACGCCGTTCATCCCCTAAACTTTCCCAATTCAGCTTTTCCTCTATTCTGTTTCCGTACCACGGTTGTCAAAAGGACTGACGCGCCTCACAGCTGTTTCAGTGCGGCGAACACCGTAGCCAACGAGGAGCTCGCCATGTCGCGTAGCCTCTGCCTTACCCGCCAATGCATGGGTCTGATGACCCGGATCGAATGTGTGATACGCCCCCTTTCTGGTGACAATGGCATGTGGACGTTGCTATTCGCTGCTGGAATGACTGGGGAACAACCGTCTGCAATCAAGACCCAAGGGCCTTTTCCTGGTGCTCCGGCTGCCGAGTCAGTGATGCTGGCTATCGCAGAGAGTCTGACTTCCAGCGGTTACGAAGCGGTTGATGATATGCCTATCTGGAGTCTGCATCTGCAGAGCGAATTGCGCCGCATCAACGGCGATGTGTCCAAGGCCCAGCGTTCCTCTCCTTTCTAGCCTGTTTCAAACCGCTCTACGACGTTGCCTTGTGATCCATATGATCGATATGGAGGGCTGCAGTGGTAACGTCGGATCCTCTCTTGCAACCCGTCATGCGTGGCTTTCGGTCACATTCTGCGAATTGCCGGGTGGCTGGTATACTCGCCGCCATCTCCACGCATCTGTGAGTTCAAATGGAACGTTTTGTCGAAAATGCCATGTATGCCTCGCGCTGGCTGCTGGCCCCTCTGTATTTCGGTCTGTCCCTGGGTTTGCTGGCACTGGTACTGAAGTTCTTCCAGGAGATCTTTCACGTCCTGCCTAACGTGTTTGCGTTGGCCGAGGCTGACCTGATCCTGGTCTTGTTGTCTCTTATCGACATGGCGCTGGTGGGTGGCCTGCTGGTAATGGTGATGATCTCCGGTTACGAAAACTTCGTGTCGCAACTGGATATCGATGAAGGCAAAGAGAAACTCAACTGGCTGGGCACCATGGACTCTTCATCGCTGAAGATGAAAGTTGCGGCTTCCATTGTTGCGATTTCGTCGATTCACTTGTTGCGGGTGTTCATGGACGCCAAGAACATCGAGCCGCAATACCTGATGTGGTACGTGATCATCCACATGACCTTCGTGGTATCGGCATTTGCCATGGGTTACCTGGACAAGGTCACCAAGCACTGATCCTCGTGGCTCCCCATGCTTCACAACGTCGCCCGCCCATTGAAAAATGGACGGGCGGCGTCGTTTCAGGCCACTGAAATCCGTTACCTTGGTCAGCGATCGTGTTCTTGAGAGAGGAATTCAAAGTGACTGAAGATGAATTGGCAGTACATCTCAATGCCGGCAGTATCGACGAATTGAACCTGATCTCCATCGAAGGCGGGATTTATCTGCTTGAGGCGCGCATCCAGGGCGACATACAGCTTCTCAGGGGCGAGCGAGGCGAGACGGTCCGGTTACGCTCGGTGGAGCATGCACGCGAGTTTCTCAAGGACTTCAACCCTGTGCCGTTTCATCTGGTACACGCGGTGGTCCATGACGAAATGTGCGGCATGCCGGTGGATAAGCGCGAAGCGCTGCGAGTGCCGATCAGTTTTCATTCGAAATGGTAAAGGTTGAGCCGTAGCTTCCGGTAGGAGCCAACTTGTTGGCGAGAAATTTCGGCTACGCCGCCTCGCTAACAAGTTAGCTCCTACCGTCCGGTGCTCGCTCAATTCACCTGCGGCAGAGTTGGGCAATAGGGTCGCTTTACCCATCTGTGCTAGGCTGCTCGCCCTTTTGATACGGAGCGCCGTGTTCAGGCGTTCCTTTAGCGGAGCAGTGATATGTCCGAAGTCAACCTGTCCACCGACGAAACCCGCGTCAGCTACGGCATCGGCCGTCAGTTGGGCACCCAGCTGCGCGACAACCCACCGCCTGGCGTGAACCTGGACGCGATCCTGGCTGGCCTGACCGATGCGTTCGGTGGCAAGCCAAGCCGTGTGGGCGAAGACGAAATGTCTGCCAGCTTCAAAGTGATCCGCGAAATCATGCAGGCTGAAGCGGCTGCCAAGGCTGAGCAGGCCGCAGGCGCTGGTTTGGCTTACCTGGCTGAAAACGGCAAGCGTGAAGGCGTCACTACGCTGCCATCCGGCCTGCAATTTGAAGTGCTGACCACCGGTACTGGCGCCAAGCCAACCCGTGAAGATCAGGTTCGCACTCACTACCACGGCATGCTGACCGACGGCACCGTATTCGACAGCTCTTACGAGCGTGGCGAGCCAGCTGAATTCCCGGTCGGTGGCGTTATCGCTGGCTGGACTGAAGCGCTGCAACTGATGAACGCTGGTAGCAAATGGCGTCTGCACGTACCGAGCGAGCTGGCTTACGGCGCTCAGGGCGTTGGCAGCATTCCGCCCCACAGCGTACTGGTATTCGACGTCGAGCTGCTCGACGTTCTCTGATCGACTTCATGTCTGATCAGTAAAGGGCAGGGCGAGTCTCGCAGGCTCGCTCTGCTCCTGTTTCAGCGGCTGGTCTCATGTCAGCGCAATTCCGCAATCGGGCGCAACGCTCGGGCATAGCAGAACAGAAACAGATTACGCACCAGCTCTTTCAGCACGATCGGCTCGCTTGAACTCAGCTCGTTAACGTCCAGATCCCCCTGATCGCGCAGCTCATCCAGCGCTTCCTCCTCCAGCACGGCACACACTTCACCGGTCTCGCGATGCAGAATCCGCAGGTAAGGGTGAGGGCGGTCCAGCCATGCATCAATCAAATACGTCATCTTGCTTCTCCTTGAAAGGTTTCAATGAGAATAATTCTTATTGGCGGAATAGCAAGTCTCTATTGAGAATAATTCGCATTTTAGTGCTGAGTGGTTGATTTGGGTCAGGTGGCCGGGGCTCTATTTTCGCGCTCGGCTGCTGACGACGTGGGACCGGCTTCAGACGGGAAGAGGCAGGTACAGTCGCTGCATTTATCTAGTCTTACAGTCAGCTTTCCCGGCTAAAGCCGGTCCCACGTCATCAGCGGTTCCCAAAGGATTTCTGACCCTCAGCAAAATCGCATCACCAACAAAAAGCCCGTCACAAGGACGGGCTTTTTTAACAGCGCATGGCGATCAGTGCGTACGCGCTACTGCGAACTCGCTCAGTTCAACCAGCGCGTCGCGGTATTCGCTTGGCGGCAGGGCATCCAGGCATTTGATGGCGCGGGCGACGTAATCGCGGGCCCGTTTTGCGGTGTAGTCCAGCGCACCAGCGCTCTCGACAGCGCTGCGGATGCTTTCCAGATCTTCCAGGCCACCTTTCTGAATCGCCTGACGCACCAGGGCAGCCTGTTCGGCCGTGCCTTCACGCATGGTGTAGATCAACGGCAGGGTCGGCTTGCCTTCGGCCAGATCGTCACCGACGTTCTTGCCCAGGGTCTCAGCGTCGCCGCGGTAGTCGAGCAGGTCGTCTACCAACTGGAAAGCCACGCCCAGGTGGTCGCCGAAGGTGCGCAGTGCTTCGCTCTGCTCTTCTGTGGCGTTGCACAGGGCTGCGGCGCTATGAGTCGAGGCCTCGAACAGCATGGCTGTCTTGCCGCGAATCACTTCCATGTAGATTTCTTCGGTGGTGCTCGCGTCGCGCACTTTGGACAGCTGCAGTACTTCGCCTTCGGCAATGACCCGGGTCGCTTTCGAAAGGATCTTCATGACAGGCATCGAGCCCAGCTCAACCATCATTTCGAAAGAGCGCGAATAAAGGAAGTCACCGACCAGCACGCTTGGCGCATTTCCCCACAGCGCGTTGGCAGTAGAGCGGCCGCGGCGCATGCCTGACATATCGACCACGTCGTCGTGGAGCAATGTCGCGGTGTGCAGGAATTCGATGGTGGCAGCCAGCAGACGGACGTCATCGCCCTCGCGGCCAAGTGCTTTGCCACACAGAAGAACCAGCAGCGGACGCAGGCGTTTGCCCCCGGCCGAGGTGATGTAGTCGCCGATTTTCGAGACCAACGGTACCCGCGACGTCAGCTGCTTCTTGATAATGACGTCGACGGCACTAAAATCGTCCGCCACAGCGCGGTAGAAGGCTTGAGGTTGCATCAGCGAGGGGTGCTCCAGAAGGGTTGCGCCGCATGCTAGGTTGCGGGTCAGAGCGTGTCAAGGTATGACATCCCGCCCCTTGCAACCGTTTGATGCCTTGCGTACAATCGCGCACCCTAACTTTCCTGGGCAGCACCTGCCTTACGCAATTGCCGACGGGCCTTTCCAGCCCCAGGCAGCCATGCCAGCCGATACTCTACTTATAAAGAGCTGGGTGAGCAGGATTTTCGGAGAAATACCATGTCTTATGCAGTAATCGTTACCGGTGGCAAGCAGTACAAAGTTGCCCCAGGTGAATACCTGAAGATCGAAAAGCTGGAAATCGCTACTGGCGAATCCGTTACTTTCGATCGCGTTCTGTTGGTTGCCAACGGCGACGACGTTAACATCGGTGCACCTGTTGTTGCCGGCGCTACCGTTGTAGCTGAAGTGATCTCGCAAGGTCGTCACGACAAGATCCGTATCATCAAGTTCCGTCGTCGTAAGCACCACATGAAGCGTATGGGCCACCGCCAGTGGTACACCGAGATCAAAATCACCGGTATTCAGGCTTAATTTCAGCCTAATCCCTCATTTGGAGAATTGACTCATGGCACACAAAAAAGCTGGTGGTAGTACCCGTAACGGTCGCGACTCAGAAGCCAAACGCCTTGGCGTGAAGATGTATGGCGGCCAGGCGATCATCCCGGGCAACATCATCGTGCGTCAGCGCGGCACCCAATTCCACGCTGGTTACGGCGTTGGCATGGGTAAAGATCACACCCTGTTCGCGAAAGTGGAAGGCGTGATCAAGTTCCAGGTTAAAGGCGCCTTCGGTCGTCGCTACGTGAGCATCGTTCCGAAGACTGAAGTCTCCGCAGCGTAATCATGCAGCAGCTGGAAAAGCCCTGTCTCGCGACGGGGCTTTTTCGTTTTTGAAGGTTGTTGGCTGTAGGCTTTAAAAGGCTTTGGTGAGTCTCTTGCAAAACTGTTTGTGCGGGCTGTTGTGATGTTGACCTGTGAGGTCACTGGTTTTTGATCGGTATCGCAACGCTCATTTTTGCAAGAGTCTTATGTATTTATGTTGTTCTGCTCGTCCCTGTGGCGGGAGGCGTGCGTTATGAAATTTGTAGATGAAGTATCGATTCGAGTAAAAGCCGGTGACGGTGGTAACGGTTGCATGAGCTTCCGTCGCGAGAAATTCATCGAAAACGGTGGTCCTAACGGTGGTGATGGTGGCGATGGCGGCTCGATCTTCATGGTCGCCGACGAAAACCTGAACACCCTGGTTGACTACCGTTACACCCGTCACTTTGATGCTGAGCGCGGTTCCAACGGCGGCAGCGCTGACTGCACCGGCAAGAAAGGTGAGGAGTTGGTGTTGCGTGTACCGGTGGGCACCACGGTCATCGACGCCAGTACCCAGGAAGTCATCGGCGACCTGACCAAGGCTGGCCAGCGCTTGTTGGTGGCAATGGGTGGTTGGCACGGTCTGGGTAATACCCGGTTCAAGTCCAGTACCAATCGTGCGCCACGTCAGACTACGCCGGGCAAGCCAGGCGACCAGCGTGACCTCAAGCTCGAGTTGAAAGTGCTGGCTGACGTTGGCCTGTTGGGGTTGCCAAACGCTGGTAAAAGTACCTTCATTCGCTCTGTTTCTGCGGCCAAGCCGAAAGTGGCTGACTATCCGTTCACTACTCTGGTGCCAAACCTAGGTGTGGTCAGTGTCGACCGCTGGAAGAGCTTCGTGGTTGCGGATATTCCAGGTCTGATCGAGGGTGCTTCCGGTGGTGCTGGCCTCGGGATTCGCTTCCTCAAGCACCTGGCGCGTACTCGCTTGTTGTTGCACCTCGTTGATATGGCTCCGCTGGACGAGAGCAGCGCTCCGGATGCCGCGGAAGTTATCGTTAACGAGCTGGTCAAATTCAGTCCGTCCCTGGCTGAGCGTGATCGTTGGTTGGTGCTGAACAAGTGCGACCAGATTCTTGAGGAGGAGCATGAGGCTCGCGTCAAGGAGATCGTTGATCGTCTGGAGTGGACGGGTCCTGTCTATGTGATCTCGGCCATTGCCAAAGAAGGTACCGAGCAGCTTAGTCGCGACATCATGCGTTATCTCGAAGAGCGCGCTCAGCGCATTGCTGAAGAGCCTGGCTATGCTGAAGAGCTGGCTGAGCTGGATCAGCGTATCGAAGATGAGGCGCGTGCCCAGTTGCAGGCGCTGGATGACAAGCGTGCACTGCGTCGTAGCGGCGTTAAGAGCGTGCATGACATCGGTGAAGATGATTGGGACGAAGAAGATGAGGATGATGAAGACGGTCCGGAAATCATTTACGTCCGTGACTGATCCTCTGCAGTAAACTAGACGCCGCTTAGAGATAAGCGGCGTTTTTGTATCTGATATCTTGAATTTGTATCTACCAAAATTCTCTGGCTAAGGTTGGAAGATGATGCGCAGCAAAGTGACAGGTGCCCAACGCTGGGTCGTAAAGATTGGCAGTGCCTTGCTGACTGCGGATGGCAAGGGGCTGGATCGTGCGGCGATGGGTGTTTGGGTCGAGCAGATGGTGGCGCTGCATGAGGCGGGCGTTGAATTGGTTCTGGTTTCCTCCGGGGCTGTGGCTGCTGGTATGAGCCGTCTGGGCTGGACTTCGCGACCCAGTGCCATGCATGAGCTGCAAGCTGCCGCTGCAATTGGTCAGATGGGCCTGGTTCAGGCGTGGGAATCCAGCTTTGCCGAGCATGGCCGCCACACGGCGCAGATTCTGCTCACCCATGACGACCTGTCCGATCGCAAGCGCTACCTGAATGCTCGCAGTACGCTGCGTACCCTGGTTGATCTGGGTGTTGTGCCGGTTATCAATGAAAACGACACCGTTGTGACCGACGAGATCCGTTTTGGTGATAACGATACCCTGGCGGCGTTGGTGGCCAATCTGGTCGAGGCTGACTTGCTGGTGATCCTTACGGATCGCGACGGTATGTTCGATGCCGATCCGCGCAACAATCCTGAAGCTCAATTGATCTACGAAGCGCGTGCTGACGATCCTGCGCTGGATGCTGTTGCGGGCGGCACGGGTGGTGCGCTGGGTCGTGGCGGTATGCAGACCAAGTTGCGTGCTGCGCGGCTGGCAGCCCGTTCGGGGGCTCACACGGTGATTGTCGGTGGGCGCATCGAGCGCGTACTGGCGCGTCTTAAAGCGGGCGAGCGTCTGGGTACGCTGTTGTCTCCCGAGCGTGAAATGCTCGCGGCTCGCAAGCAGTGGCTGGCTGGGCACTTGCAGACTCGCGGCACGCTGGTTCTGGATGAGGGCGCTGTGGCTGCGCTGAGCAAGGATCACAAAAGCCTGCTGCCTGTTGGGGTCAAACTGGTCCAGGGCAGCTTCCGTCGAGGCGAGATGGTGGTGTGTGTCGCGCCTGATGGTCGGGAAGTGGCTCGTGGCCTGAGTAACTACAGTGCGCTTGAGGCGCAGAAAATTATTGGTCGGTCTTCGGATGCGATCGTGCGTGTGCTTGGCTACATGGCTGAGCCTGAGCTGGTTCATCGGGATAATCTGATTCTGGTTTGAATCCCATCGTTGCTCTGGCGAAGCGGGATCCCGGTAGGAGCGAACTTGTTCGCGAGCAGTTGTATGCGTTGTGGCGAAAGCCGTCTCGCGAACAAGTTCGCTCCTACCGGGTATCGCATGTCAACGGTGGGTAGCGCTGGACTGATATCTACAAGATAAGGAGCACGTAATGCGCGTAATGAAGGGATTGCTCGGGGCTTTGCTGGTGCTGCCGATGCTGGCTTCTGCAGAAGAGATTGGTCAGGTGTCGACGGTGTTCAAGCTTGTCGGCCCGAATGATCGCATTGTGGTTGAGGCTTTTGATGATCCCAAGGTCGATGGCGTGACCTGCTATCTGTCGCGCGCCAAGACCGGGGGTGTGAAGGGTGGTCTTGGTCTGGCTGAAGATCGTGCCGAAGCGTCCATCGCCTGCCGTCAGGTCGGTCCCATTCATTTCAAAGGTGAATTGAAGGATGGGGATGAAGTGTTCAAAGAGCGTACTTCGCTGGTGTTCAAAACCATGCAGGTTGTGCGCTTCTTCGATAAAAAGCGTAATGCGCTGGTTTACCTGGTGTATAGCGACCGGATTATCGAAGGAAGTCCGCAGAATGCGGTGACAGCGATTCCGATTCTGCCGTGGTCGCCTGCTCCCGCGCCGTAAGATTTCCCGGTAGGAGCGAACTTGTTCGCGAGGCGTCATACCTGATGCGCCGCCCTCGCGAACAAGTTCGCTCCTACCGGGTTACTGTAATTCATCAAATTGCAGGCAACAAAAAACCGACCCTTGGGTCGGTTTTTTTACGGCTTAAGCTTATCGCTTAGGCTGCAGCAGCAACGCTCAGGTCTTTGATGTGACCGTTCAGGCGGCTTTTATGACGAGCAGCTTTGTTCTTGTGGATGATGCCTTTATCGGCCATACGGTCGATAACTGGCACGGCCAGAACATAAGCAGCTTGTGCTTTTTCAGCGTCTTTTGCGTCGATGGCTTTAACTACATTCTTGATGTAGGTACGAACCATGGAACGCAGGCTGGCGTTGTGGCTGCGACGCTTCTCAGCCTGTTTTGCACGTTTTTTGGCGGAAGGTGTGTTGGCCACCGTCGAGCTCCTCGAAAGACTTTTTAGGGAATAGCTTACAAAATAGGCCGCGAATCATGCCGATGACTGGATTGATTGTCAAGGGGTGGTGATCGGTTCCGCCGAGTGGTCGCGATGTTCAACCGGGATATTTATTTCCGGTGCACGACCTGTAAACTCGCCGGCTTTGCCTCTGTGCTTTTGCGGCGCGGAGTATCGCATAAATGGACAGGTTTATCGCCTGGTCCTTTAGCCAAGGCGCTAAATTCTTCAATGAACCTACTCAAATCGTTGGCTGCCGTCAGCTCTATCACCATGCTTTCCCGGGTGTTGGGCTTTGTTCGAGACACTATTATTGCGCGCACATTTGGCGCGGGAATGGCGACGGATGCGTTCTTTATTGCCTTTAAATTGCCCAATCTTCTGCGTCGGATTTTCGCTGAAGGCGCATTCTCTCAGGCCTTTGTGCCTATCCTGGCAGAATATAAAAGCCAACAAGGCGAGGAGGCGACACGCACCTTTGTTGCTTACGTCACAGGGCTCCTGACACTGGTTCTGGCGCTGGTCACTCTGCTCGGGGTAATCGCTGCGCCTTGGGTGATCTGGGCCACTGCGCCGGGCTTTGTCGATACTCCGGAAAAATTCGCGCTGACGTCTGATCTGCTGCGCGTGACCTTTCCTTATATATTGCTGATTTCCCTGTCGTCGCTGGCAGGTGCGATTCTCAATACCTGGAACCGCTTTTCGGTCCCGGCGTTTGTGCCAACGCTACTGAACGTCAGCATGATTTTCTTCGCTCTGTTCCTCACGCCTTATTTTGACCCGCCTGTAATGGCGCTGGGTTGGGCGGTTCTGGTCGGCGGCCTGTTGCAGTTGCTTTATCAACTGCCGCATCTGAAAAAGATTGGCATGCTGGTACTGCCGCGTCTGAATCTGCATGACACGGGCGTGTGGCGGGTAATGAAGCAGATGCTGCCTGCCATCCTTGGCGTCTCGGTCAGTCAGATTTCTCTGATTATCAATACGATATTTGCCTCGTTCCTTGTGGCTGGTTCAGTGTCCTGGATGTACTACGCCGACCGTTTGATGGAGTTACCGTCCGGTGTGCTGGGTGTGGCGCTGGGCACGATTCTGCTGCCGATCCTGTCGAAAACCTATGCCAGCAAGGACCGTCAGGAATATTCGCGGATTCTCGACTGGGGCCTGCGTCTGTGTTTTGTGCTGGTGCTGCCATGCACGCTTGCACTGGGGATTCTGGCTGAACCGTTAACCGTTTCCCTGTTTCAATACGGTAAATTCGACGCTGTTGATGCCGCCATGACCCAGCGAGCGCTGATCGCTTACTCGGTGGGTTTACTGGGCATCATCGTGATTAAAGTGCTCGCGCCGGGCTTTTACGCTCAACAAAATATTCGCACCCCGGTGAAAATCGCGATTTTCACCCTTATTGTGACCCAACTGCTTAACCTGGTTTTTATCGTACCGCTGCAGCATGCCGGGCTGGCCCTGGCGATCAGTGTTGGCGCTTGCATCAACGCGCTGCTGTTGTTCTGGCAGTTGCGCAAGCAGGATCTGTTTCAGCCGCAGCCGGGGTGGACAAAGTTTCTCTTCAAGCTGTGTCTGGCGGTTGGGGTGATGGCTGGCGTGCTGCTCGGTCTGATGCATGTGATGCCGGCCTGGAGCGACGGGCAAATGCTTGAGCGCTTCATTCGTCTTGGCGGGCTGGTGGCGGCTGGGGTTGTGGCTTATTTCGCGACCCTGTTGCTGTTGGGTTTTCGCCTCAAGGATTTCGCCCGTAGCGCAGTGCTTTAAGCAATAGTTGTAACGGGTAGTCGTCGGTTTTTCCCGTCGTGGAGCGATGACTATTGTTTTGCCTTGGCGTGTTCCTGTCGTCCGGGGCTGTGTGTGGTTATAATCGGCCACTTTATGAGCAAGAAGTGCGTTATGCAGCTGGTTCGAGGCCTCCATAATCTGCGCCCCCAGCATCGGGGCTGCGTCGCCACCATTGGCAACTTTGACGGTGTTCACCGGGGCCACCAGGCTATCCTGGCTCGCTTGCGTGAACGTGCGGTCGAGTTGGGCGTGCCCAGCTGTGTGGTGATTTTCGAGCCGCAGCCGCGTGAGTTCTTTGCTCCGGCCACCGCTCCGGCCCGTCTCGCACGTTTGCGTGACAAGCTGGAGCTGCTGGAGGCCGAGGGCGTTGATCGGGTGTTGTGTCTGGCGTTCAATCAGCGCTTTAGTAAGCTCAGCGCGGCAGAATTTGTCGATACGATATTGATCGACGGGCTCGGCATACAACATCTTGAGGTCGGCGATGATTTCCGTTTCGGTTGCGACCGAATGGGCGACTTCGACTTCCTGCAACAAGCGGGCGATGCCCGTGGTTTTACGGTTGAGGCGGCGCAGACCGTCGAAATCGATGGCGTTCGCGTCAGCAGTACCAAGGTGCGTAATGCCCTGGCCGTGGCGGATTTCGCTCTGGCCGAGCGCATGCTCGGGCGACCGTTCCGGATTACCGGACGTATCCTGCACGGCCAGAAGCTGGCTCGGCAGTTGGGCACTCCCACCGCCAACGTGCAGCTCAAACGGCGTCGTGTGCCGCTGACCGGGGTTTATCTGGTCAGTGCAAGCATTGATGGCAAGACCTGGCCGGGCGTCGCCAATATTGGCGTGCGTCCGACCGTGGCAGGTGATGGCAGTGCCCACCTTGAAGTACATCTTCTGGATTTTGCCGGTGACCTTTACGACCGGCGTTTGACGGTGGCTTTCCACCATAAGCTGCGTGATGAGCAGCGTTTCGCCTCCCTGGAGGCGCTCAAGACGGCAATCAATGCGGACGTCGCCGCCGCCCGTGCCCATTGGCATGGCTAACCGCTAATCAAGAGCCTGAAATGACCGACTACAAAGCCACGCTAAACCTTCCGGACACCGCCTTCCCAATGAAGGCCGGCCTGCCCCAGCGCGAGCCGCAAACTCTGCAGCGCTGGGACAGCATTGGCCTGTACCAGAAGCTGCGCGAAATTGGCAAGGATCGTCCGAAGTTCGTTCTGCACGACGGTCCTCCTTACGCCAACGGCAATATTCACATCGGTCATGCCGTTAACAAGATTCTCAAGGACATGATCCTGCGCTCGAAAACGCTTTCGGGTTTCGACGCGCCTTATGTTCCGGGTTGGGACTGCCACGGTCTGCCGATCGAGCACAAGGTTGAAGTGACCCACGGCAAGAACCTGTCTGCGGACAAGACTCGCGAGCTTTGCCGCGCTTACGCTTCCGAGCAGATTGAAGGGCAGAAATCCGAGTTCATTCGCCTGGGTGTTCTGGGCGACTGGAGCAATCCTTACCTGACCATGAACTTCACCAACGAAGCCGGGGAAATCCGGGCGCTGGCGGAAATGGTCAAAGGTGGCTTCGTGTTCAAGGGCCTCAAGCCCGTGAACTGGTGTTTCGACTGTGGCTCGGCTCTGGCTGAAGCAGAAGTCGAATATCAGGACAAAAAGTCCTCGACCATCGACGTGGCTTTCCCGATCGCGGATGACGCGAAGCTGGCTCAGGCGTTCGGCCTGGATGCATTGAGCAAACCTGCCGCCATCGTGATCTGGACCACCACCCCGTGGACCATCCCGGCCAACCAGGCGCTGAACGTTCATCCCGAGTTCGAATACGCGCTGGTTGATGTTGGCGACAGGCTGCTGGTGCTGGCCGCTGAGCTGGTTGAAAGCTGCCTCACCCGTTACAAGCTGGAAGGCTCGGTTATCGCCACTGCGACCGGTGCTGCGCTGGAACTGATCAATTTCCGCCACCCGTTCTACGACCGCCTGTCGCCAGTCTATCTGGCTGACTACGTCGAGCTGGGCGCTGGCACGGGCGTCGTTCACTGCTCGCCTGCTTATGGCGTCGACGACTTCGTGATCAGCAAAAGTTATGGCCTGACCAACGATGACATCATCAGCCCCGTGCAAAGCAACGGTGTTTATGTGGATTCGCTGGAGTTCTTCGGTGGCCAGTTCATCTTCAAGGCGAACCAGGCGATCATCGACAAGCTGGCCGAAGTCGGCAGCCTGATGGATACCGAAACCATCACCCACAGCTACATGCACTGCTGGCGTCACAAGTCGCCGCTGATCTATCGCGCGACTGCGCAGTGGTTCGTGGGCATGGACAAACAGCCTGAATCCGGCGACACCCTGCGTGAGCGCGCAGTCAAGGCTATCGAAGACACTCAGTTCGTTCCGGCATGGGGTCAGGCACGCCTGCACTCGATGATCGCCAACCGTCCTGACTGGTGCATCTCGCGTCAGCGTAACTGGGGTGTGCCGATCCCGTTCTTCCTGCACAAGGAGAGCGGTGATCTGCACCCGCGCACAGTTGAGCTGATGGAAGAAGTCGCCCAACGCGTCGAGAAAGAAGGCATTGAAGCCTGGTTCAAACTGGACGCCGCCGAGCTGCTGGGTGACGAAGCGTCGAAGTACGACAAGATTTCCGACACGCTGGACGTCTGGTTCGACTCCGGGACGACGCATTGGCACGTACTGCGCGGTTCACACCCGATGGGGCATGAAACTGGCCCGCGTGCCGACCTGTATCTGGAAGGCTCGGATCAACACCGCGGCTGGTTCCATTCGTCGTTGCTGACCGGCTGCATGCTGGACGACCACGCGCCGTACCGCGAATTGCTGACCCATGGTTTTGTCGTCGACGAAAACGGTCGCAAGATGTCAAAGTCGCTGAACAACGTCGTGGCGCCGCAGAAGGTCAACGATTCGCTGGGCGCAGACATCATGCGTCTGTGGGTGTCGGCGACCGACTACTCTGGCGAAATGGCTGTTTCCGATCAGATCCTGCAACGCAGCGCTGATGCCTACCGTCGTATCCGCAACACTGCCCGCTTCCTGCTCTCTAACCTGAGCGGTTTCAATCCGGCTACCGATATCCTGCCGCCGGAAGAAATGCTGGCGCTGGATCGCTGGGCGGTAGACCGTGCCTTGCTGTTGCAGCGCGAGCTGGAAGAGCATTACGGCGAATACCGTTTCTGGAACGTGTACTCCAAGATCCACAACTTCTGCGTGCAGGAGTTGGGTGGGTTCTATCTGGACATCATCAAGGACCGTCAATACACCACGGCCGCGGACAGCACTGCACGTCGGTCCTGCCAGACCGCGCTGTTCCATATCTCCGAAGCGCTGGTGCGCTGGATCGCGCCGATCCTGGCATTCACGGCCGACGAGCTGTGGCAGTTCCTGCCGGGCGAGCGTAACGAATCGGTCATGCTTAACACCTGGTACCAGGGGCTGAGCGAAATGCCGGCTGACTTCGAACTGGACCGCGCCTATTGGGAGCGGATCATGGCGGTGAAGGTCGCGGTCAACAAAGAGATGGAAAACCTGCGTGCGGCCAAGGCGATTGGCGGCAACCTGCAGGCCGAAGTCACTCTGTATGCTGAGGACGCACTGGTCGCCGACCTGTCGAAACTCAGCAACGAGCTGCGCTTTGTACTGATCACCTCCACGGCCAGCGTCGCGCCGTTGCTCGATGCTCCAGCCGATGCAGTTGTGACCGAAGTGGCGGGTCTGAAGCTCAAGGTGGTCAAGTCCGGTCATGCGAAGTGCGCCCGTTGCTGGCATCACCGCGCTGACGTGGGTGTGAACCCTGAGCATCCTGAAATCTGCGGCCGTTGCGTAGACAATATCAGCGGTGCAGGCGAGGTTCGTCACTATGCCTAATACAGGTTATGGACGTTTGGCCTGGCTCTGGTTGAGCCTGTTGGTTCTGGTCCTGGATCAGGCCACCAAGTATTACTTCGAGCATCGCCTGGAGCTGTACGAGCAAATCGTGATCATCCCGGATTACTTCAGCTGGATGCTTGCTTACAACACCGGCGCGGCCTTCAGCTTTCTGGCCGACAGCTCAGGCTGGCAGCGCTGGCTGTTCGCGCTGATCGCTATCGTGGTCAGCGTGGTGCTGGTGGTCTGGCTCAAACGTCTGGGACGGGATGACACCTGGCTGGCCATTGCCCTGGCATTGATACTGGGCGGCGCGCTCGGCAACTTGTACGATCGTGTCGCTATCGGTCACGTCATCGATTTCATTTTTGTTCATTGGAAAGAGCACGGCTTCCCGGCATTCAATATCGCTGACAGCGCAATCACTGTTGGTGCGATCATGCTGGCGCTGGACATGTTCAAGAGCAAAAAAACCGGAGAAACCGTTAATGACTGAACAGTTATTGACCGAGCAACGCATCGGTCAGAACACGGAAGTCACTCTGCATTTTGCTTTGCGCCTGGAGAACGGCGAGACAGTCGACAGCACCTTTGACAAGGCCCCGGCCACGTTCAAGGTGGGTGATGGCAACCTGCTGCCTGGTTTTGAAGCGGCGCTGTTCGGCTTCAAGGCTGGAGACAAGCGCACCGTGCAGGTTCTGCCGGAAAATGCCTTTGGTCAGCCGAACCCGCAAAACGTCCAGATCATCCCGCGTTCGCAGTTCCAGGATATGGAGCTGTCGGAAGGTTTGCTGGTGATCTTCAATGATGCGGCCAATACTGAGCTGCCGGGCGTGGTTAAGGCATTCGATGACGCGCAAGTGACCATCGACTTCAACCACCCGCTGGCGGGCAAGACTCTGAGTTTCGAAGTGGAAATCTTCGAGGTCAAAGCGCTTTAATCAAGCTTGAACCTGAGCCCGGCTTTGGCCGGGCTGTTTCGCACGTAGACACGAGGCACCCCATGCAAATCAAACTCGCCAACCCCCGCGGCTTCTGCGCTGGAGTGGATCGTGCGATCGAAATCGTCAATCGCGCTCTGGAAGTGTTTGGCCCGCCGATCTATGTGCGCCATGAAGTAGTTCATAACAAATTCGTTGTCGAAGACCTGCGCGCTCGTGGCGCGATCTTCGTCGAAGAGCTGGATCAAGTCCCTGACGACGTGATCGTGATCTTCAGCGCCCATGGCGTTTCACAAGCCGTGCGTACTGAAGCGTCGGGTCGTGGTCTGAAAGTGTTCGATGCGACCTGTCCTCTGGTGACCAAGGTTCACATCGAAGTGGCGCGTTACAGCCGTGACGGCCGCGAATGCATCCTGATCGGCCATCATGGTCACCCTGAAGTTGAAGGCACCATGGGCCAGTACGACGCCAGTAATGGCGGCGCGATCTACTTGGTCGAGGATGAGAATGACGTCGCCAAATTGCAGGTGCGCAATCCGGAATCCCTGGCGTTCGTAACTCAGACGACCTTGTCCATGGACGATACCAGCCGCGTTATCGATGCCTTGCGCACACGTTTCCCGGCGATTGGTGGGCCGCGCAAAGACGACATCTGCTACGCCACGCAAAACCGTCAGGATGCGGTCAAGCAACTGGCTGATGAGTGTGACGTTGTCCTGGTGGTCGGCAGTCCGAACAGTTCCAACTCCAATCGTCTGCGCGAGCTGGCGGAGCGCATGGCAACCCCGGCTTACCTGATCGACGGAGCCGAAGACATGCAGCGCGGCTGGTTCGATGGCGTTCAGCGGATCGGCATTACCGCAGGAGCCTCGGCGCCGGAAGTGCTGGTGCGTGGCGTGATCCAGCAACTGCACGCCTGGGGCGCGACCGGCGCTGACGAGCTGGCTGGCCGCGAAGAGAACGTGACCTTCTCGATGCCCAAGGAGTTGCGGGTCAAGTCGTTGTTGTAACGCGGCGAATGACGGACCTGTAGGAGCGCACGAGCACCGCGAGGCCGCGATAGCGGTGTATCAGACAGACCGCCATCGCTGCCTCGCGGTGCTCGTGAGCTCCTACAGAAAATGCGTTGCGGGCAGGGGGCTGCAAGGCCAGCGTGAAGCGGCAACCTCCCGATTCAGATGACTTAACCACAAAGCTCTTCTGGCTTCGTTTCGCTCTCAATTTGTACCCTGCCGGTTCTGGCCATCACCACCGCGTGGTGGCTTACGGCTTCTTTCGCATCGCAGATGAACAATCTTCCTGCAACAAAGCCATTGCCTGCTGGAACACCCAGCGCGTTAAATCGAATTTGCCTGACGAAATGAATATTTCCAAAAATCGGCACTTTCCCGCTTCGAGCGCGCTCCGTCAGCACCAGATCATCTTCACTGCCTTTCGGGTCCACAACGATCTGCCAACCCTTGCTCCAATCCTCATCAATCGCTCGAATCACCACCAGCTGACTTCGTAAAATCGCTTCCGTACGTGCTGTGCGTATCCCGCTGGCCAGTTGTTGCGCGGCATCAATGCGGCGCTGGCTCATCAGGAATTCACTGAAAGCCGGAGCGGTGAGGGTGATAACTATTCCGATGACCAGCATCGTCACTGCCAGCTCAATGATCGTGAAGCCTGCCTGTTTCATACGTTTCCCTCCATGGAAATTCTCATTTGAATGCCATGCGGGCATTCGTCCCTGTCAAACTACCGTACATCCTTGTTTACAGTTTCAGCCGGGGATGCTGTCCTATAGTCGTAACGTCTAGGAGACACTCAATGACCCAGCGATCCAAGGGGTTCACCCTCGTCGAATTGTTAATCACTGTGTCGTTGGTCGGGATACTCGCGGTTATCGCCATTCCCAGTTTCAATAGCTCGATACAGAGTTCAAAGGCTGATACCGAAGTCAGTGATTTGCAGCGAGCGCTCAACTTTGCCCGGCTTGAGGCGATAAACCGTGGTGTAAGCATTCAGGTGCGACCCGATGTCGACGGCGCTGGGTGGAATACCGCGCTCAAGGTGGTGCCGTCATCCAATGTAACGAGTGCCGCTGCTTTGCGGGTCACCGCGCCGATGAGCAGCGGCGCTGCGCTCGCGGTCCCCAATGTCAACCTGATCGAGTTCAATAACCTCGGCGGCCTTTCGGCCCCGGCCACGGCGGTTGCAATGACTTACACACTAGGCACGACCATCACCAAGACTGTGTATGTATGCTTGAACGGTCGAATTGTTTCGAGTGGAAATTGTAATGGGTAAGGGAAGAAAGGGCAGCCAGATCGGCATGACGCTGATCGAGGTCTTGGTGTCTGTATTGATATTGGGCATCGGTCTCTTGGGCGCGGCGGCCATTCAGTTGAACGCCCTGAGGTACACCGACAGCTCGGCGATGACCAGCCAGGCCAGCTTCATTGCCTACGACATGATGGATCGTATTCGGGCTAATGTTGACGGTAATGCGGTGAATAATGGTTCTAACGTTCTGGCCAGCTATGCCTTGGCCTCACTGGCAGCGGCACCTGCGGGCAATATGAATAATGCGGTCTCCCAGGATCTGGCCGACTTTAGTACCAATATCACTAACTTCGCGGGAACAGCAGGCGCTAATAGCAAGATTGAGATTAACAAGCCCTTAGTAAAGATCACTATCACATGGGATGACACCCGTGCTGCAGCAGCAAGTGACAACTCGCTGGGCAAAACGCCAAGTGCGACCAATCCGCAACAATTTGAGTTGAGTTCGCAAATTGGTCTCAACAATACGGTGGCGCCATGAACACGGGCGTCCGAGGCTTTGGTCTGATTGAGATCATGGTTGCAATGGTCTTGGGCCTGATCGTGAGCATGGGGATCGTTCAGATATTCATTGCCTCCAAGGGCACGTATCAGTCACAGGACGCTGCGGCACGCATGCAGGAAGATGCGCGTTTTGCTCTCAGCAAGTTAGTGCAGGAAATCCGCATGACCGGAATGTATGGCTGTCTGGGTTTTGATACGCCTGCCGTCGCCCCAGCAATTGCAAAACCGACCGACCTTGATAATCCAATTATTTGGGATAACGCCACCAACACGTTAACTCTGATCACTGCGGACGTGGGCGTATCGGGCGGCGCGCCGACCTGGACTATTATTTCGAATTGCAGAACATTCGCCCGGCTCTATAGCGGCCAACGGGCAGCTGGGGTTGGAGAAATCAGATTCCCTATTCGTAAAATCACTTACATCCTGAGTGGAAGCGACCTGAAAGTGAAGGTCGGCAATGGTGGCGATTCAGCGCAACCGCTGCTAAGCAATGTAAGTAGATTCACCGTCGACTTTGGTATAGCCGGAGCGCCGATGTCCTACACCGGGGTTATCAATACACCCGCCTTGGCATCCAATATTCGCAGCGTGCGCTTGACGCTGACGTTATCTGATCCTACAGGCAAAGTTCGCAACCAAACCTACAACGTCGTTGCCGCTTTGCGTAACCGGTTCTGATGAGAGTTGCCATGAAGAAAAAATCGCGGGTTGTCTCAGCAGGATTTCCCACTCAGCAGAAAGGTATGGTGCTGCTTGTCAGCCTGGTCTTTTTGCTGTTGTTGACTTTAATCGGCGTATCGTCGATGCAGAACGCTACCCTGCAGGAAAAAATGGCGGGCAGCGTTTCGGTGCGTAATAAGTCCTTTCAGACCGCAGAAGCAATACTTCGAGTCGGCGAATCTGCCATTTTGACCCCGACGTTTAGCTTGGTGGCTTGCACGAGTGACACGACTTGCGCACCTCCAACTGATTCAACCACTGTCACACAAGTGGGCAATAGCTCTGCTGGGGTCCCTTGGGTCGCGGAAGCGGGTGGCTTCTATGTTATCCAGAACATTGGCACCACGTTTTCGCCAATGAATCAGCCACAAAATTGTGTAGTTGGGCGCTCAGTTACACTTTATCGCGTGACGGCGAGCGTTCTTCAAGGCGTATCTAGAACGGTATTGGAGAGCATTTATGCTATTTGCTAAGTTGCCGAGCCGTCTGCTGAAGTCTGTTTACGGTGCATTACTAGCGTTGTATCTGACCGCCCCCGCTTATGCGTTCACTCCCGCGCAGGTTCCACTGCTGAGTTCTTCCGCAGTGGCGCCGAACGTGATGCTGTTGGTTGATAACTCAGGAAGTATGTACAACATTATCTGGTCGTCGGCCTTTGATCCCCGGGTGAATCGTACGGACGTCAGTTATTTTTCAACTCAGTGCGTGGATGCCCTTGGGGTTATCGTTATATGTCCCTTCGAGACCACCATTTCCGGAGATGAGACGTTAACTCTGGGAGATATCAACAGTCGCGGCGTCATCCTCGGGATTTCGCTGAATTGCATACTAGGAGGAGTGCCAATTCGCCGCAGTGGCACTACCTATTGTCTGGATTTGCCGGATCCAGCAGGTAACGGGCGCACTCGTTACACAGCCAACTATTTGTCCTGGTTGATAGATTCCGTGCAGCCTACCAGGGTATCGGTCCTCGGCATTATTGGTCTGGTGACTGTGTATTACAAGGATTACACCAACGGCAGCATCCCCAACGACTACCGGATGAATGTGGCCAAAACCGTCGCAACCAATCTGGTGACCAATAACACATCGTTGCGGATCGGACTGGCGCAGTTCAATGAGCCCATCACGGGCGGCGACCTCGGCCCTGGAGGTCGCATTTCCAGGGTGATCACTGACCTCTCACCGGTAACAGCAACAGTTTATCAGCCGAATGGTGTTAGTCAGGCGCAAGCCAATACCAATATCACTAATCTGAAGAATGCTATTGCAGCGCTGACGCCGACCGCCAATACGCCACTGGCTGAAACCTACTATGAGATAACCCGCTATTTTCGCGGGATGACTTCGTATTACCCCAGCGCACAGACGACCTACACCAGCCCTGTTCAGTACCGGTGCCAGAAGAATTACGGAGTGGTTATTACCGATGGTTTGCCCACGTATGACCGTACATTTCCTGCGAATGATCCGGATGACGTTGCCGATAGCTCCCGATCTTTGCCCAATTGGGATTTGGTCGCCAACGACGGCCTGAGACCAGTAACCAGTCCTGGTACTGGGGGGGATGCGGAAGGGGATACGTTATATCTCGACGATCTCGCGAGGTTTGCTTACGACATTGATATGCGTAAAGCAGCAGATGGGTCCGATTTGGCAGGGAAAAGTTGGGACAACACTGGCTTTAACAAACAGAACTTGAGTACCTACACCATCGGCTTTACAACGTCATCGGATCAGATGCTGATTGATGCCGCCGATGACAGTCATGGTCGCGGCAAGTATTTCCAGACGGGTGACAGTGCGGGTTTGACTGCTGCATTGAATCTGGCTTTGAGCGACATCTATGCCAAGGCTGGATCAGGCGGCGGCGGTGCGACCAACTCGTCTACGCTGAGCAACGGTACGCGCTTTTATCAGACGCTGTACGACCCCAAAGATTGGCACGGCACGATTAAAGCGTTCAACCTTAACGCGACAACGGGTGCCTTGAGCACTACGGTGTGGAGCACGGATAGCCTCATTACCAGCTCATCTCCCGGCCCGTTTTTTGAATCCTGGAACACGGTGTCAGGAAGCAGAATTGCCCTCGACTACAACAATCTGACCGGTGCGCAAAAAACGGCATTCGACACCACCTTGCCTACCGGGGTCACTGGCGCGCAACTGGTGAACTGGAGCAAAGGTACCGCCAATGCAAGATTAAGGGCCCGGACGATTTTACTCGGCGACGTCATTAATTCGCCTTTGACCACCGCATTGCCGACCGACAAAACATCAGCAGATTTGGCGGGTAATACGAGCTACTCGGCGTACCTGACAACCAAAGCGTCAAATATGAATTACAATCTGCTGGTCAATGCAAACGACGGGTTCTTCAACGTCATCAACCCTGACACCGGCGTGCGTCGTTATGCGTATATGCCTTCTACCTCATTGGCTTCGCTAGCGACAATCGCCTCTGCAACGTACGGCTCTGGCTCCCACAAGTTCACTGTAGACGGTCAGATTTCAGTCTTTGACACGCAGGCAGGAACCTCGTGGCGTACCGTAGCGTTTGGTGGAACTGGCGCGGGCGGCAAGGCGTTTTTCGCGATCAAACTGTTTGAAGGCAGTGATAACTCAATCCAGGCACTCTGGGAGGTGAGGGCACCCGACACATCCTCACCAGCGAACCCTTTCAACAATCTCGGCTATGCCTATTCCAAGCCTGACGTAGCGCGTATGGCCGATGGCACAAGCATTGTGGTGTTAGGCAATGGATATGGCAGCTTTACCGGGGACGCTTCGTTGTTCGTCCTCAACGCCAATACCGGAGCCCTGATCAGAGAAATCCCTATACCAGCGTCGGCCAAATTGGCAGATAACGGTCTGTCCTCGGTCAAGCTTCGCGTCAATGCGCAAAATGTTGTACAGGCGGCTTACGCCGGGGATTTAAAAGGACGCCTGTGGAAATTCGACATGAGCAGCACATCTGCTAACGGTTGGGGCGTGGCGTTCAATAATAAGCCACTGTTCACTGCCATCGCACCTGACAGCACGCCGCAACCCATCATCGTGCAGCCACTGCTGTTGGATCATCCTACCAACGGCAAAATGGTTTATTTCGGTACTGGCAAGTTCAGTGAAACCTCTGACAAAACGACTAATAGCCAGCAAGCTTTTTACGCTGTCTGGGACGCCGATGGCGCTACCGGTGGATACGTGCAGGGTAATCTGCAGCCGCAAACGATTACTGGCACCATCACAGGAAATGGTGCGACCTACTACACCACGTCCAACAACGATGTGGACTGGACACTCAAAAAAGGCTGGTACATGACCTTGTCCACAACGGAGCCTTACATCGGGGAGCGGATCATTTACTCCGCACAAACCAGCCGTGGGCGGATCATCTTCACTACGGCAGCGGTGAACTCCAGTGACCCGTGTGAAAGTACCGGCACTGGGCGTTTGTTTGAGCTGGATGCTGCCAAGGGCGGCATGCTCAATTATCAGGTTCTTGATACTAATGGTGATGGAAATATTGATGCGAATGATATTCGTGTTAGCGGTATCCGTAACGGTACGGGCATCCCGAATCTGGTGGCAGTTGTGTCGAGTCCTACTGGCAAAGATGACACCAAGTATCTGGTTGACTCGAGTAGTAACCAAGGTATCAATTTGCAAGAGAAAGGCGGCTCTGTGAACCAACGCATCATGTGGCGGCAAATACAGTAAGGAATACGGTGTATGCGAAGCAGATCAACAGGCTTTACCTTGATCGAACTCATGATTGTCGTGGCAATTGTGGGTATTCTGGCGGCCATCGCTTATCCCAGTTATACGGAATATGTGAAGCGAACTCACAGGTCGGAAATTGCCAGCCTGTTGACTGAGCAGGTCCAGGCGCTGGAGCGGTATTACTCACGAGCCACCCCATCAGCCACTTATGTTGGAGCTACCGTCTCCGCGGGCAACAGTTACTACAACATCGATAAAACGCTGAATGTGAGCGATTTCAAGCTGTCAGCTACAGGCAAAGATATGATGGCTAATGATAAGTGTGGTGTGTTTACCATTACCAATACCGGTAAATTCGATAACGAAGGCGCCGCCAGCGGTGTCACTCGCAAAGACTGCTGGGGCCGCTGACCCCTAATCTTCTAACGAGTAAAAGATGTCCAAGCAGGTTGTGATTGTTGGCGGTGGTGTGATCGGTTTGTTGACCGCGTTCAACCTCGCATCCGAAGTTGATCAGGTCATCCTTCTGGACCGTGCCGGAGTAGGGCAAGAAGCGTCATGGGCGGGCGGCGGCATTGTTTCCCCGCTCTATCCCTGGCGCTACAGCACCGCAGTGACGGCGCTGGCGCACTGGTCGCAGGATTTCTATCCGCAGCTGGCCGAGTGCCTGTTTGCACAGACCGGGATCGATCCCGAAGTGCACACCACCGGTTTGTATTGGCTGGATCTGGATGACGAGCAACAGGCGCTGGAATGGGCTGCCCGAGAGGTGCGACCGCTCAGGGCTGTGGATATCTCGGCGGTTCACGACGCTGTGCCCGTGTTGGGCGAGGGTTATGAGCGTGCCATCTACATGGCCAACGTCGCCAACGTGCGCAATCCCAGGCTGGTCAAATCCCTGAAAGCGGCGCTATTGGCGTTACCCAACGTCACCCTTCACGAGCACTGTGCCGTGACGGGATTTGTCCGTAACGGTGAGCGGGTGGTGGGCGTGAGCACGTCGTCCGGAGATGTTTTGGGCGATCAGGTGGTTCTCACTGCAGGTGCCTGGAGCGGAGAGTTGCTCAAGACTCTTGGCCTTGAACTGCCGGTTGAGCCGGTCAAAGGCCAGATGATTCTGTACAAGTGCGCTGCGGATTTTCTACCGAGTATGGTGCTGGCCAAGGGGCGATATGCGATCCCTAGGCGTGACGGGCATATCCTGGTGGGCAGTACCCTGGAGCACGAGGGCTTCGACAAGACCCCAACCGATGTGGCGCTGGAAAGCCTCAAGGCTTCTGCGGTGGAGCTGCTTCCCGCGTTGGCTGATGCTCAAGTGGTGGGGCACTGGGCTGGCCTGCGTCCGGGCTCGCCTGAAGGCATTCCCTATATTGGTCCAGTGCAGGGCTTTGAAGGCCTATGGCTCAACTGTGGCCATTACCGTAACGGCCTGGTTTTGGCGCCCGCGTCTTGCCAGTTGCTGGCAGACCTGCTGATTGGGCGCGAGCCGGTGGTTGATCCGGCACCCTATGCGCCGAGCGGTAGGGTTGCGGGGCTGCTGTAGGAGTGAGCTTGGTCGCGAGGCGGCGTGTCAGGCACAACGCCTCGCTAAGACGCTCACTCCTGCATCAGAGGGCGCAACTCAGCGATCACGAGTCGCCGGGCCTTCCAGACGATGTGCCTCGCTGCAATACCATTGCTGCCCCTGATTGAGGGCACGGTCCTGAGGCAAATGCACACCGCATTGAGCGCAGCGGACCATGGGTGCTGCCACGCCTTCGGGAGGCGGAGCTTTGCGACGTGGGGTCGGCGGGTTGAGCAGACGCTTGACGAACCACACAACCGCCGCGATCAGCGCGACCCACATAATTAAGCGAATCATGATTTCCAGCTTAGTGATTGGAGATTTCGCAGTGTAGCGAAGCAGAGGCTATTGGAATAGGTTCAGCCTGTAGGACGGGCTTTAGACGGGATGGCTATGTTCCTGGCGCAGGGGATGAAGCGGATGTAACGGTGCTCTCCCTTCGACGTGGGACCGGCTTTAGCCGGGAAGAGGTCGGTAGAGCCAAGAAAAACTGACCGTCAGAAAGACCGCCTTCCCGGCTAAAGCCGGTCCCACGTCCTGAACTGTGGTTGTTGCGCGGTATTGGTGAGTCAGGCAGTACGCTATCGCGGCCTCGCGGTGCTCTCGCGCTTCTGCAGGTATGTTTTACCGCCTGCAGAAGCGGGGTAATCCGAGGCACAAAAAAAGAGGCCCGCAGGCCTCTTTTTTGTACACGCTGGTATCAGTCGAACACACCAAACGTCATGTAGCTGAACCACGAGCGGTCTTTTTCGCCTTTCGCTTCGCGTTCCTGCTCGTCGAGCTCTTCCTGATTTTCCGGAAGCAGCTCACGCGGGATGGCTTGCTTGGCGTCTTCGTACTGCTTGATCACGTCCTGGTTGGCGCGGGTTTCACCCGGCGGCAGCGGCGGATTGCTTTCGATCAGGCCCAAGGTTGCCTTGGACAGCCATGAGCGGTTGTCCGCTTCGGCTTCGCGCGGTACGAACTGACCGTCAACCAGTTGTGGATGGTTCGGGTAGTTGGCCTTGAGCACTTCCAGGCTGGTCGCCGCCAGATCGTCCAGATGCAGACGCTGATAGGACTCGACCATCACGGCCAGGCCGTCACCCACGGATGGGGTTTCCTGGAAGTTTTCGATCACGTAACGCCCGCGGTTGGCGGCAGCGACATAGGCCTGACGAGTCAGGTAGTAGT
Source organism: Pseudomonas sp. Irchel 3A5 (assembly GCF_900187575.1). NCBI lineage: Bacteria > Pseudomonadati > Pseudomonadota > Gammaproteobacteria > Pseudomonadales > Pseudomonadaceae > Pseudomonas > Pseudomonas sp. Irchel 3A5. Next base: position 289,568 of record NZ_FYDU01000008.1, on the reverse strand, counting down.
CGGCAACGTGAATTTCGTAAGAAGCCAGCAGGTTGCGCAGATAAATCATGCGCTGCTTGGCATCCGGCGAATAGCGGCTGTTCGGGTAGCGGCTGGTCAGTTGCGCGAACTCGTTGAACGAGTCACGAGCGGCACCCGGGTCACGTTTGGTCTGGTCCAGCGGCAGGAAGCGCGCCAGCAGGCCAACGTCCTGGTCGAACGAGGTCAGGCCCTTCATGTAGTAGGCGTAGTCAACGTTCGGGTGCTGCGGGTGCAGACGGATAAAGCGTTCGGCAGCAGACTTCGCAGCTTCCGGCTCACCGTTCTTGTAGTTCGCATAAATCAGTTCGAGCTGTGCCTGATCAGCATAGCGACCGAATGGATAACGCGACTCCAGCGCCTTGAGCTTTTCAGTAGCTGTCGAATAGCTGTTGTTACCCAGGTCGGCCTGCGCCTGCTGGTACAGCTCGACTTCGCTCAGGTTTTCGTCAATCACTTCCTTCGACGAGCAGGCAGCGGTGAGTGCGAGGATGGCTATCAGCAGCAGGTGTTTCACTTGCATGGCGGCTTGCGTCCCTATAACGGTCGCTGTCTTGGGCGTGACCGTCCTGTTATGATGAGCACCCCGCGGAACCCCCGGGGCAAAAGACGCCGTATTTAACCACAAGCGCGCTGCCGAAACCAAAGGCTAGCCGCCACCTAGTCTGGCCATGTCCGAAAATATAGAACTTCGCGCAGAGGTGCCGTCCGATTTGGGCGGTCAACGCCTCGATCAAGTCGCCGCACAATTATTCGCTGAGCACTCTCGCTCGCGCCTTTCTGCCTGGATCAAGGACGGCCGTCTGACGGTTGACGGAGGCGTTTTGCGCCCCCGTGACATCGTACACGGTGGTGCTGTCCTGCAATTGATTGCAGAGCAGGAGGCCCAGGGAGAATGGCTCGCTCAGGACATCGAACTCGATATCGTCTATGAAGACGATCAGATCCTGGTCATTAACAAGCCTGCCGGTCTGGTGGTGCACCCCGCTGCCGGTCACGCCGATGGCACGCTGCTCAATGCCCTGCTGCACCATGTGCCGGACATTATCAATGTGCCGCGCGCCGGTATCGTGCACCGTCTCGACAAGGACACCACCGGTCTGATGGTGGTCGCCAAGACGATTCAGGCGCAGACCCAGCTCGTTACCCAACTGCAAAGCCGTACCGTGAGCCGCATTTATGAATGCATCGTGATCGGTGTCGTTACTGCCGGTGGCAAGATCGACGCGCCGATTGGCCGTCATGGTCAGCAACGCCAGCGCATGGCGGTGATGGAAGGCGGCAAGCAGGCGGTGAGTCACTACCGTGTGCTTGAGCGTTTCCGTTCCCACACCCATGTGCGGGTCAAGCTGGAAACCGGCCGTACCCACCAGATTCGTGTGCATATGGCGCACATCAACTATCCGTTGGTGGGTGATCAGGCTTACGGTGGTCGTTTCCGTATTCCGCCTGCTGCCAGTGCGACCATGGTTGATTCGTTGAAAACCTTCCCGCGTCAGGCGTTGCATGCGCGTTTCCTGGAGCTGGATCATCCGACCACCGGTAAGCGCATGAGCTGGGAATCGCCGCTGCCTGACGATTTTGTCTGGTTGCTGTCGCTGCTCAAGCAGGATCGCGAGGCGTTCATCGGGTGAGTGACTGGCTGATTCCTGACTGGCCCGCGCCTGCGGGAATCAAGTCCTGCGTCACAACCCGTAGCGGCGGCGTCAGTCTGGCGCCGTTCGACAGTTTCAATCTGGGTGACCATGTGGGTGACGATCCGCAGGCTATCGCTGCCAATCGCCTGCGTCTGACCTCGGAGCTGAAGATTCAGGCTGCCTGGCTCAAGCAAGTGCATGGTGTGGTGGTGGCTGAGGCTGACCCTAGCCAAGTGGTCGAGGCTGATGCCAGTTGGACCGACAAGCCGGGCATTGCCTGCACCATCATGACCGCCGATTGCCTGCCTGCTCTTTTCTGTGATCGGGCCGGTACTCGCGTGGCCGCGGCTCATGCCGGGTGGCGCGGATTGGCAGCCGGCGTGCTGGAGGCTGCCGCCGATAGTCTGCAAGTTGCGCCCGATGAAGTTCTGGTCTGGCTTGGTCCAGCCATCGGCCAGCTGTCCTTTGAAGTGGGCGCGGAAGTTCGCGAAGCTTTTATAGGCACGCATCCGCAAACCGACGCCGCGTTTATACCCAGCAAAAATCCTGGGCGGTTCATGGCCGACATCTATGCCCTCGCTCGCTTGCGATTGGCAGCTCACGGGATCACTGCCGTTTATGGCGGTGGCTTCGATACCTTCACTGATCCTCGCTTCTATTCCTACCGCCAAAACGCTCACAACGGCCGTTTTGCGTCGCTGATCTGGATCGATCCAGTCAGGTAGGAGTTGCTCCGATGTCCCTGACAACGCGCTGTCGTGCAGCAAACATTGGATCTGTAGGAGCTCACGAGCAACGCGAGGCCGCGATGGCGGTGTATCAGACAGGACGCCATCGCTGCCTCGCGGTGCTCGTGAGCTCCTACAGAAAAGTATTCCAAATCAGTTGGTTGCAATTTGCTTGATGAGAGCGAACTTGTTCGCGAGAAATGGGTACAGGCGATAGATAAACATCGCCTGCCGCCCAGTTTCGCGAACAAGTTCGCTCCTACCAGCAGGGTCCGTGCATGATCTCATTCATGAGGCTATCGTTCAGATGTCCCACTGCATTGCTGATCTGCGTCAATTAAATTCAGCTTGAATCTCACGCAAACGCCCGCATGTACTTGGGCATCCAGCAGGTTTTTTTCATAGGTGTGTTTATTTGCTCCGGCCTGCTTATATAGGAAGGTGACTAATGCGTATCGATAGATTGACCAGCAAGTTGCAATTGGCGTTATCTGATTCTCAATCCCTGGCGGTAGGTCTAGACCATCCGGCCATTGAGTCTGCGCACCTGATGCAGGCGTTGCTTGATCAGCAGGGCGGCACCATCAAGCCACTGCTGCTGCAAGTGGGCTTCGACATCAACAGTCTGCGCAAAGAATTGAGCAAAGAGCTCGACCAACTGCCGAAAATCCAGAACCCGACGGGCGATGTGAACATGTCCCAGGATCTGGCGCGTCTGCTGAATCAGGCAGATCGTCTGGCGCAGCAGAAGGGCGACCAGTTCATCTCCAGCGAGTTGGTCTTGCTGGCGGCCATGGACGAAAACAGCAAGTTGGGCAAATTGCTGCTTGGCCAGGGCGTCAGCAAGAAGGCGCTGGAGAATGCCATCAGCAATCTGCGCGGCGGCTCTGCAGTCAACGACCCTAATGTCGAAGAGTCGCGCCAGGCACTGGATAAATACACCGTCGACCTGACCAAGCGGGCCGAAGAAGGCAAGCTCGACCCGGTGATCGGCCGTGACGACGAAATCCGTCGGACCATTCAGGTGCTGCAGCGCCGGACCAAGAACAACCCGGTGCTGATCGGCGAACCTGGTGTGGGTAAAACCGCCATCGCGGAGGGTCTTGCTCAGCGCATCATTAATGGTGAAGTGCCGGATGGCCTCAAAGGCAAGCGCTTGCTGTCTCTGGACATGGGCGCACTGATCGCCGGTGCCAAGTTTCGGGGTGAGTTCGAGGAGCGCCTGAAATCGCTGCTCAATGAGCTTTCCAAACAGGACGGCCAGATCATTCTGTTCATCGACGAACTGCACACCATGGTCGGCGCCGGTAAGGGCGAAGGCTCCATGGATGCAGGCAACATGCTCAAGCCTGCGTTGGCGCGTGGCGAGCTGCATTGTGTCGGCGCGACCACGCTCAACGAGTACCGCCAATATATAGAGAAGGACGCAGCCCTTGAGCGGCGCTTCCAGAAAGTGTTGGTGGATGAGCCGAGTGAAGAAGACACCATCGCGATCTTGCGTGGCTTGAAGGAACGCTACGAAGTTCACCACAAAGTCGCGATCACTGACGGCGCGATCATTGCGGCCGCCAAGCTGAGCCATCGTTACATCACTGATCGGCAGTTGCCGGACAAGGCCATTGACCTGATCGACGAAGCGGCCAGCCGTATTCGGATGGAAATCGACTCCAAGCCGGAAGTGCTCGACCGTCTTGAGCGTCGCTTGATCCAGTTGAAGGTTGAATCCCAGGCACTGAAGAAAGAAGACGACGAGGCCGCGATCAAGCGTCTGGAAAAACTGCAGGAAGAAATCGTTCGTCTGGATCGTGAATACGCGGACCTCGAAGAAATCTGGACGTCGGAAAAAGCCGAAGTCACCGGTTCTGCGCAGATCCAGCAAAAGATCGAACAGTCGCGTCAGGAGCTGGAGGCAGCTCGTCGCCGTGGTGACCTGAACCGCATGGCTGAATTGCAGTACGGGATCATTCCGGACCTGGAACGCAGTCTGCAAATGGTCGACCAGCACGGCAAACCTGAGAATCAATTGCTGCGCAGTAAGGTGACAGAGGAGGAGATTGCCGAAGTCGTCTCCAAATGGACCGGGATTCCCGTGTCGAAGATGCTCGAAGGGGAGCGCGACAAACTCCTGCGTATGGAGAGCCTGCTGCACCAGCGCGTTATCGGTCAGGACGAAGCGGTAATTGCGGTTTCCAACGCGGTACGTCGTTCTCGTGCCGGTTTGTCTGATCCAAATCGCCCAAGCGGTTCGTTCATGTTCCTCGGCCCAACCGGTGTCGGTAAGACCGAGCTGTGCAAGGCGCTGGCGGAGTTTCTGTTCGACACCGAAGAAGCGATGGTGCGAATCGACATGTCCGAGTTCATGGAGAAGCATTCCGTGGCTCGACTGATCGGCGCACCACCAGGCTATGTCGGTTATGAAGAGGGCGGTTATCTCACTGAGGCGGTGCGTCGCAAGCCGTACTCCGTGATCTTGCTGGACGAGGTGGAGAAGGCGCACCCGGACGTCTTCAACATCTTGCTGCAAGTGCTGGAAGACGGCCGCCTGACCGACAGCCACGGTCGCACGGTGGATTTCCGCAATACCGTGATCGTGATGACTTCCAACCTGGGCTCGGCGCAGATCATCGAGCTTTCGGGGGATCGCGAAGCACAGCGCGCGGCGGTGATGGACGCTGTCAGCAATCACTTCCGGCCGGAGTTCCTGAACCGTATCGACGAAGTGGTGATCTTCGAACCTCTGGCCCGCGACCAGATTGCCGGCATTACGGATATTCAGCTGGCTCGCCTGCGCAGCCGTCTGACCGAGCGCGAACTGAAACTGGAGCTGAGCCCTGAAGCGATGGATAAACTCATCGCGGTGGGTTATGACCCGGTTTACGGTGCTCGTCCGCTCAAGCGTGCGATCCAGCGCTGGATCGAGAACCCGCTGGCGCAGTTGATTCTGTCGGGCGGTTTCATGCCGGGCTCCAGCGTCACCGGCACAGTGGTTGACGACGAAATCGTCTTCAACTGATGGGGTTTGCAGTTCAGGCTCGTCAGCGATGTGTTATCGCAGGCGAGCCTGACGCTGCTTATGGATGGATTTGCGAGGGCCGAAAGGCCATCTGAAAAAAAATCGCAAATCATTGTCTTAAAAGCAATTTAAGGGGTTGACACCTCTTTTTAAAATTGTAGAATAGCGCGCCTCAGAGACGTGAACGCAGCGATGCAAACACATCAAAGAGGCTGAATTAACAAAGTTAACAGCGCGTTAGTTCAGAGCAGTAAGTTGTAAAAGTTGCATCTGAAATCGATACGTTCCGCGATAGCTCAGTTGGTAGAGCAAGTGACTGTTAATCACTGGGTCCCTGGTTCGAGTCCAGGTCGTGGAGCCAGATTTCAAAATGTAGCTGTATCGGGGTATAGCGCAGTCCGGTAGCGCGCCTGCTTTGGGAGCAGGATGTCAGGAGTTCGAATCCCCTTACCCCGACCATTTTTGGGTCGTTAGCTCAGTTGGTAGAGCAGTTGGCTTTTAACCAATTGGTCGTAGGTTCGAATCCCACACGACCCACCATTTTTGGCCTCAGCAGCAATGCCGGGGCCGAATCTTATAGATCTGATGCCATTCGCATCAAATCGCAGACGGCTTGTTGAGGCGTCTTTAAAAAGTTTCACCCGGGGTATAGCGCAGTCCGGTAGCGCGCCTGCTTTGGGAGCAGGATGTCAGGAGTTCGAATCCCCTTACCCCGACCATCTTCACAAAAAAGCCTGATTTAAGCCTTGTGCTTAAATCGGGCTTTTTTGCGTCTGCGTCTGCGTTTTGGTGGTTTTGACGTCGCTTACGGTCTGCCTTAAGGATTCCAAATCCCGGTAGGAGGCAACTTGTTGGCGAGGCGGTAGAAGGGGTGGACCACTCCAAAAACGCCTCGCGAACAAGTTCGCTCTCATCAAGCAAACTGTAACCACCTGGTCTGGAATGGTTTTTTGTAGGAGCTTACGAGCACCGCGAGGCAGCGATGGTGTACTGCCTGACACACCGCTATCGCGGCCTCGCGGTGCTCGTGCGCTCCTACAGTGTCCATGATGCTTCGCAACAGCGTGGTGTCAGAACACCGGGGCAGCTCCTACCAGAATACATTCCAGTCTCCAGGTCGCATTTCGATTCACGATCTGCTGATTCGCTTGTCGGCCATGACTGGCGGTAGCTCTAAAAACTCCCTCCAACCGGCGTCAAATTAATTGCGGCCTTTGAAGTCAACGGTCATTGACGCGTCTAAATCAACGTTCCGGGCCCCAAGTCACAAAAAAAATCGAAAAGTTCCGCCCGAAGTTGTAACGACATGTTTCAAAAAATCGCCCTCGTTGTCACATTTTGGCTTCAATGAGCGGTCAGAAAAATGGAAATATTTCCCGTTTCTGTTGCGCTTGAAGGCCCGTCTTTAATAGTTGGATCCAATCTCCAGCCTCTCGTTTTCCCCCACCAATAGCGTTTAGCCATTTTTATGACGCCAATGGGGTGTCGTTTTTTGGCTTCTGATTCGTTAACAATAGCGTTAATCGATTCAGCGTATCGATGCACCTAAAAACAAGAAACTCAATGGAATTTGCCTGTAACCGGGTGAGGCTTTGGCATGGCAGCCGAAGCAGAGAAACTTAAAAAACTTTTGGAATTACGAAGGCTAGGAGGCTGTCATGGGTGCGCAAACCAAGATTCTGGATATCGAAGAGTTCAAGATCTACACCGAAACTTATTGGAAAAGTGACAGTGCCAAGACGGTTCTACTCGTCAATGGCGCGCTGTCGACCACCGGCTCGTTTGGTCAGACGGTGAAGTACCTGGCACCACACTTCAATCTGGTGCTGTTCGATCTTCCGTTCTCCGGTCAGTCCAAGGCTCACAACCCTGGCGATACGATTGTGACCAAGGAAGACGAAGTCAGAATTCTTCTAAATATCATTAATCTCTACAAAATCAATTACTTGCTCTCGGTTTCCTGGGGCGGGGTGTCCGCGCTGCTGGCGCTTTCGGAGTCGCCAGCGTCGGTTGAGAAAGCAATCATCAGCTCGTTCTCGCCGGTGCTCAATGAGCCGATGCTGGACTACATCGACAAGGCACAGCTCTATCTGGCCGCGCGTGAAAAACGCAAGATCGGTTCATTGCTTAATGACACCGTGGGCAAGTATCTGCCGCGACTTTTCAAACTCTATAACTACAAACACCTGATCAGCCTTGCTGAACATGAATACGGTCAGATCGACTTTCATATCAGCCAGATTCGTAAACTCAGTGCGAGTAATTACGTCGAGCGTTTCTCTTCTATCAAGATTCCTGTGTTATTCGTCAATGGCGAGAAAGATGAATACACCACGGTAGAAGATGCCCGCAGTTTCTCCACATACATCGCTCAAAGCAGCTTTAACGTAGTGCCCGATACCGGCCACTTTCTCGACCTTGAGAGCAAGGCCGCCTGGCTGAACTCGCAGAAAACCGTCTTGAATTTTCTGGGGGCACAGAAAGAAACCAGTCATGCATGGCCTGAAGTGGCAGCGATTGCCTGAGGTACGGAACGGCCCTTGAGCCGTTCCGTAGCGGGACCTCGGTCTGACACCCGTCTTCGGGTGTGGCGATACTTCACTGGGCTGTGGCTTTGTCGTTGATGAATATTTCTTGTGCTGTGCAATTGTGCGGGCGTTGTCGTGTTGCCGGAAAATCCCGGTTTTTGAATCCCGGAAAAGTGGTTCGCCAGCCTTGGCTGGCGCTGGGACTCAACGTTTTGCTGGTGCTTTCCCTCAGTGGCTGTTCTGACGATAAGCCGGTGTCGAAAACGCTGGTCCGTGTGGCGGTTCAGGAAGTGGTTTCCTCCGACGTCCTGACCAGCGTCGAGCTGACAGGCGATATCCAGGCGCGCAAGGTTACGGAGCAGGCTTTTCGGGTGTCCGGCAAACTGGTGCAGCGCTTTGTCGATGTGGGTGATCGCGTGCGGGCTGGTCAGCGGTTGGCAAAGCTGGACCCGCGAGAGCAGAACACCGAACTGGCGTCGGCCGATGCAGAAGTCGCCGCCAGAGAATCGCGACTGCGTTTGGCACAAACCAATTATCAGCGTCAGCAAACCTTGCTGCCCAAGGGCTACACCAATCTCAGCGAGTATCAGAAAGCGCAGTCTGCGCTGGAGAGTGCGCGGGGTGATCTTGCCGCACTGAAAGCACAGCAGGCCAATGCGCGCGATCAATTGGGCTACACCGAACTGGTCGCGGTGGCTGACGGGGTCATCACGGCGCGTCATGCCGAAGAAGGCCAGGTGGTGCAAGCGGCCACGCCTATTTTCAGTCTTGCCCACGATGGCGAGCGAGAAGCGGTATTCGCCGCCTATGAATCATTGCTGGACTCTGACCAACCGGGTCGCCGCGTGCTTGTTAAGGGGCTGGGCAATCCGGATCTGACGCTGTCCGGCAAGATCCGTGAAATCACTCCGATTGTCTCCTCCGCCACCGGCACATTACGGGTACGCGTCGCATTGCAGGACGCTCCCGCCAATCTCGCTCTGGGCACAGTTGTCAGCGCGAAGCTTGATTCCCAGGCCCGCAAAGCGTTCACCCTGCCATGGTCGGCTTTGAGTCGCAGCCACGGTAAACCTGCGGTCTGGCGGGTGGACGAGCAGAACCGTGTGCGTCTGGTTGAAGTGCAGGTGCTGCGTTATGAGCAGGGTCAGGTGGTTATTGCCTCCGGAGTGGCGGAGGGTGACTGGGTGGTATCCCGCGGTCTGCAGTTTTTGTATCCGGGGCAGAGGGTCGACATCGCTGAGCGCGAGGGCCAAGACACGACCGACGACGAGAACAAGGCCATCGCTATGGCAGCGGGGGCGAGTCGATGAAGGTCTTCGTGATCCGCATCGTTTTGATCTGCAAAGTCTGGTTGTTCTGCATCATTTTCATGATGGTCGCAGGCTGCCGTGACAAGCCGTTGCGTGAGGTAGTCGACCGGCCTGTGTTGTTTATCGAAATGGTCGATGCGCAGCAGCATGTTCATGGCCGCTTTGCGGGCAGCATTCAGCCGCGCTACGAAGTCGCACTGGGTTTTCGGGTGGCAGGCCGCATAGCAACGCGTCAGGTCGAGATCGGCGACAGGGTTCGTCGGGGCGACCTTCTCGCGACCCTTGAACCCAGCGATCAGCAGAATCAGCTGCGGGCCCGACAGGCGGAACTGAACAAGGCCAAAGCAACCTGGCAGCAATTGAACGCAGAGCGGCAGCGCTATCAGCAACTGATCGAGCGGGGTGTGGGCGCTCAGGCGCGACTGGATCAGATGATAGGTGATTTGCAAACTCAGGACGCCATGCTCAGTCAGGCCCGCAACGCGTTGCAGCAAGCCAGTGATCATATGTCCTACACCCGTCTGCTGGCTGAGTTCGATGGGGTGGTCACCGATTGGCATGGCGAGGTCGGTCAGGTGGTCGCGACCGGGCATCCGGTCATCAGCCTGGCGCGTCCGGAAAGCCGTGAAGCTGTGGTTGATCTGCCTTTGGATCTGGTTGCCAGCCTTGATCAAGGCATCCGGATTCAGGTGATTTCCCAGCTCAACCCACAGGCTTTTGTTGCTGCTCAGGTGCGTCAGTTGTCGCCGCAGATCGATCCGACGACCCGCACCCAGCGTGTGCGGCTGACCCTGGATTCCGTGCCGGACAGCTTTCGGCTGGGTTCGACGGTGAGCGTTGAAATTATCAGCGCCGCCGCTTCGTTTCGTGAACTGCCGGGCAGCGCCGTGCTGGAACGTGAGGGTCAGGCGCAGGTATGGGTCATTGATCCGCACTCAGCGACCTTGAGCTCACGGGAGGTAACGATCCTGGCCCGGCATGGTACGTCGGTGCGTGTGCAAGGCGAGTTGCGTGACGGTGACAAGGTAGTCATCGCCGGAGTCAACGGTCTGAAAGCCGGGCAGAGAATTCGTATGGATCGCGAGGTCAGTTTGTGAGGGAGCGTTTTAACCTGTCTGCCTGGGGGCTTCGGCACCGCACACTGGTCTGGTACATGATGTTCGTTTCGCTGCTGATGGGAAGCTGGTCGTTCATGAATCTTGGGCGCGAGGAAGATCCTTCGTTTGCCATCAAGACCATGGTCATTCAAGCCCGTTGGCCGGGTGCAACCTTGCCGGAGACGCTGCAGCAAGTCACCGATCGTATGGAAAAGAAGCTCGAAGAAATCGACGCGCTGGATTACGTGAAGAGCTACACCCTGGCTGGCGAGTCGACGCTGTTTGTATTCCTCAAGAGCGACACCCACAGCGCCGACATTCCCGCCGCCTGGTATCAGGTGCGCAAGAAGATCATGGACATTCGGGGTGAGCTGCCTGACGGGATTCAGGGGCCTGCGTTCAACGACGAGTTCGGTGACGTCTTCGGCAGCATCTATGCGTTTACCGCCGACGGCCTGTCGTTTCGTCAGCTACGCGACTATGTCGAGCAGGTCAGGGCAGACATCCGCAGTGTGCAGGACCTGGGCAAGATCGAGCTGCTGGGGGCGCAGCGTGAGGTGATCTATCTGAATTTCTCCATGCGCAAGTTGGCGGCTTTGGGGATTGATCAGCGGCAGGTCATCGCCAGTCTGCAAGCGCAAAACGCGGTAACGCCCGCCGGTGTCATCGAGTCCGGTCCGGAAAGAATTGCGGTGCGCACCAGTGGCCAGTTTTCGGACGAAAGTGACCTGCAAGCCGTCAACCTGCGCTTCGGTGACCGCTTCTTTCGCCTGAGTGATCTGGCAACGGTGGAGCGTCGTTATGCCGATCCACCGAGTTCGATGTTCCGCTTCAACGGCCAGCCAGCGATTGGTCTGGCCGTGGCCATGAAGCAGGGCGGCAATATCCAGGATTTCGGCACGCGGTTGCAGCAGCGTATTGATGCGCTGACCAGCGAGCTGCCACTGGGTATCGACGTGCATCTGGTGTCGAGTCAGGCCGAGGTGGTGGACAAGGCCATTGGCGGCTTCACGCGTGCGCTGTTCGAGGCGATTCTGATTGTGTTGGTGGTGAGTTTCCTCAGCCTGGGCATTCGTGCCGGACTCGTGGTGGCGTGCTCGATCCCGCTGGTGTTGGCGCTGGTTTTCGTCTTCATGGAGTACAGCGGCATCACCATGCAGCGTATTTCTCTGGGGGCATTGATCATCGCATTGGGGCTGTTGGTGGACGACGCCATGATCACCGTGGAAATGATGGTGACCCGACTTGAGGGCGGCGATTCGTTGCAGCAGGCGGCTACGTTTGCCTACACCTCCACGGCATTCCCGATGCTGACGGGCACGCTGGTGACGGTCGCGGGCTTTGTGCCCATTGGCCTGAATTCCAGCTCGGCGGGAGAGTATGTCTTCACCATGTTTGCAGTGATCGCAGTGGCGTTACTGCTCTCATGGCTGGTGGCGGTGTTGTTTGCGCCGCTGATTGGCGTGCACATCCTCAAAGTACCCAAAGCTCATCAGCATGCAGGCGGCGCCTGGATGTCGGGATTTCGACGGGCGTTGTCAGCAGCGCTCAAGCATCGCTGGTGGGTAATCGGCTTTACCGTGCTGGTCTTCATCGGCTCGCTGTTCGCGGGCAAGTTACTGCAGAACCAGTTTTTCCCGGACTCGGATCGTCCGGAAATTCTCGTCGATATCTACATGCCGCAGAACGGCTCCATCGACGGTACGCGTCAGGTCATGGATCGCCTCGAAACCACGCTCAAGGACGATCCGGACGTGTTGCACTGGAGTTCCTATGTCGGCAAAGGCGCAGTGCGTTTTTACTTGCCGTTGGATCAGCAGTTGAGCAATCCGTTTTACGGTCAACTGGTCATTGTCAGCCGTGGCGGGGAAGGGCGTGATCAACTGATCGAGCGTTTGCGCCAGCGTTTTCGCGATGACTTCGTGGGCGTTGGCGGCTACGTGCAGCCTCTGAACATGGGCCCTCCGGTGGGGTGGCCGGTGCAATATCGGGTCAGCGGTCCTGACATCGAGCAGGTCCGTAGCCAGGCCATGGCACTGGCGGCCATTCTGGATGCCAACGCCAATATCGGGCAGGTCATCTACGACTGGAATGAGCCTGGCAAAGTGTTGAAGATCGACATCGCTCAGGACAAGGTGCGCCAGTTTGGCCTGTCTTCCGAAGACGTGGCGCAGATTCTCAACAGCCTGGTATCCGGCACCAGCATCACCAAGGTTCGCGATGACACCTATCTGGTGGATCTGGTCGGGCGTGCCGAAGCCAGTGAGCGGACCTCGCTGCAAACCTTGAGCAACCTGCAGATTCCGGTGCCCGGCGGGACCAGCGTGCCGTTGATGGCCTTCGCCAGTTTGAGTTACGAACAGGAGCAACCGCTGGTCTGGCGTCGCGACCGGCTACCGACCATTACCCTGAAAGCCAACGTACTCGGCCATTTGCAGCCTGCGGCGCTTGTGCGTGAGTTGCGTCCGCAGGTCGAGGCGTTCAGTGCGGCCTTGCCAGTGCGTTACTCGGTGGCGACCGGCGGCGCGGTCGAAGCCAGCGCTCGTTCTCAGGGGCCGATTCTGAAAGTCGTGCCGCTGATGCTGCTGTTAGTCGCGACCTTTCTGATGATTCAGTTGCAGAGTGTGAAGAAACTGATGCTGGTGGTCAGCGTGGTGCCGCTAGGGTTTATCGGGGTTGTCGCAGCGCTGTTGTTGACCGGCTATCCGCTGGGCTTCGTGGCGATTCTCGGGGTGCTGGCGTTGATCGGGATCATCATCCGCAACTCGGTGATTCTGGTCACGCAGATCGACGAGTTCATGGCGGCTGGAGAAGAGGCGTGGACCGCAGTGGTCAAGGCCACCGAGCACCGCTGTCGCCCGATCCTGCTGACTGCAGCGGCAGCAAGTCTGGGCATGATCCCGATAGCCCGCGAGGTGTTCTGGGGGCCGATGGCCTACGCCATGATTGGCGGCATTGCGATTGCTACCGTGCTGACGCTGTTTTTCCTGCCTGCGCTGTACATGGTTTGTTATGGGATCAAACCGCCCAGGGCCTGAATCGGGCAGGATGGAATACGGTCTTTGTGTTGGATCCTGCGGGAGCGGCGACTCCTATCGAAAAAAAACAACTACCTGATTTGGGATGTTTTTCTGTAGGAGCGCACGAGCACCGCGAGGCCGCGATAGCGTCGTATCAGACAGGACGCCATCGCTGCCTCGCGGTGCTCGTGAGCTCCTACAGGTCAGTGTTTGCTGCGCGACAGCGCGGTGTCATGGACACCGGACAGGCCCAGAAACGTCAGCTCTCAAGACTCCTGAGCCGCAACTGCGCACAGCATCCGCCATCAGGGCGGTTGCCGATCTGAAAGCTGCTGTCGAGTTTTTTCACGATCATCTCGACGATGGCCAATCCCAGACCTGCGCCGTTGCTGTGGCCATTGCTGTAGAAACGCTCCAGCAGACGCGGTGCATTTTTTTCGTCGATGCCCGGCCCGCTGTCCTCGACGCGCAACTCGGCCTGGCCGTCGTGACTGCGGTCGAGAAAGACCCGAATCTCACTGTTGGCCGGAGCGAAATTAAGGGCGTTGGTCAGCAGATTCTGGAGCGCGACGGTAATGGCCGCGGGATCACTGTGTAACCGGAAGTCCTCGACGCCATCGAATACCAGCTCGACTTTTTTCTCGGCTGCCAGTGGCGTCAGTTCGGCGAGCTCCTCGCGGACCAGACTGCCCAGGTCGAAGGTCTGCAGTTCGTCGTGGTTTATCTTCGGTTCCAGACGCGCCATGGTCAGCAACTGGCTGGCAATGCGCGTGGCGCGATCGACGCCATGCACCAGAAAGTCCAGTGCCTCTTCGCGTTGCTCTGGCAGTTGCGCCTGCCGGGCGTTTTGCGCGTGGATGCGCAGGATGGTCAGCGGGGTACGCAATTCATGGGCAGCGTCGGCGATGAAGCGTCGCTCCCGCTCCAGCAGGTTTTCGATCTGGATCAGCAGGCGATTAAGCGAGGTCTGCATGGGCTCCAGTTCTTTGGGCAGCGGCGAAAGAACCAGCGGCTCAAGGCTCTCCGGCGCACGGCGGCGGATGACGCTGGCCATGAATTGCAGCGGGCGCATTCCCCAGCCAATTGCCAGCCAGATGGCGATGGCGAGAAGTGGCACACCAATCACCGTAGGCCAAAGTGTGTGGCGGACGATGCGTTGAATCAGATCCTGACGCACGTCGTCACGTTCGCCAACCCAGATCAGTAGCCCTTGCTGTTTATCGACCAGCAGAAAACCACACCAGTCATTGCCGTCTTTGAGGAAGTCGTGTGAGCCCTCGGTGACGGGCGGGCCGTCCAGCTCGGGTGCCTCGGCGGAGCGCACCAGAAGTTCGCCAGTGTCACGCCAGATCTGGAACGTCAGACGGGTCTCATAGGGATGCGCGGCTTCACCGCCGCCTACTCGACTCATGGCTTCGTCGAAAGCCTGATACAGCCGATCAAGGTCCGTCTCGCCCGGCGGCCGTTGACGCAGAACACCTTGGAGCAGGCGTGCGCTTTGCGCCAGTTGCGCGTCGTACACCTCTTCAATTTCAGTGTGGCTATCGCGCAGCGCCAACCAACTGATGGTCAAGTCGCCCAACAGCAGCAGGAGCAACACGGGGACGAGAATGCGCGCGCGGACTGAACTCATCACAAGGTCTCGATCCGGTAGCCCACACCGCGCACGGTACGGATCAATTCTGCGGAGAGCTTTTTGCGCAGGTTGTGGATCAGCACCTCCAGCGTGTTGCTCTCCACCTTGTCTTGCCAGCCGTACAGCGTCGACGACAAGCGCTCGCGGGTCACGACTTTACCGGGCCGTATCATCAGTTGATGGAGGAGCTGGTACTCCATGGGCGTCATGGCGATTTCAACGCCGTTGAAGCTGACTTGCTGCGTCGAAGGGTCCAGGCTGATTTGCCCGTGCTCCAGCAACGGTTGCGCCCGGCCCTGGCTGCGCCGCAGCAGCGCACGAACCCGAGCCTTGAGCTCGTCCACATCGAAGGGTTTGACCAGATAGTCATCCGCACCGGCGTCCAGCCCGGCGATGCGGTCAGGCGTGCCGTCCCGTGCGGTCAGGATCAGGACCGGCAGTGACTGTTGCTCCGCGCGAATCTGACGCAGCAAGTCGATACCGTCCAGACGCGGCAGGCCAAGGTCCAGCAGCAGCAAATCAAAGCGTTCGCTGCGCAGGGCATGAAGAGCACTCGCGCCGTCTTGCAGCCAGTCCAGCGTGTAGCCTTCGCTGCCGAGAGCGACGCGAATGCCCTGGCCTACGGCACGGTCATCTTCCACAAGGAGCAGGCGCATAGGGTGTGTTCCGCATTGTTTTCAGCCGGTAAGGGCGCACATGATGCCGCTACGCCAGCGCTTCGGGCAGAGCCTTGTGTCGGAGAAGATGTAACGGCCTGTTGCGTCCTAAGCTTTCGCTAAGCTTCGTTTCGCACAGTAGCGGCTCCTTAGTTCTTACGAGTGTCTGCCATGCGTAAAGTCCTGTTGCTGGTTCCCTTTCTGCTCGCCAGTCCACTGGCCCTTGCCGGTCCACAATGCACCACCGCCGAACGTTCTACCTGGCAGGATCAGGGCAAATTCCAGGAGCAACTCAAGGCTCAGGGTTACGAGATCAGCAAGTTCAAAGTTACTGATGGCAACTGCTACGAAATCTACGGTTTCGACAAAGACAAACGCAAAGTCGAGATCTACCACGATCCGGTCACCGGCAAAGCCGTGAAGACCGAGATCAAGGGCTGATGAGCCGCCCCACCCTTCGCCTGTGGGACCCGCTGGTGCGGCTGTTCCACATTTCCCTGGCCGGTGTTTTCGTCTCTAACTACTTCTTCAATGAAGCGGGTGACGATTGGCACGTGTGGTTGGGCTATTACGCGGTTGCCTGGCTGGTGGTGCGCGTGGTGTGGGGTTTCATTGGGCCACGCAGTGCGCGCTGGTCCGATTTCTGGCCGACGCCTGCGCGCTTGCGTGCCCATATTGGCTCGCTAGTCAGGCGTCAGCCGGAACATCGGCTTGGGCATTCGCCGCTGGGCGCGCTGGTCATGGTGCTGATGATGGCGATGATTTTCGCGATCGGTTTCACCGGATGGCTAATGACCGAAGTGGATGCACTGTGGGGTGCAGACTGGCCTCAGCAGATTCATGAAACGCTGGCTGACGGCCTGGCGCTAGTGGTGTGCCTGCACATAGCGGCGGCACTGTTTGAAAGTTATCAGGTGAAGGACAACCTGCCGTTGTCAATGATCACTGGCCGGCGGCGACCTCTCGCCGATGAGTCCCGAGATTGAGTCCTGGCGTTTTGCCGCACAGCTGTGATAAATACTCATGCGATTAATTCCCCTGAATGTCCCGGCATTGAGCGCATATGTTGCGCTCGCTCTTGTTTTCCTGGCTGCATGGTTCAGCCATCCTCAGCACACACTGTCTGCCTTTGCAGTCGCGTCACCGATAACGCCCGTTGCTGGCGTCGCGGTCAAAGCCAGCTACAGCTCGCGCTTCGCATCGTCTGATCTTGATGATTTCGTTCACTCCTCGGCAGTAACCGCATTGCCCGGTGGCGACCTGATGTCGGTGTGGTTCGCGGGCTCCCGTGAAGGCGCGGGGGATGTTGAAATCCGCGCCTCGCGATTCGATGCAGGCTCAGGCGAGTGGGGCGATGAACAGGTATTGGCGACGCGTCAGTCGACGCAGGAAGGCACCGGCAAGTACATCCGCAAGCTGGGTAACCCGGTGGTTGCTCTGGCACCGGACCAGCGCTTGTGGCTGTTCTATGTTTCCGTGTCGGTAGGCGGCTGGGCAGGCAGCTCAGTCAACGTGATGGTCTCCGAGGACATGGGCAAGAACTGGTCGCAGCCGCGTCAACTGGTCACCTCGCCGTTCCTCAATATCAGCACCCTGGTGCGCGCCGCGCCTGTGTTTCACGCTGACGGTTCGATCGGCCTGCCGGTTTACCACGAGTTTCTCGGCAAGTTTGCCGAGTACCTCTACCTGAGCGCCAATGGTGATGTGATCGACAAGTTCCGCATCAGCCGGGGTACTAACTCGTTGCAGCCAACGGTGGTTCCGCTGGATGACAAGCGTGGGATCGCATTGCTGCGCTATGCGGGCAATACCCATCACAAAGTGCTCGCCAGTCGCACCGAAGATGGCGGCCAAACCTGGAGTGAACCGTTGCCCCTTGCGCCGAGCAATCCCAACTCTTCGCTGGCAGCAGTCGGTACGCCTGATCGCGGTCTGTTGGTGGCGCTGAATGACCTGCGTGACGGTCGTTTCAAATTAAGCCTGTACGGCACAGACGAGCAGATGGATCACTGGACGTCGCTGATTGATCTGGACAAGTCCCCCGATCCGCTGGGCAATCCGTTTTCCTTTGATGCCTACAAGGAAATCATCGGTGAAGGTTTCCGGACCTCCAGTGGTGAACGCCGTCATCCGTTGGAGGAGGCGTTCCTGAGCAACCTCGATCAGCGCGTTTGCTCACCGCAAGGCTGCGATTTTGAGTACGAATACCCGTACTTCATCCGCAGCCCTGAAGGCATCTACCACTTGGTGTATTCGTGGAATAACACCTTCATCAAACACGTCAGCTTCAATGAAGCCTGGCTCGCGGAGCAACTGCTGTGATGTCTCTGTGGCAAGCCCATCTGTTTTTCAGTCTGGCGCTATTCCTTCTGGTTGCTCCGTTGGCGCCGAGCGTGAAGTCGCGCCTGATCATTCTGGCGGGTTTCTCAGCCCTGAGCTTTGTCAGCTTCAATGGTCTTTCGCTGGCCGCCTATGTGCGCAGCTTTACCGACGATCTGGCGATCACCACCGCGATTGTTCTTGTCTGGTTCAGCTTGCAGCGCCTGGGCGTGAAACTGCCTGGAGTGGATCGACCTGGCACGCTGGTGGTGATTGTTTTCGCGGCTTTGGCATTGGTTCTGTATCCGGCGACGCTGGGGATGAGCTACAGCGATCCTTATCGTCTGGGCTTTAATCCGCGGCCGCTGATCATTGCTGTTGCGGTCATCGCTTTCGGTTTGCTGTACCTGCGCAACGGCCTGGGTGTGGTGATGCTGGCGGGCGCAACACTGGCCTTCGCGGTGCGCAGCAAACCTTCTGAAAACTACTGGGACTACCTGATCGACCCACTGCTGGCGCTGTATTGCTGCGTGGCGCTGGTGGTGATGGTTGTGGGCGGCATCTATCGCCGCTGGCGCAGTAACCGACCAATAACGGTATCAAGCATCAAGCCGGTTTCGGGCTTGTGAGTGCGAGAGTCAAGGGGATGAAAATGGGTTGGCTGCAATCACGGCGCCTGCTGTATTGGCTGGGCGTGACCGTGCTTTTTTTCGTGCTGCTGAGTGTTTTGCGGCTGGTGTTTTTCTTCGGTTTCTCCGGCGTCGATCCTGCCAGCCTGAGCACTGACACTACCGTCGCCCAGACGCTGGGCATCGGCTTTCGTTTCGACTTGCGTCTGGCTTTGCTGTTGGCCTTACCTCTCGTTGTCCTGTTGTGGTTCCCACGCTGGAACCTGCTGAACGTAAGGGCGCTGCGGTGGGTGACGCGGGTCTATCTGGCGGTCGTATTGGCGCTGGTCACTCTGATCTACATCGTCGATTTCGGTCATTACGCGTATCTGGGGGTACGGATCAACGCCAGCGTCATGCGTTATCTGGACGACGCGCAGATTTCCCGGGACATGCTTTGGCAGACCTATCCGGTGTTGTGGATCACCGCCAGTTGGCTCGCCGGTCTCGGGGTGATAGTCGCTGCCTTCATCGGGCTGGAACGACTGACCCTTGAGCGCTCGGCCAGGCCGATCAAGCGCTGGTCTGCTGCGTTTGGCGCAGTGCTCGTGACGCTGGCCACGTTGTTGGGGCTGCTGGGGCGAGTGGAAAACCTCAATCTGGAAAACCCGGTACCGCTGCGCTGGAGCGACGCGTTCTTCTCGGGCAACAGCCAGGTTGCTGCTCTGGGTTTGAACCCGGTGCTGTTCCTGTATGACACGCTCAAGGTCGGGCAATCGCGTTACGACGAGGACGCTGTGCGTCGTCACTATTCGGTCGTCGCAGAGTATCTGGGCGTCGATAAGCCAGACCCGCAAAGCCTGACCTTCAAGCGTCAGCAAGACGTGCAGCCTTACAACGTGGCTGCCACGCGGCCGCCGAACGTGGTGTTCGTCATGCTGGAGTCGTTGGGCACCAGCGCCGTGGGGGCGTATGGCAACCCGCTCAATCCCACGCCGAATCTGGATCGGCTGGCTCAGCAAAGCTGGTTCTTCCGGCATTTCTATGTGCCGGTCACGGGAACTGCCAAAACTGTATGGGCAAGCATTACCGGGGTGCCCGATGTGACCCGTCAGGAAACCGCGACCCGGCATCCGATGCTGACCCGGCAAAACACACTGATCAACGACTTCAAGGGCTACGAGAAGCTGTACATGATTGGCGGCAACTCCGGGTGGGCCAATATGAACGCGCTGATCCGCCGCAGCATCGTCGACATTCGACTGTATGACGAGCGTGACTGGCATTCTCCCGTGGTGGATGTGTGGGGGATTTCCGACCTGGATCTGTTCAAGGAAGGCGACCGAATCCTGCGCGCGCTGCCCAAGGATCAGCCGTTCTTCGCTTATCTGCAGACGGCAGGCAATCACCGGCCGTTTACCATTCCCAGGGAAAACGACGGTTTTGAAGTCAGCAACCTGAGCCTCGAACAAGTGCAGGCCGCGGGTTCGCGCAGCGTGGAGCAGTACAACGCGGTGCGTTTGCTGGACTTCAATATCGGGCGGCTGATGGAACTAGCCAAGGCGGGCGGTTACTACGACAACACGATTTTTGTCCTGTTTGGCGACCATAACACCCGCATCAGCCAGATCCCGCATATGCCACCGGCGTTTGAGCAGTTAGGCCTGGAGAGCAACAACGTACCGATGTTGATCCACGCACCAGGCTTGATAGGGACGAAGGTTGTCGAGGAGGCGGTCGGGTTGGCGGACTTGTTGCCCACCGTGGCGGGCATGGCGGGGATTCCGTTCAGCAACGGCGCCATGGGCCGGGATATTCAACAGCCTTCGCCGGAAGGTGAGCGCGTCGTGCCCTTGGTCTTGCGCGAAGGCACGTTCCCGTTGATTGGTGGCGTGACCCGGAATTTTCTCTTGCAGATGGAGCACGACGGTACCTCGCCGACGCTGCACGACCTGGCCTCAGCCACCCCTCTGGAGGACGTTGCCGGTCAGCACCCGGAGGAGTTCAGTCGGTTGCGGGCGTTGACCCTCGGGCTGCATGAAAGCGCACGATTGATGTTGTACCGGAATGTGCAGTGAGGTTGAACATGGGTGCGCCAAGCAGATAACCCTGTGGGAGCGGTGCTTGCCCGCGATAAGGTTTAGGTGATTCATCTGCAGAATCGAGGTGTCCTTATCGCGGGCAAGCACCGCTCCCACAAGGATAGTGTTCCTCCTGTACAACCGAAATTTGTGAACCGTTTGACGATATTTTCATGCCTTTTACAGGTATGATGCCCGCCTTCGTTGGGGAGTAGCCTGCTGCTGAGTTATCTCAGTAGCGTTCGTATCAACATTCTCGGCAGCAGCCGTGGTACGAGCACCTTTTGGTTGGCGAGACCAGCGACATATCCATGCCTAAAGTCGGGCGTGTGGATGTGTCGTTGACTCATAGCCCGACTGGAAGTAAACCGTGAATCCCATTTCCCTTGTATTCCTTGCCTTGGCCATGTCCACGGACGCTTTCGCAGCGGCCATCGGTAAAGGCTCAAGCCTGCACAAACCGCGTTTTATTGAGGCCTTACGTACCGGTCTTATCTTCGGTGTGATTGAAGCCATCACGCCCGTCATCGGCTGGGCCATCGGTAATGCCGCAAGCAGCTTCGTCGAAAGCTGGGACCACTGGATCGCCTTTACGCTGCTGCTGATTCTCGGCTTGCACATGATCTACAACGGCGTGAAGCAGGATGATGAAGAGCCAGAGGAAAAGGCCGGTCAGCATTCGTTCCTGATTCTCGCTGTCACCGCTTTTGCCACCAGCATCGACGCGCTTGCCGTAGGTGTCGGCCTGGCTTTCGTGGACGTGAATATTCTGGTCGCAGCCGCTGCGATCGGTCTGGCTACCATGACCATGGTCACCATCGGTGTAATGCTGGGTCG
Organism: Pseudomonas sp. Irchel 3A5; assembly: GCF_900187575.1. Lineage (NCBI taxonomy): Bacteria > Pseudomonadati > Pseudomonadota > Gammaproteobacteria > Pseudomonadales > Pseudomonadaceae > Pseudomonas > Pseudomonas sp. Irchel 3A5. Next base: position 268,080 of record NZ_FYDU01000008.1, on the reverse strand, counting down.
GGTACTGGGGACGATGGTCGGCAAACGTGCCGAGATCATGGGTGGTGTGGTACTGATGCTGGTGGGTGCGACGATTTTGTACGAACACTTGTCGGCGTAGTCGATTCGAGAGTGTGTAGGAGCTAACGAGCAGCGCGAGGCTGCGATGGCGGTTTGCCTGACAAATCGCTTCGCGGCCGTCGTGACCTCCGTCCGCTCCTACAAAAATTACAGCTGATTCTTCACCGCAAACGCTGCGCCCAGCGCCTGAAGACGGTTCGCCATCGGCGAGAGGTCTTCGCTGCACTGGATGAGGGTAACGACATCCGAGGCATTGTTCTGCGCAATGGCGTGGACAGCGGTCAGACGATCATTGATGCCCACCGATGCCGCGGATTGCTGCTCGGTGGTGCCCGCGATCAGCACGTTCAACCGGTGGATTTCCAGCACATCGGCAACGGTGCTTTTCAATAGCTCAGAGCCCAACTGACTGGCCTGCACGCAGCGGCCGACTTCTTCGCCGCTGGTACGCATCGACTCGGCTGCGGTGCGGCTTTCCTTCTGTAATGATTCGACGATCTGGCGGATTTCGTCCACCGAGCCTGCGGTCTTCTGCGCCAGGCCGCGAACCTCATCGGCCACCACGGCAAATCCGCGGCCCTGTTCGCCTGCACGTGCTGCCTCAATGGCAGCATTGAGCGCCAACAGATTGGTTTGTTCGGCGATTTCACGGATCACGTTAATCACCTTGCCGATCTTTTCTGCCTGTTCGGCCAGCGACTGCACGCTCTGATTGGCACCGCTGATGGAGGACTCCAGATTGGCGATGTCTTTGCTGGCCCGATCCACTGACTCACGACCTCTCACCAACTGCTCATTGGCCTTGTTGGCACCCTGATGCGCCTGGCTGGCGTGTTGCGAGATGTCATCCAGCGCGGTGGTGAGCAGTTGCATGGCGTGGGTCATGCGGGTGATTTCTGCCAGCTGTTGCTGCGCGCCCTTGTCCAGAGTGTCGCCGGTGACAGAGAGCTGACGACCCATGTCGCTCAAGCCGCTGGTTTCCTGGATGACACCGCCAACGGTGTGGGTGATTAACGTCAGGAAATCATCAAAGCGCTGCGCAGAGTGCACGCCCGCACGATTTTCAGCGACGCCCGTTCTGTTATCCAGGCGCGTTGCAGCCTGCAGGATCTTGTCCAGCAGATCCTGGCTTTCTTTGGCCGCGCTATAGCTGTGGATGGCGAGATAAATCAGGATGGCACTTTCCGCGACCACATAGGCCGCATGGATGAAGACCATATCCCAGCCAGCGTGATGCTGCATCACGTACACCGGATAACCTTCATGTTGCAGCACGTGGAACAACAGGTGGTGAACAGCGATGGTGGCCGCTGCGACAACGATGGGCAGCCAGTCGCGATAAAACGTCAGCACTGCGAGCAGCGCGAAGATCCCGAAGTGGACCTCGACGACGCCTTGGGTTTGATTGATATGCAAGCCCGCCATCACCATCAGAGCAACGCCCGTCAGGCAACGAAATAACCGGGTGCCCCTCAGGCTAGGGTACAGCGCGGTCATCGCGAGGGCGGTGCCGCCACCGACCAGAATGGCCTGGCCGAAGGTCGAGTAAACGGTCGCCAGCCCCAGGGCGTAGACGAAACATATCCACAAGAGCCCGAGCATGATGCGGTCGGCTTTACGGTAATGATCGGTAAAACGGGGCACCGTCGACATAACGCAAATCCTCAACATCCATTTCAGGGAACCGCAGGAACGCCGAGTATGCCTGTGTCGATGGGACTAAAGAAGCGGAATGCCATTACTGGTGCAGTTGCAGCACGCAATGGATTTGCAGGAGCGGCGCCGTCATGCGCCAAACGGCAGATCTGTAGGAGCGCACGAGCACCGCGAGGCCGCGATAGCGGTGTATCAGACAGACCGCCATCGCTGCCTCGCGGTGCTCGTGAGCTCCTACAGAAATATAGCGGTATGTCCGCGTAGAACATCGCAGCCTTCGGCAGCCCCTACAGAAAAGAGCGGTTATTAATGCAACTTCATCCGCGGCTCGGTCCCTTTGCCGATACGGCTGCCGAGCATCAGCATCAGTGTGCGGAAGGTGCCGTAAAGCGCCATCTGGTGCATGCGATACAGGGAAACGTAAAACATCCGCGCCAGCCAGCCTTCGAGCATGACGCTGCCGGTCAGGTTGCCCATCAGATTCCCCACTGCCGAGAATTTCGACAGAGAGATCAGCGAGCCGTAATCGGTGTATTTGTATTCCGGCAGCGCCTTGCCTTCGATGCGCAGCTTCAGGGATTTGACCAGCAGCGACGCTTGCTGATGGGCCGCTTGTGCACGAGGCGGGACGTTACGATCCGAGCCTTTCTGCGGGCAGGCTGCGCAGTCGCCGAACGCGAAGATGTTTTCATCACGTGTGGTCTGCAGCGTTGGGAGCACCTGCAACTGATTAATGCGGTTGGTTTCCAGCCCGTCGATTTCCTGCAGGAAGGCCGGTGCACGAATGCCCGCTGCCCAGACCTTGAGCGTGGCCGGAATCACCAACCCACTGGCGGTGATTAGCGAGTCGGCCGTCACTTCACTCACGGCAGCATCGGTCAGGACCGTAACACCCAGTTTCTCCAGGGTTTTATGCACCGGCCCGCCGATGCGTTCCGGCAATGCAGGCAGCACCCGCGGGCCTGCTTCGATGACGGTGATGCGCAGGTTTTCCGGCTTGATCTTGCCCAATCCGTAAGCCGCGAGTTCGTGAGCCGCGTTGTGCAGTTCAGCCGCCAGCTCAACGCCGGTCGCGCCTGCGCCTACAATGGCCACGGTGATTTCCTGGGTGCTGTCGATTTGCCCGGCGTGGGCGCGCAGGTAGTGGTTGAGCAGCTGCTGGTGGAATTTCTCGGCCTGCTTGCGCGAATCAAGAAACAGGCAGTGCTCGGCCGCGCCAAGCGTGTTGAAGTCGTTAGTGGTGCTGCCTACCGAAATCACCAGCGAGTCGTAGTCCAGGCTGCGCGCTGGAACCAGTTCCAGACCGTTTTCATCCAGCGTGGCGGCCAGATGAATTTGCCGCGCCTCACGGTTCAGGCCGGTCATTTTGCCGAGCTGGAACTGAAAGTGGTTCCACTTGGCTTGAGCCACATAGTTCAGCTCATCCTCATAAGAGTTGAGCGAGCCTGCCGCGACTTCGTGCAACAGCGGTTTCCAGATGTGGGTCAGGTTGGCGTCGACCAGGGTCACGCTTGCTGTGCCTTTCTTGCCCAGGGTTTTACCCAGGCGGGTCGCCAGCTCCAGACCGCCAGCGCCGCCGCCAACGATGACAATACGATGAGTCATAGGGATATCTCATAAGGTTTAAGGAATTCGGGGGGAATGAGTTAATCCTCGCGAGCGCTGTCTTGCTGCTGCTCAGAGCGTCAGATAACTCAACAAAAGGCTCGACACGTCCAGGCCAACCACCATTGCGACCACCACGATCAGGAGCAGCCAGCGGCAAAAAGCCGGCGCTCGACTGGATCATGGGGGCTTGCAGGTACTCTTCGACACGCGTTTGGTCGTTGGGTTTCAGGCGACTGGACATGGGAGTCTCAGAAAAGGGTGCAGCGGTTATTCGGCAATCAGTTCCAGCGGTTCGACCCGCAGCGAATCGTCCAGACGAATGATGCCGCTTTGTATCACTCGCGCGGTAATTCCGCCATGCCCACGTACCGCCTGAAAGGTGCCATGGCCAAGGCGTTGCTCCAGCCGGGCGCAAGGCTGGCACCAACCGGTGGTCTCCAGAATGGCCTGACCGATCTTGAAGCGACGCCCCTTCAGGCTGAACAGATTGATGCCGCTGATTACCAGATTGCGGCGCAGGTCCTGGGGCACGATGGGTTGATCATCAGAACGGCTCAGCAAGGAACTGACCACCGCCAGATGTTCCCACTGAATCAACGTGACCTGCCGAGCGTTGCGTGGGCCGGGGCGCGCATGGTCGCCGGTCAGGCCGGCTTCGCGGCGTGCTTCCACCGCGTCCAGCTCGACCATTTCGCCACGGGATTCAGGGCGTACGCCAATCCAGCGCACCCGGCCTGTTTGCGGTACGTCGGCCAATAGTTCTTGCAGAGGGCTCATAAGCTGATTCCAACATCGAAAACCACGCTGCGACCCAGGTTGGTTCGCAGAAAATCCGGAGCGCCAGGGTGGGCAAACAACACCCGGGCAAAGGTTGGACCCACCAGTGACAGGGAACGCCAGCCTTGGCGCAGGTACTCGGTGGGCGGCGGGAAATGGCTGTTCAAGTCGAGTACTTCGCGCTTGAGGCTGGCAAAGGCAATGATGTCCAGCCCACTCAGGTCTATATCGCGCTCGTTGTAGTTGGTGGCTTTTTTACGCAATGTCGGGCCCAACCGTTGCAACAGTTCGCTTGCAGGAATGCGTTTGGGCTTGGCTTCGCGGCGCACCAGTTGGCTCAGGGAAAACGCCCCACGCCTTCGCGCCAGCTCCTCGCGCCATTCATCGTTGAGGCGACGGCCTTCATCAAGGACGAAGAACACCTCAAAACGCGCGTCACGAAACAGCACGTCGGGCGGTTCCTGCCCGGCTGCGGTGAAGTCCTCGTGACGATGCGTAATGTTCAGGCCTTGCAGCAGACGCTCACAAACCCATCGCTCACGCTCCCACTTTCGCGCATTGGAAAGAAACGCGTTGGCTTGTTCGGCCTGGATCGTGAGCAGGCGTAGGTAGTCTGAGTCATCCATGGGCCAAGCTTAGCGTTCTAATAGCTACAACTGGAAGATGCTGCTGTGCATTTCGAATACAACGCAGGTAGGAGCGGCCCCGGTCGCGAGAGCACTGCTCTGTCTTGCGGCAAGCATAGGGTCTGTAGGAGCTGCCGAAGGCTGCGATCGCTGTGTGTCAGGATAAATGCTTCGCAGCCTTCGGCAGCTCCTACAGAAAATGCATTTCAATCCAGCAGTTTGCATTTTGTTTGATGAGCGCGCGCTTGACCGCGATCAAGTGCGCTCCTGCGGCAGATTGCGCTCAATTAGGCTCCAGACCCCAGCAAAGGGAGGGCGCATCGGTGTTGCGACCCGACATAGATCAGCCAATCCCGCGCCCATTTCCGCTATGGTGTTGGTTTTCCATTCCAATCAGGAGAGTTGCACCCTTGAAACTCTGGCCCATTCTGCTGTTGATCCTGTTGCCATTTACCGCGCAGGCCATTGAAATCGGAGATTCGGTGCCGACCTGGAGTCTGTTCGACCAGTTTGATGAGCCGTATGTGATGGACCCGCAAAAGACTCAAACCATTCTGGTCGCCAGCAGCATGAGCGCGGGCAAGATCATGGAGAAGGCACTCAAGGACAAACCCAAAGGTTTTCTGGAGGCGCGGCATACGGTGTTCATCGCCAACATCGAGCCGATGCCTGCGTATGTCACCAAGTTCTTTGCCGTGCCGAAAATGCGCCGGGTCTACTCGTATCGGGTAGCGCTGGACCGCGAAGCGCAGATCGCGCCGGGTTATGGCGGGGATGCGGCTGCCGTTCAGTGGTTACAGATCAAGGATGGCAAGTTGCTGGAGCGTCAGGAATTCAACGGGCCGGACGCGCTTCGCGAAGCGCTGGAGAAGCCGTGAGCCGAGCCTGATCCCATGAGGCTCGGCTCACCTACAGATCAATGCCTTTCTGGCAGATCGCCGGAAAACATATCGTCTTCGGCATCCGGGCTGACCGGAATCGCGTGTTCTTCCGACGCCCATGCGCCCAGGTCGATCAGCTTGCAGCGTTCGGAACAGAACGGCCGGGCAGGGCTGGCGGCGCTCCATTCCACGGGGGCGCCACAGGTTGGGCAATCGACGGTCATTGGTTGGCTCATGATTGGCCTCCGGACAAAGTTAAATAAAATTGATGCAGCCGCTGGACCTCGCTTTGCAGCCAGGCAGCGTCCCGGTCATTGACCAGCACATCATCGGCACGACTCAATCGATCTTCGCGACTGGCCTGAGCCTTGATAATCGCTTCGACCTGCTCCTGGCTGGAACTGTCGCGCAAGATCGTGCGCTCGACCTGCAACTGCTGAGGTACATCGATCACCAGAACTCGCTGAGTGATCTTCCACTGACCTGACTCGACCAGCAGGGGCGAAACCAGAATCGCGTAAGGCGAGGTGGCGCTGGCCAGGTCGCGCTGGATTTCGGTGCCGATCAGCGGATGCAGCAAGGCTTCGAGCCAGCGGCGTTGTTCGGCATTCTCGAAGATCAGGCCGCGCAGCGCACCTCGATTCAGCGTGCCATCGGCATGCAGCACCGTCGGCCCGAAGTGTTCTGCGATGTGTGCCAGCGCCGGACGGCCGGGTTCAACCACCCAGCGCGCAGCGTGATCGGCGTCGACCACATGAATACCCAGATCAATGAAGCACTGCGCCGCGGCGCTCTTGCCGCTACCGATGCCGCCGGTAAGGCCGAGAATCCAGGGTTTTTGAGCGGTTGGGGTCATCTGAAACCGGCAAATTGCAAATAGGAGTCGGTTATTTGACCACCCCAGAGCAAAGCGATCCAGCCTGCGATGGCCAGATAAGGACCGAAGGGGATCGGCGTGCTGGTCTCGACATTCCGCACACGTAGCATGATCAGGCCCAATATGGCCCCTACCAGCGATGACAGCAGGATGGTCAACGGCAGGATCTGCCAGCCGCCCCACGCCCCCAACATGGCCAGCAATTTGAAGTCGCCGTGGCCCATGCCTTCCTTGCCGGTGATCAATTTGAACAGCCAGTACACCGACCACAACACCAGATAACCGGCGACTGCGCCCCAGAGTGCGTCGCTCAGGTTCGTGAACAGGTCGAACGAGTTGACGATCAGGCCCATCCACAGCAGCGGTAGCACCAGGTCATCAGGCAGCAACTGGTGGTCGGCATCGATCAGACTCATGGCCAGCAGGCCCCAGCTCAGCACTAGCATCGCCGCCGCAGGCCAGCCGAAACCGAAGTGCCAGGCGATGTAGCCGGACAGCAGGCCGCAGGTCAGTTCCACCAGGGGGTAACGTTTGCTGATGGGTGCTTTGCAGCTTGAGCATTTGCCACCCAGAAACAGGTAGCTGAGCACTGGCAGGTTTTCCCATGGGCGGATCTGATGGGCGCAATGCGGGCAGCGGGAGTGCGGCAGGATCAGGTTGAAGGTCTCGCTTTCAGGCTCGGCGGGCAGCTTGAGCATTTCCCGGGACTGAGCCTGCCAGTCGCGCTCCATCATGATGGGCAGGCGATAAACCAGCACATTGAGAAAACTGCCCACCAATAAACCGAGAATCAGTGCGGATAAAACAAAGGCCAGCGATGAGCTGGCCAGGAAATCAACGAGTGACATAGTCAGACAACGCTTCCGAGTTTGAAAATAGGCAGGTACATGGCGATCACCAGTCCGCCGACGATCACGCCGAGGATGGCCATGATCATCGGCTCCATCATGCTGGTGAGGTTATCGACCATATTGTCGACTTCATCCTCGTAGTAGGTCGCGACCTTGTCGAGCATCGAATCCAGTGCGCCCGACTCTTCGCCAATAGCGGTCATCTGAATCGCGAGGCTGGGGAACACGCCTGTGGCGCGCATGGAGAAGTTAAGCTGCATGCCAGTGGAAACGTCCTGCTTAACCTTGTTGACCGCGTTGCGGAAAACCACGTTACCGGTTGCGCCTGCAACCGAGTCCAGCGCTTCCACCAGCGGCACACCGGCAGCGAAGGTGGTGGACAACGTCCGGGCAAAGCGCGCGACCGAAGACTTATAAATCAACGGGCCGATAATCGGGACTTTCAGCAGTTTGCGATCGACGCCATCACGGAAATTCTGTGAGCCTTTGTAGCTGCGTCGGAACAGGAAAATACTGGCAAACATCAATCCCAATATGATCATCCACCAGTCCTGAACGACTTTCGACAGGCCAATCACCATCAGGGTGAACGCAGGCAGCTCTGCGCCGAAACCGGCGAAGATGTCCTGAAACTTCGGCACCACATAAAGCAGCATGATCCCTGAAACCACAAAGGCCATGATCATCACCATGATCGGGTAAGTCATGGCTTTTTTGATCTTGGCTTTGAGTGCTTCGGTCTTTTCCTTGTAGGTTGCCACTCTATCCAGCAAGGCTTCCAACGCACCGGCCTGTTCACCAGCGTCAACCAGATTGCAGTACAGGTCGTCGAAATATTGCGGCTTCTGCCGTAGTGCGGTGGCGAAACTGTTACCGGCGGCGACTTCGCTTTTCACTTCTTCGATCAGTTTGCGCATGTTCGGATTTTCCGAACCTTCGGCGATGATGTCGAAGGATTGCAGCAGCGGCACCCCGGCTTTCATCATGGTCGCCATCTGCCGGGAGAAAAACGCGATATCCAGCGGTTTGATTTTCTTTCCGGAGCCACCAAAAATCGAAATCGGTTTCTTGCGCACCTTGGTCGGGTTGATGCCCTGCTTGCGCAGCTGCGCCTTGACCAGCGCCGGATTATGGCCGGTCAGTTCGCCGGTCATTTTCGCGCCTTTCTTGTCGGTGCCTTCCCAGGTAAAAACGATAACTTTCGCCGCTTTGCTGGCCATGATCAGTCCTTGGTCACGCGGTTGACTTCTTCGAGGCTGGTGACGCCCTGCATGGCTTTGATCAGGCCGGAGGTGCGCAGGTCATTGAAGCCGTCCTTGCGCATTTGAACGGAAATATCCAGTGAGTTGCCTTCTTCCATGATGATGCGCTCCAGAGCGGGGGTCTTCTTGACCACCTCGTAAATCCCCACGCGGCCTTTATAGCCGCCATTGCACTGGTCGCAGCCTACCGGCGTATAGACCTTGAACGTGCCGATTTTGTCTGCCGGGAAGCCTTCGGTTATGAGGGTGTCGTGAGGAATGTCCGCTTCCTTCTTGCAGTGCGGGCACAGCTTGCGCGCCAGACGCTGAGCGATGATCAGGTTGATGGCAGTAGCAATGTTGAACGCGGCCACGCCCATGTGATGCAAGCGGGTTAGTGTTTCGGCGGCGCTGTTGGTGTGCAGCGTAGACAAGACCATGTGCCCGGTCTGCGAAGCCTTGATGGCGATTTCAGCCGTTTCCAGATCGCGAATCTCACCGACCATGATCACGTCAGGATCCTGACGCAAAAAGGCCCGAAGTGCTTGAGAGAAGTCCATTCCTTGACGCGGATTGACGTTGACCTGGTTGACGCCTTCCAGGTTGATCTCCACAGGGTCCTCGGCGGTGGAAATATTGATGTCCACGGTGTTGAGAATATTCAGGCCGGTGTACAGCGACACGGTTTTACCCGAGCCGGTAGGGCCGGTGACCAGAATCATGCCTTGCGGCTGCTTCAGTGCTTCCAGATAGAGGGCCTTCTGCTCAGGCTCGTAGCCTAATGCATCGATACCCATTTTCGCCGTGGTCGGATCCAGCAGACGCATCACGATCTTTTCGCCCCACAGCGTCGGCAGGGTGTTCATCCGGAAATCAATCGCCTTGGTTTTCGATATACGCAGCTTGACCCGGCCATCCTGCGGCTTGCGGCGCTCGGAAATATCCAGACTGGCCATAACCTTCAGGCGCGCCGCAATACGGCCGGCAAGGTGGATAGGCGGCTTGGCGACTTCATGCAGAATGCCGTCCGTGCGCAAGCGTACTCGGAAAGTCTTTTCGTAAGGCTCAAAGTGCAGGTCGGACGAGCCGAGGCGAATGGCGTCCAGCAGCATCTTGTTGACGAAGCGCACCACCGGCGCGTCGTCGGCGTCATCCTGGCCTAGGGACGTCTCCTTGGATTCTCCGACTGACACCACCTCCAGGCTTAGGTCGACATCGCCTAAATCCCCAAGAGAGGTGTGACCATCGAAAAATTTTTCAATAGCGTCGCTGAGCTTGTCGTCTTCTACCAGAATCGCCTCGATGGCGAGCCCGGTATTGAACTGCAGATCGGTGATGGCTTGCTGGTTGGCGGGATCGGAGATACCGATATACAGCTTGTTGCCGCGTTTCCAAAGCGGCAGGGCATGGTGCTGGCGGATGAGCTTTTCACTCACCACCCCTCTAGGCTGTTCTTCTTTATTAAGGCAACTGAGGTCGAGAAACGGCAGGCCGAACTGGTCGGACGACATTTCCGCCAGAGCCAGGGCTTTGACCAGGCGGTTTTGCACCAGATAACTGATCAGCGAAACCTTGTCGCGGCGGGCTTGCAGAAACGCCTGCTGCGTCGCTTTTTCAGTCAGAAGTTCGGCAACTACCAATTGCTTGGCCAAACCGGTCAGGACAACGTCACTCATAAAACCACCAAACCCATACTGTCTTGGGTTTATAGCCTAGTCGGGCGACGCTGCCAATGATGCAAGACAAGGTGACGTAAATTGTCCGCCAGTAATCCGGCAGGGACTTACGGTAACGCCGTTGGCTAGAGAATTAGCAATAAAGGAGGGTTGAAGAGTATTTGGCATGACCTATGCTTTGGGACAGGCACGCAACACCTTATTGACGCACCGGAGCAGTACCAATGAAAGCACAAAAAGGTTTCACGTTGATCGAACTGATGATCGTGGTAGCGATTGTCGGTATTTTGGCTGCCATAGCCATTCCTTCTTATCAGAACTACACCCGTAAGGCGGCTTACTCGGAAGTACTTGCGGCAATGGCGGCGACGAAAACAGGATTGGGAGTGTGTATCGCCCAAGCCAGCATTGCCGACTGTGATACCGCTACAAAGGCCGGTCTTACATTACCAAGTGGTGGCGTTGGTGCTGTGAACAAAATCGAGATTACAGCTACCACAGCTGCAATCACCGCAACACCGAATAGTTACAAAGGCATCGCGACAACCGATACCTGCTCTCTTAAGCCTACTGTGACATCCGGGGTGATCACTTGGGCATATGATGGCGTCTGCGTAACCAACGGCTATGTCCACAACTGATTGCTGTCGGTTGCAGCCTAAATTATGGCGTTGTTTTTAGCGCTAAGCACACTAGCCTTACCGACAAGCCGAAATAGCTCAGCCCGGTAGAGCAGCGCACTCGTAACGCGAAGGTCGCAGGTTCGATTCCTGTTTTCGGCACCGAGCTAACTTCCGGGCTTCTCCCAAGGATCCCGGAAAGCGACACAATAAAGCCGCCTTGAGCGGTTTTTTTGTTCCTGTCTCTTCCGCTTTCTTCCAGCGCCAACCGAGAATTTTTAGTACATTGTGCAGCACAACTGAATTCGACTGTGCTGGTGATGTACTAATGCCCCTAACTGATACCACTGTTCGTCAGGCTAAGACCGGCGAAAAGGACTATTCCCTGACAGATTCCGATGGGCTGTCGCTTTTCGTATCAGCTAAGGGCACGAAGTCTTGGCATTTCCGTTTTTCGTGGCATTCAAAGCAGCCTCGCTATTCGCTCGGTACCTATCCAGAAATTTCCCTCAGAGAGGCGCGCGATCTACGTGACCAGGCTCGCTCCCAAGTCGCTAAGGGTATCGATCCGCGCGCTCATCGCCGTGAAGCAAAGCGCAGGGCAGGGGACTCTGCAGAGAGAACCTTTGAGCTTGTTGCGAATGAATGGCACGCCTTCAAAGCTCCACGGATGGTGGTGGCCAAGAAGGGCGGATCAGCACAGGCTAGATTCTATTTGGACAAGGATCTAATTCCGGTCCTGGGAAAGATCCCCATTGCAGATGTCCGGCGGGCGGATGTTCTAACGGTATTGCGGCGAATTGAGAAAAGGAAGGCGCTTAACTCTGCTCGCAAGTGCAGGTCGTGGCTTAACGAAATATTCAGATATTCGATTGCGTCGGGTTTTATTGAGACAAATCCGGCTGCTGATCTAGATATCGTGGCGGAGCCGGAGCCTCCAGTTCAGCATAATCCCATGCTTAGGCAGAAGGATCTTAAGGAGTTTTTAAAGTGCCTGCGTGCATTCCCTCTGACCGAATTCACAAGGAGCGCTATCAGACTGCTATTGCTGACAGGTGTACGCACTGGCGAGTTGCGCCATGCGGCGGTGGCTCAGTTCGATTTTGAGGACGCTTTGTGGACTATCCCAGCTGATACGGTCAAGCAGCTGCGAAAACTAATCCGTACACCTGTAGGTGGAGAGGTGCCGCCCTACCTCGTGCCGCTGTCGAGGCAAGCCATCGCCGAAGCCCGTAAAGTGCACCAACTGACCGGTCGCTATCGTTTGCTAATAGCTGGTCGCAATGACCCTAGTCAGCCAATAAGTGATGGAACAGTAAACGGTGCTTTAAAAAGAATGGGGTACGCAGGCAAGCTCACAGGACACGGGATCCGCGCCACTATTTCGACTGCCTTGAACGAGATGGGGTACAAAGATGATTGGATAGATGCGCAGCTGTCCCACGCGAGCGGCAACAAGGTTCGTAGAACCTATAACCATGCCGACTATGTGGAACAGCGTCGCGGAATGATGCAGGCGTGGGCGGACTATTTAGATGCGGTTGAGGCTGATGCCTGAGGACCACGTGTCGCTGTAACTTGGTCACGATTCCATTGGATGATCTCGGCTTTTATCCATGCGACTGCTCTCGGACCGAGCTTGACCTGCTTGGGGAAGAGCCCCTTGCTGGCCATATCGTAAATTCGTGAAGTGCTCACGCCGGTTAGTTTCTTGACGTCTGGCAGGCGGATGAACTCGATGTCATCGTTCAACTGGGCAGTCATGGTTTTGGCCCCTTATCATCAGGTTCTGGGCAATGTAGCGGATCCGCGCCTATAAATACTTCTTCTGGTGCATCGGGCCAATGCTCTCGAATCGAATCAAAACTTCCTTCGTTCCAGAGTCGCAGGAAGTTCAGCCCGTCTTCGTCTTCAAGTGCAAACTCAATCGCAGCAGTTGCCGGATCTGGTGCGTGGTGCGTGAGAGTCGCAAGTGCGTTTTTCGCTTCTGCGACCCAGTCGGAGTGGTCCGGATTCTGTTCATTCAGCATCAAAACACCTTCAGCCAGAAGCCATGCGACCTTATCGAGCTTCTTCAATGCTTGCTCGGGATCAGCCTGTTCGGGGCTCGCCAACATGTGATTGAACGGCACTCGGAAGCCAGCGGCGTTGCGGTGTCCGCCGCCGCCAAATCGCTTGGCTATAACTGATACATCTTCGCCAGCGTCAGAGCTGCGCAGACTGAATGAGCGACCCTCAGCCGTATCCCAGTAACAAGCTGCGAATGGTTGGCCAACGCTCATCAGTGCGCCTGCGTCACTGGCAAACGTATGCGGGAGGTTTGCTACGGGAACGTTGAAATGGGCGATATTCATGCGGCGTTTGGACGCGGCGACAAGCTCTGCCACGTCCTTCTGCTGCTTGCGTTCGAGAGCGCGGCCTTCAAACCTCAGTGCAGCGGAGTCGACCGCGAACAGTTCATCCCATATCGCGAAGTCTTGTTTGTAGCTGAAGAGGCTCGCTAGGACCTCGCGAGTGCCTTCCAGATTGAAACGCCATAGGTCCCGATCTTCGATGTGGTAGATAAGCGCCGGGCGTAGTTCATATGGAAAGAAGTAATCCCAAGCCAATCCGGCGCCAGACCGGCTCATGTCGAACAGCACGTGCATATTCTGATTCGGTTGCTCCGGTTCGTCGAAGTAGGAGGCGCCGGCTGATGGCAGGTCCAGCAAGTCTTCTTGCGCGGTTTTGTGATGATCGAGTACCAACACGGAATGCGCGCTTTCCGCCATTGCCGTCAAGACTGCACGCGGGTAGGAGAAGTCAACAATAACGACGGTTTTGCCAGTTACATCAGGTACTGGCTCGCCATGTTTCGCTGCATGAAATTCAATATCGTTGCCCAGCGCCTTGCGTACGACCCAAGCAGCGCCGAAACCATCGGCGCAGTTTGCGTGATAAATGCAGATCGTTTTGATGGGCGTTGTCATGCTGCATACTCCGCTTGAGGAAGGCTGTTTCTAAGCGCTCGGTGCTTGGTATCGAGTTCGAAGGCCTCGCGAAGGGCGTCACGTAGATGCTGATAGCCTTCTGTAGCCGCTTCGTGAGGAAAGCGAATGGTACTGGTTTCAAGTTCGCCCCACAGGTCACCGTGCTCGTTGAGCCATTCGATTAGTTGCGTGTCCAGCGGTTGGCTGCTGAGTTCTTTGCTGCTGGCCAGGTAGGCGTGGATCCGCGAAGCGAATTGATTCAGCAGTTGCTGGTGTGCAGTAGCTCTAGCAGCTTGTTCGGTCGCACGTAGTCCCTTCCAGGTGCGTGCGGCCAGCTCCAGCGTCTGGGCGATGTTAATCAGAGCAGATCGGTCTGAAACGGTGAAGGGGACGGTTTTGACCATTCGCTCGTGGTCGCGCTGCTGTTGCAGGAGGCGCTCGATTTCCGCGTGCAGCAGCTGGGTCTGCGCGGCATGCCTCCGGTGTATGCGAACGATGGCGCGCCAAACGAAATACCCCAAGACAACCCAGCTGAGTGGGAGAAGTACCGCCATGATGATCAGGTGCTGTGCTTGCATGTGCTGTGTCCTAATTAGAGCCCGCCGCCAGATCGTTGGTGAGAGGGCGGCGGCGGGGCGGTGCGAACGGCTTATGCCAGGGTGAAGGTGCCAATGGTCAGTTGAGTCGACGCGCCTACTTCCTGAGCAACGACTTCCTTGAACTCTTGAGCCAGGTCTTCGCGCAGTTGCGCTTCGCCTATCCAGCGCAGGCGCAGCACCGGCTGATCGCCGCCAGTCAGTACGGCGACCCGTAGCTGGATGGTCTGAGACTTCAGGCCCTCGTAGGGGATGACCTGAAACAACAGGGTGGCGGGCAAGCCGTCAGCCGACTTGGCTTCAATCTGATCCATGGCTGATCGCGATGAGCTCATGTCACCGACCACATGCTCGCTCTTGCGGGCTTGCTCGATGGTGATGGAGCGGATGGCACCGGCAGCGCGGCGCAGATCAACCTGTTCACCCTGAGCGTCGAGCGCGATGAGATTTGGTGCCCAGTCTTCAATGAAGTCGCTGAGGTCTTTCTGAGAGTGTTTTGATCCGGCCGCAGCTTCCACTGCGATGAAAGCTGCGGTCTTCTTCAGAGTCAGGGTGGAGAGGAAGTCGCCGTGACCGGGGGTGTCTTGATCGCCGAGGTTGAAGAAGACCGTGCAGGTCATGCGGTCGCCGTCTACAAAGCCCCAAGTGTTGCCGTCAGTTTTCGCCGCGACGTAGCTGCTGAAGTCGGCGAGTGAGCTGGTTACCAGCACGCCGCGAAAGCGGCTACGGTTCAGCTGGAATTTTTCCAGACTAATAACGGCGCTTTCACGGGGCAGCGCTATTGCTGGCATGTGGGTATCCAGCTGCTTGGCGTTTGCCAATACAGCGGTGTCTTGAATCAACTGAATTGCTTTGGCTTCCATGGAGCATTCCTACTGTGGTGAGAGGTATGGAGTCGCGTTTTTTAGCTTCGGGCGTTGACTGGTGCTGCCTGCAGGTCGAACAGTTGGTCGGCGGCTGGTGTTTCGGGGAACAAGGTCAGGCGTCCGCCTTCGCCGACATACATCGGCGTGTCGAGGGCTGTGTCCTCAACGATGCTCCCGCGTTTGGTGGGGATCTTGAACGCCAGCTTGTGGTTGACTGTGACCTGGTGGCTGCTCGCGATTTGCTTCAGGTTGAACGTCACGGTTACCTGTCCGGCCTTCCCGTTGTCGACAACGCCTGCAGCGACCTCAGAAAGTGCGCGGCCGATCTGGTCGGCGAATACGCCTGCATTGAGTTCGCCGATAAACTCGGCGGTATCTGTGGGCTTCATGTGCTGTGCCTCAGTGAGTTGTTGCCGCTGGAAGGCAGCGGCCACCTTTGAATCACGCTGCTTTCGGCTTCGCTTGTGCGTCCAGAAAGTCAGCAAGGTCGTGCAGGTAGACGACGGGCTGGCCCTGTCTTCCGCCGATCCGTGTCACCTTGAGGTTGATTTGCCCGGCGCTGATCTTGCGCATCAGGTAACGATCACTTGAGATGTGCGAGAAGTAGCGTCCGCGCACAGCACTCAATGTCGGGCAGGGTGTAGCGAACTCTTCCCGCAATTGATCCAGTGTGCCGCTCACGCTGACTCCTCCCCGTACCCCTCCTTTTGGGGCACCAACTGAAGGCGGATCAATTCGGCCAGACCTTGCGCAGTCTTCCCCCTCGCTGTAGCGCAAAGTCGCCCTTGTCGGTCCGCGACGACGGCTCCATAGGGTTTCTCGGGGCATCGGGTTGGGGTGATGTAGGCGATCTGGCCCTCAAGCACTACGGCATCGACCATGCGGAACACCTCGGCCAGTTCCGCTGTGATCGCGGGCAACTCTTCCAGCATTGAAAGGGCTTCCGCTGTCGCGCCGATCAACGTTGCGCGGCTGATGATTTGTGGGCTGTTGCAGAAGATCGGGACCAGCTTCAGGGCACCGACGGCGTGAGTGATGGCGTTCAGGGTCATGCTGCGTCGTCCTTTTTGGTAATGGTGATGTCCAGTTTCTTGGCTATCCACTCAACGCCTTCGGCTTTCACCATCACAACGGCGTAGTGCATGTACTTGCCAATCGTTGCGTTCCAGCGAGAGCGAGGGTCGGAATACATGTAGCCGCGGTCGCGGTGAGCGCTGGCGAGATCGCCAGAGGAGTTCAGTACGCCGAGCTCCCGCAACCTGGTGCGGAACGCGCGTGGTTTGAGCCCGAGCAAAGCGGCTGTTTCGTCCAGGGTGCGGTTCATTGCGAGTGACCTCAGGCGACAGCGAGCAGATCGCGCGTGCGAAGTGCTCGATGGAGTTGGTCAATCGCCGCGATCAGCTCTGCCTCGCTCGCGTCGTTCAGTAATACGAGGTCGTCAGGGTGTACTGAGACCCCTGCTTCGCTGATATGCGGATTTACAGTTTCAGCGTCAGGGCGCTGTAGATGGACGATGATCCCGCCACGCTTGCGGATGAAGTCGGCCTCATTCTCGAAGCGAACGTCGCTGATAACGAAGCCGGGAACCGTGTCGAACAGGACGCTCATGCAGTCGAGATTCTGCTGGGCCAGATTGATCCAGAGGTCTGCACTGATCATGTGGCGTCCCCATTCTGTGCCGAGCAGCTGCATTAGTTGCCGAGGGGATCGGCCCAGCCAACCAATCGTTTTCTCTTTATTCTCGCCTTCGATGTCCTCGGGGCTGAGATTAAAGATCGCCATGATCCCTTGCTTGAGCGGATCGGCGAATGCGTAGCACTCGAATCCATGCTCACTGGCCAGATGATTTGCGGTCGTGGTTTTCCCTGCGCGGGCAGGTCCGGTGATGCCGATGAGGATCTGTTTCATGCTGCGTCACCTCCCCAAGGACCGAAGTTGTCGGTTGCCGTTGGTGACTGCGCAGCGTGAGCGGTGCCGGTTTTTGGGGTGATGATTACCAGTAGCCCGGTAGTGCGCTGAATGGCACTGACTGAGTCCGGGCTGGTGGCCGCTGCAGGGTGTAGGTACACCGGGCAGCGACGGTTGTGCTGTGTCGTGTGCATGGCTCGTATCCTGTGGTGAGAGGGTTACGAGCCAGACAATACAAAAACGTATTGATTGAGTCAATACGCAAACGTATTAATAGTGTTTTTTTCGGATCTTAGGAGGGGCCTGGGTAAAGCTACGGTCAGAAAATCTCCACTTTGGAAATTACGACGCCGCAAATTACGGCATCTGGTGGTATCTCGATCACAGGTTCAGGCCACGTAGGGTTTAGTGGCCTAAGGAATCGTCGAGACCCTTCAATAACGAGTTGTTTAAATGTGGCCTCATCACTGTCTATCAGTTTTGCGATCACAAGTGAGCCGTTCTCAGGGTCGCGCTGTGGGTCGACATAAATGATGTCTCCGTCGCGAAATGAACGCCGCTCATGAGGGTTGAACATTGAGAGTCCACGAACGCGTAATGCATAGGTCTCCTTACTGTGATAGACCGCGCAGGGCAGCCAAGTGTCTACGTCTTCGACACTTCTTACGTCGCTGATCTCGCACCAAGATCCGGCTTGAATCCAAGATATTAGAGGGACGTCGCCGCGCACTTGGGGGCCAGGCTCAACGTTAGAAGATCCCCTCAATAGTTTGGAGCTGGGTTGAGGAAGGTTCTCGGCACCGTTTTGCCCCGTCCACAGCCATTGGCTATTGACCTGCAATACCCTTGCTATTTTCTCCACGTTTCCATGACGGGGGCTTTGGGATTCGCCCGTTATTATCCTGTGGATTGTTGGTTGAGAGACGCCAGATCGCCGCCCGAGCTCGCCTTCTGAGAGCTTCAGTTCTTCCATCCGTTGAGCAATACGTTCGCCGATCACTTTCTAGCCTCTGATTCAAAAACGTATCGAAATTGTATTGCCTGTATCAATACGCTTGCGTATTATCCAGTCAATGCGAAAGCGCATAGGTGAAATCATGACCATTCAACAGATGCTTGCGGATCTCCTTGGAAGAGGCTTTTCCCAAAGAGCGATTGCTGACCAAGTAGGAACGACCCAGCCCACCATCTATCGAGCGACGAAGGGGGCGGACATCCGATATGAAACTGGAAAGGCGATTGAGCGAATGTATTCAGAACAGCAAAGCGCGTTAGGCCAGCGGTCTGCTGCGTAAAAGTTGCAGGGCCGGGGGCCTCTCACCACAAGAATTCCCCCGACCCAGCTGGGGCAGTGCAAAACACTGCCAACTCCGCCGACCAAGGCCCTCTCACCACAAGATTAGCTTGGTCGGCTAGAACGATGAACGGTGCCGCACAGCACGTTTAGCACAGCACATCGGTCGTGGTCGTAGGATAGGGCGAGTCCCTGACTGTGGCTACACCGTAAACGGGGATTTTACGGTTATGAGTCGCACTGATCTTTTGCCTGACGCTGGTCAGGTTCTTTCGTTGCGCCAGGCGCTTTACCGCTCAGGGCGCGATTACAAGGGCGGTATCACCGCGCTTGCCTACGACATGGTGTTGGATAACGACACCCTTCAGAAAAAGTTGAAGCTCGACGAAGAGCGGCGCTGGCCTACGCCAGATGAGTTGGAAGAGATCATTCGTCTGACGGCTAATCCACTCTTGCTCGATGCATTGATGCGTCCAGCTGGGGCAGTTTGGTACAAGCCGGAGCCGGTCGCAGCCACCAAAGATGCGCTCAAGGCTGTCGGCAGCCTGTTAGCCGAAACTGGTGAGTTTGTTTCGAGCATGCACAGCGGGGCAGCCGACGAAGTCTGGGAGCTGCACGAGGTAGCGTTGTTGGATAAACATGGCGTCGACGTGATCCGCGCGATTCTCGGCATTATGGCCGGTGCCCGCGAGGCAATGGAGCGGCGCATTGAAAGTGATGTGCTTCAGGCTCTGGAGGCTCGCAACAATGGCTGACGTAATCGATATTGCCAACGATCAGGCCGACTACTTCCTGCAGGTAGCCCTTGATCGCCGCAAGCGCAGCTTGGTCGCGACAGTCAGCGCAGAGGATTGTGAAGATTGCGGCGAACCTATTCCAGAGCCTCGTCGCGTTGCTGTTCTGGGTTGCGGTACCTGCATCGATTGCCAGGCGATTCGGGAGCGCCGTAGATGACCGGCAGTCCAACACCTATTTCGACATGGGCGCGGCGTTACTGTGAAACCTTCGGACTGGCTTTGGTGCCGATCCAGCCTGGTGAAAAAGGCCCGAAAGGGAAGGCATGGAATCAGCCGGGCAACTACATCGTTGACGCCGACAAGGCCGAAGCATTCTGGACTAAGAACCCGAATCACAACCTCGGTGTAGTGCTCGGGCCGAGTCGTGTCTGCTCGCTGGATGTTGATGATGTGCAGTGGACCCGTCACGTGTTGTACGAGTTGCTCGGAGTTGACCTTGATGCGCTTGCCTTGGCGTTTCCAACGGTCGTCGGCAACCCAGAGCGCTTTCGTGTTCTGTTCCAAGTGCCGGAAGGTATCGAACTGAGTCGGCACGCCTTGGCATGGCCAAACGAGAACGACCCGGACGGATCCATACACAAATCGATCATGCTGAAAGCTAATGCTGCCCGTGATGCGGGGGATACTGCTCGGGAGGCGCTGTACAAGGCTGAGGCGGAACAGTACAAGCGGATCACCGTGTTCGAGCTGCGCGCTGGTTTGGTTCAGGACGTTTTGCCGCCGTCGATTCACCCAGGCACCGGTAAGCCTTATACCTGGCGCACGCCACCAGATGCGACGGGCCTGCCGGTTCTGATCGTCGATCTGCTAAAGGTCTGGAACAACTGGGACATCTTCAAGCGGGATGCAGAAGCTGCGTGCCCATGGGCCCCAAAAGCCGCCAAGCCTGCCGCCAAGTCGAAACCGAAGCCAAAGCCCACGCCGGGTTCCAGTAATCGCCCGTCGGTGATTGATGAATTCAATCGCTGCCACGACGTGGAGGAAATCCTGCGCGCGAACGGTTATGCGAAGAAGGGCAGCAAGTGGCTCTATCCGCAAAGCAGCACCGGGCTTCCGGGCATCACCGTCTCCGATGACGGCAAGGTGTACTCGCATCACGCCGCTGACCCATTGGCTAATGGTCATCAGAATGATGCGTTTGAGGTGTTCTGTTTGCTGGAGCACGGCGGCGAGCAGTCAAAGGCGGTGAAGGCAGCTGCACAGATGCTGGGCATGCAGTCAACGCGTCCGAATTCGAATGATCTTCCCCCAGCCCCAACTGAGGAAAGCCCTGAGCCTAGCCCAGCGGCCTCCAGTGAGGCGGCTCCTGCGTCTGATGGGGGGGCGGGGGAGCAGCTCACTATCGAGCAGGTATTGCGGCGGTTTGCTCTCGTCGAGGGCACGACCCATGTCTGGGACTTCGACAAGTCGCGGGTCATGAAGAAATCTGCATTTGAGGCGCGGGTAGGCAAGCCGCTGGCGAAGCTCTGGCTGGACGATACCGATAAGAAGTTGATCGCCGACGATCAGGTTAAAGAGATCGAGCAGTCCAGAAAGATGGCGGGCAAGAAGGGCGGTGCCCTCGGTATGCGGCCGGTTGAGCGCTATGTTTACATCGACGGGACCAAGGATGTTTGGGACCGGGAGAAAAAGCGCCGGATCGCGGAGGGTGCGGTGAAGATGGCTTTGGGCGACACGTACCCGCTGTGGCTGAACAGCAGCGAGCGGCGCGTCGTTGATGTCGAGCATATTGTGTTTGACCCAACCATGACCAAAGACCCCAGCGTCTACATCAATACTTTCGACGGCTTGCCATTGGAGCCAGTTGATAACGATGACGCGTGCGCCAATCTGCGGTGGCTGATTTCCTTCCTTTGTAATCACGATGTTGATGCTGCGCTCTGGCTGACTCGCTGGTTGGCTTATCCGCTGCAACACCTCGGAGCCAAGATGGACACCGCCGTTCTGATGCATTCCATCATGGAAGGGTCAGGCAAAAGTCTGCTGTTTGCAGATGCGTTTGGCGAACTCTACGGCCAGTACGCAGCTACGGTTGGTCAGACCCAGCTGGAGAGCAATTTCAACGCATGGCAAAGCCGAAAGATGTGGGCCGTGTTCGAAGAGGTTGTCAGCCGTGACCAGCGCTACAACCAAGTGGGCAAGATCAAGCACCTTGTAACCGGTAAAACGGTGCGCATGGAGTCGAAGTTCATAAATGGTTGGGAGGAGGCTAACCACATGAACGCCGTGTTCCTCAGCAACGAGATCTTGCCCTGGCCAATCAGCGAAAGTGATCGGCGGATGTTGGTCATGTGGCCCATGGAGACTTTGCCTGTTCCTCGGCAACAGGCGATTGGTCATGAGTTGAAGAACGGCGGCGTCGCGGCGCTGTATGGCTGGCTATTGAGGGTTGATCTCGGCGATTTCAATGAGCGCACCCGGCCTCCCAGCACTGATGCGCGTGAACGGCTGGTTGCGCTCAGTCGAGCAGGTTGGCAGACATTCCTTAATCTGTGGAAATACGGCGAACTCGGTCGCGGCCTTTGGGGGGCGTGTCTGTCAACCGACCTTTACGCACTGTTCCTTGAGTGGTGTCAGCGAAACAAAGAGCATTCGATGAGCCAGACGAAGTTCTCGCTATTCATTAGCTCCGAAGTAGAAAAGACGCGATCAATACCGTGGACTGAGCGTAATGATCGGCGCTTCGGTGCGTTCTTTTTCCCGAATGACCCTGACGCTTCCCTTCCCCCATCAATGAAAGCGCCGGACTTGGGGAAGTCGGTGGAGGACTGGCGTGCAAAGGCGCGTCTGGCTGGCTGGAACGTCGATTCCTGGGACCATATGAAGGCGGCTGCGGCATGAGTACACCTAAAAGTGTGTTGGGTGTGTCGGGTGTGTGCTGGGTTGATTTCAGCTACCCGACACAGTTTGAGCCCTTGTTTTTCGCGGCCTCTAGGGCTTTGTGTTGGGTGTGTTGGGTTTGGCGTCGCGGGCGCGCATGCGTGACGTTATTTCCATCGTTAGAAGAGAGAATATTTTTTTCTGATGCGAGGACAGATAAACCCAACCAACCCAACACACTCAACACAATTGTTAATAAGTCGTTATTTTTAAAGGGTTTTAGGTGTGTTGGGTTTGTGTTGGGTAGCGTGTTTTTTGTGTCGGGTTCGTTTTTCGGGGGAATAGGGCAGTGATCAAGGAAATTGAAGAGTTTATGGTTCACTGGGGCGAGCAGAAGCGGCAGCTCGGCCAAGGCGGCGGTTTGGGCAGCCAGATGGGTGCCATTATCGAATGGGGTGGTGCGCCGCCTCGTGGCACACCGGGTTCCCGCATCCTTGGCGGCGGTGCCGGTATGGATCACATCGCGTTTGAGATTGATGCTGCGGTGGCCGAACTGGAGCGCACTGGGCGTCTGCCATTGGCGCAGCTTGCGAAGTATCGTTATTGCGCCCAGGCAACCGTTCGCGAGCAGATGAGGGAGGTTGGCATTGTCGAAGGGGCGGACCGCACATATCGGAACTGGGTGGACCGGCTGCATCAGCAAGTCCTTTTGATCCTGACTTTACGCACTGGCACCACGCGTGGTTATCCCGTTGGTAAGCAGCCGAACAGCCATTTGAAGGTATCGACAGGCACGGGTCGCGCCTCCGCTATTCCGCGCGCCAATTAACCGTTCGTCCGGGTCAGTTGTCGAAGTCGTGTCGAACTCATGCCAAAGTCGTGTCGAAGTCGAACCAACCTTTAAACAGCACTTTTCGGTTTTTCCGAACGCAGGTACAAAGGCGCCACGATATGCGATTTGCGTCTAAGTCGCCGACAGAGCACGTGCTGTGCATGCAACACCGGCCTTCCCCGGCCGTCACCAACCCCGCTTCGGCGGGGTTTCTTATTTCCGCCCCTTGGGTGAATGCAATGGAGTACGAGCATGGGCGAGCCAGCGAGCACGACCGCGTCTGTCGTGGTGGCCGGTGCGGCCGGAGCAGGTTTCGCCGGGTTACTAACGGGTATTGACACTCTGGCCGCCATCGGCGCGCTAGCCGGTGCATTAGTGTTCTTCACCACCACTGAAGAATTACCGGTCTGGAAGCGTCTCGTATTCCTGCTTGTTTCGTTCGTAATGGGCTACCTATTCGCACCCGCGTTGGTGGATTTCGAGGTCTGGGGCATTCGTCCCTTCAAGTACTCGGGTCCTGCGGCGTTCGGTGCTGCGGTGCTGGTTGTGACCGTTGCACTTGCCGCGATCAAGCGGCGGGGACGATTCGACGCCCAGCAGCCTGGAGGTCAGGATGGATGATGCACTGATTGCCGCACTTCTCACTCAAGTCACCTTTTGGTTGTGCATGAGTTTGTTCATACGGCTGTTCACGTTTCGCCGGAGAGGCGCGCGGTTCCGTCGGGACATGAGTTGTCTGGCTTGGTTGATGATGGCCAGTGCCGGTGCGGCAATGGTGTACATCGGCAAGGGTATGTTGGTCGTGCAGGTTACCGCGTGGCCGCTTGTCTTAATCCTCGCTGTATTCGTCGGTTCGGTCTATCAGAGCAGCGGTAATTTGGCTCGGGTCTGGAAGGTTGGGTGAAAGCCTTGGCTGGAGCACAGCGTTGCAGGGCCGCGACCCTCGGCCAGCCCCCAAAACTGCCGGGGACCCTGGGGTTATTCCGGGGGTACGGGGTCGCAAACCCGCGGGAAAGTGTTAGTGGCCGGTTTTACCACGTTGGTTGACAGCGGTTGACGGTGGTTGACAGCCCTTGGTTGACAGGAGGTTTACATGACCATTTTGAGTCGCACTGAATATGCGAACACTAAGGGCTGGTCCCGCCAATACGTTGGCAAACTCGCCCAGCAGGGTCGCTTGGTCCTAACCTTGGACGGCAAGGTAGATGTTGAAGCGACCGATCAGTATCTCGCGATGACCAGCGATCCTTCCCGGACTAACACGCTCGGCAAGGTCCCAATGGTCCTCAACCCTCAAGAGCGAGAACCTGAATTTCCCCATGTGTCACCAGCCGGACTTCCCACGGCTGCGCCGGACTATCAAAAAGCACGAACCCGCCTGGCGATTGCACAGGCGGAGAAAGCTGAAACTGAGGTCCGCCACACAAACGGTGAATTAGTCGAGCGCTTAGTTGTTGATGAGGCTGCTTTTTCATCGGGTCGTATGGTGCGTGATCTTCTCCTAGCGTTGCCCGCAAAGCTTGCCCCCGAGCTATCGGCTATGGGAGATCCTTGGGATGTCGAAAAGCATCTGATGCACGAGCTTCGCAGCGCACTTGAAGACGCGGAACGTATAGCGACCGAAGATTTCAATCACGCATTAACAATGATGAGCTAAGCCTATGCCTGCTGAATATGCCAACGGTGCAGAGGTGTACCGCGAGGCGTATTTTCGTGGGCTACGTCCAGAGCCAGCGCTTTGGGTGGATGAGTGGGCCGATGAGTTCATGCGGATACCGCGTGATACTGGTGCCGCTGAGCCTGGCCAATACCGTACCTCTCGGACTCCCTATGCACGTGAACCGATGCGATGTTTGTCCCCATCGCACCGCTGCAAACGCGTTGTCACCATGGTGGCTTCGCAGTTGATGAAGACCCAGATCGCGTTGAACTGGATCGGCGGTCTGATCCATATGGCACCGTCCAACATCCTGACGCTGCTGCCCAGCCTTGGTCTGGCCAAGCGGGTTTCGTCGCGGATCGGCAAGACAATCAAGGCCACGCCGGTTTTGCGCGAACGTGTTGCGTCCAGCCGGTCGAGGGACTCGCGCAACACCATGGACACCAAAGAGTTTGAGGGTGGCTCGCTGTACGTCACCACCGCTGGCTCGGCGGCCAATCTCTCCGAACTGTCTGCGCGCTACGTTTACGGTGACGAGATCGACCGCTGGGAAGTGGACATCGGCGAGGAGGGTGACCCGATTGAACTGGCTGAAACCCGGGGCAGTACGTTTGGCCGCAATGCCAAGTTCTACTTCTCCAGCTCCCCGACGATCAAGGGCGCTTCGCGGATCTCTGACCTGTTCGAGGGGAGCGATCAACGCTACTTCTACGTGCCATGTCCGACCTGCGGTCACATGCAGGTTTTGGAGTGGGAGCGACTGCACTACTCGAGGGATTTCCGCATTGCGCATTATCAGTGCGCAGGCCCCGAATGTGATGTGCTAATCGAGGAATACCACAAGGGCGAGATGCTCGCCAGAGGAGAATGGCGCAGCCATGCCGAGGGCGATGGTGAGACGGTGGGCTTCCACCTCAACGCGCTTTATTCGCCGCTGGGCTGGATGGATTGGAAGTCGCTGGCAAAGCAGTTCGAGAAGGCCAAGAAAGCCCAGGCCAAAGGTGATCTTGAACCCATGCAGGTGTTTTACAACACCCGTCTGGCGAAAGTTTGGGACAGCGCACAGGAGCAAACCAAGGCTACGGTGCTAAAAGAGCGGGCGCGTTTGGAAGGCTTCACGCTTGGTTCGCTTCCAGCAGCGGTGCTGATGATCACCGGTGCAGTCGACGTTCAAGCCAATCGCCTGGAGTTCATGGCCATGGGCTGGGGCGTGGGCATGGAGCGCTGGGTCGTTGATTATCAGATCGTCTCAGGCGACCCCGCCGATGAACGCACATGGGCGGCGCTGGATGAATTACTCAAGGCTAAGTATCGCCATCCGTGCAGCGTTGGGCTTGGCATCCTTGCGGTCGCCGTGGACTCTGGCGGTCACCACACCGATGAGGTTTACCAGTTTTGTCGGGTTCGTCGTTGGCGCAATGTGTTCGCCATTAAGGGTGCGAGTAAGCCCGGCAAGCCTGTCATTGCTCAACGGCCCTCAATGGTCGACGTAACCTGGAAGGGACAGACCGAGCGCAACGGTGCCGAGCTATGGTTCGTCGGTACCGACACGGCCAAGGACTGGATCTACAACCGGTATCAGTTTGAATCCGGCCCGGGTGCTTTGCACTTTGCCAATGACTTGCCCGATGACTTCTTCGACCAGTGTGTTGCAGAGCGCAAAGTTGCCCGTTACGTGCGAGGCCACAAGCGTATCGAGTGGGTCAAGGGTAAGGCCGAGCGCAACGAAGCGCTCGACCTGATGGTGTATTGCCTGGCTATGGCGCATTACCTGGGCCTCAATCGCTACAAGGAGCATGACTGGGAAAGGGTACGCCAAGCCTTGGCTCAGTCTGGTTTGTTCGACGACGTGCCGGTGATCAAGCCGGTTCAGGGCGAGCGTGTCAGCAACGTCGCACAAACAGCGCCAGTTAGTGCTTCACAACCAGATCCGCAACCGGTTGCCTCCGTCGTGCAAGCACGGCCAGTAGCACCGCCACCTCAACGCCGCAGTTCAACAAGCGGTTAT
Organism: Pseudomonas sp. Irchel 3A5; assembly: GCF_900187575.1. Lineage (NCBI taxonomy): Bacteria > Pseudomonadati > Pseudomonadota > Gammaproteobacteria > Pseudomonadales > Pseudomonadaceae > Pseudomonas > Pseudomonas sp. Irchel 3A5. The sequence continues at coordinate 241,457 of NZ_FYDU01000008.1, read as the reverse complement.
CTGAAGAGACGCTAAATGACTTATGTAGATGAGTGGGCTGCGGAGCACATGTATCTTCCTCCAGCAATCAGCACCGACCCGGGACCGTATCTTGTTCAGAGAACACCTTACGCCCGCGAACCGATGCGCTGCCTTTCAATGGATCATCCCTGCAAGCGCGTCGTGGTAATGGCCGCTACTCAGTTGATGAAGACCCAGGTTGCTGTCAACTGGCTAGGCAGTCTGGTTGACGAGTCACCGTCTAACATTTTGGTATTCCTGCCGTCACGACATCATGCGCGCCGTATGGCTCGCCGTATTAATGGCTGTTTTACCGCCAGTCCAATACTTCGTGAGCGGTGGCCCCGACGCGGTGATCCATGCGAAAAGAGCTATGAAGGTGGATCGCTTCGCTTAATCAGTGCCTCTTCTTTGGCTTTCGAGTCATTCCCTGCGGATTATGTTTGTGCTGAGCAGATAGACCACTGGCCTTTAGATACAGAGTTTGATATCGATCTGGTAGAGGCGGCTGAGCGCTGTCACGACACGTCGATCATGAGGCCGAAGTTCTATTTCTCCGGCGTGCCAACGGTCAAGTCTACTTCCCGTATTGATGTCCTGTTCTCGAAGAGTGATCAGCGTCATTACTACGTGCCGTGTTCTCATTGCAGTCATATGCAGACGTTGGACTGGGAGCGGCTGCAATATTCCTCTGACTTTCACCAAGTGCATTACTCATGTTTCAGGCCCGACTGTGGCGCTGCGATTGAAGAAGAGCATTTGGGTGACATGCTCGCTAAGGGCGAATGGCGTTCTCATGCAGATGGCGACGGTGAAACTGTCGGGTTTCATCTAAATGCGCTTTATGCACCTACCGGTTGGTGGGGCTGGGGACGGCTGGCCAAGCAATATGAGCATGCCAAGGAAGAACAGCTTCATGGAGACCCATCCATCATGCGGATGTTCTACAACGTTTTTCTCGCGAAGGTCTGGGACGATACCGGCGAGTAAATCGGCTCTTCCGGACCTCCCCGCTGATGTTGCACAACGCACCTTGATCCGTCATCTGAAGAGACGCTGATATGTCATTTACCCAGAAGCACCTCGACGCAGTTGAGGCGGCCATCGCTCGCGGTGAAAAAACTGTTCGCTACACCGACCGCACCGTTGAATACCGCACGGTCGATGAGCTGCTCAAGGCTCGTGAAGAGATTCGCTCGTCGCTGGTTAATGCTGCCGGTCCTCGCTCCCGCGTGGTCCGGCTGTGTCACGGGGGCAAGGGAATCTGATGGCTCGACAGTATCCGACGCTTACCCGTAACGGATTCTTGCTGCCGTCGAACATCAAGGCCAGTTACGAAGGTGCCGGGGAGGGCCGTCGAACCACTGGCTGGGATGCTCCCGACAACGGAATCAACAGCATCAACACACCGGCGTTGCGCAATCTGCGTTCACGCTCCCGGGCAGCTGTCCGCAATGACCCCTACGCCTTCAACGTAATCGATAAGCGCGTCAGCAATCTGATTGGGACAGGCATTACGCCGAGACCGAAAACAGACGATGAAGTACTCCGCAAGCTGCAACAGGAACTGTGGGACGACTGGGTCGATGAAGCTGACGCCGATGAGCGTACCGACTTCTACGGCCTGCAGGCGCTGATTGCCCGCACGGTGGAAACGTCGGGTGAATGCTTTGTTCGCTTGCGTCCTCGCAGTCTTGAAGAGGGGCTGGCGGTCCCCCTGCAACTGCAGGTTCTGGCTCCGGAATTCGTCCCGCACGATAAGTTCGAGACCACCCGAAACGGCAACATCATCCGCGCCGGGATCGAGTTCACCCCAGACGGTAAGCGGGTCGCGTTCTGGATGTACCTGTCGCACCCTCGCGACTCAACGTCCTTGAACGTTGGTTACAACCAACTGGTGCGTGTGCCTGCGGCTCAGGTGCTGCATATCTTCGAACCGGTAGAGCCAGGTCAACTGCGTGGCGTGCCGCGATTGTCGCCGGTGCTCAAGCGACTGCGAAGTCTGGATAACTACGATGACGCCGTGTTGTTCCGTCAGGAAGTGGCCAACTTGTTCGCAGGTTTCATCAGCCGACCGGCACCGGACTCGGGACCTGTGCCCAGAGATCCGGTCACCGGCCAGCCATTGAGCCTGGACCGGGACGGCTTCACGCCGATGGTCGCACTCGAACCCGGCACCATGCAGGAGCTGGGGCCGGGCGAGGAGGTGGAGTTTTCCAAACCGCCCGATGCGGGCAACAACTACCCCGACTTCATGCGGCAGCAACTGATGGCTGCAGCAGCAGGAACCGGCACGCCTTACGAGATCCTCACCGGCGACATGCGCGAGATCAACGACCGGGCGTTACGGGTTGTGCTCAACGAGTTCCGGCGTCGACTGGAACAGCTTCAGTTCAGTGTCTACGTGCACCAGCTTTGCCGCCCTGTGAGGGCCGCATGGATGGATATGGCCGTGCTCTCGGGCGCGCTGGTGCTGGCCGATTACGCCAAGCGTCGTCGCGAATACCTGCGCACGCGTTGGGTGCCGCAAGGCTGGGCTTACATTCAGCCGGTGCAAGACGTTCAGGCACGGCAAATGGAAGTGCGGGCGGGCTTTGCTTCACGCAGCGAGATGGTCCTGCGCACGGGCTATGACGCCGAAACGGTGGATGCGGAAAACGCCGCTGACCTTCAACGGGCCAAAGACCTCGGCCTCAATTACAGCACTCTCGACGCCTTAGTTGTTGTCGACGAGAAGGAGCAACCATGAGTAAGAAAGCGCGACCACGCGTTTATAACCGGGCAGGCAAACAAGTCCAGGTTCAGGACAAAAGCTGGTACGCCGTGCAGGCCGAAGGCGAAGCTACCGAACGTGTGATCGAGGTATTCGTCTACGGCGAGATCGGTACCTGGGGCATCACTGCTAATCAGTTTGTGCAGGATCTGCGCGCTATGGATGACGGCACGTCACCGGTGGTTGTTGCATTCAACAGCATCGGTGGTGACCTCTTCGACGGCTTGGCCATTCACAACGCACTGTCACGGCTGGGTGAACGTTGCACCGGCCGTGTTGATGCGCTGGCGGCCAGTGCTGCCAGCGTTGCAGTGTGCGGCGCGCACCGGGTGGTCATCGCCTCCAACGCGATGCTGATGATTCATAACCCATGGACGTATGCGGCTGGGGATGCCGAGGACTTCCGCAAGGTGGCCGACGTGCTCGACCAGACCATGGAGGCGATCATCGCTGCATACAAGGCTAAAGCACCTGACGTCGACGAGGTCGAACTACGGCGGCTCGTGGCGGCTGAGACCTGGCTGACGGCCAGTGAGGCGGTCGCCTTAGGCTTGGCCGATGAAGTGGGCGAGGGCGTCAAGGTCAAGGCCTGTTTGGGTCAAGGCTCGGCATTGCAGCGCTACCAGAATGCACCGGCTGAACTGTTGGCGCAGTTGGAAGAACCGCTCGAGTCTGAGCCGGAACCGGAGCCGGTTGAACCGCCTGCGGTGTTGCCGGTTTCTGACTCTGCCAGGTTGGCGCTGATGATCACCCAGTGTTGCACGGAGGCGGGTATTAGCAATCTGGTTGAACCATTGCTCCGCTCCACCAAGCTGGAAAGCGAAGCCATTGTCCAGGCGGGCCTAGCACGGGCGAAGGCCGTCAACGATCTGTGTATTGCGGCCCGTTTGCCTGAGTTCAGCGCCGAGTATGTCGCCGCAGGCTTAGATGCTGCGGCCGTTCGGGCGCGACTGTTCGACAAGATAGTCGGCAGCGGCAAGGGATTTGAAATCGACAACAGCCTGCCTATCGATACGGATAAACCCGGCAAGGTTCTGGCGCAGTTACCCAACCCCAGTTCGATCTGGACTGCTCGTCGGCAGGCAGCAGCTGGTTCTCGTAAAGGAGCATAAGCATGAACAATATCAAACAAGAGCCGGTACACGCCGGTGAATTCCTGTTGAGCGAAGGTAACGGCAATATCTCTCGCGAAGCAATCGCTGTGGTCGCCGGTGCCGCTCTGGTTGCTGGGCAGGTACTCGGGCAGGTCGCTGCCACTGGAGAGTTCGCGGCCTATGCTCCGGACGCTGAGGATGGCACCGAGAAGGCCGTCTGCATTCTGTTCGCCTCCCTCGGCGTGTCCGACGTCACCCGGCGCGGACGTGCGGTGGTTCGGATGGCAGAGGTGAGTGAGGCGTTACTGACGGGGCTGGACCTCGATGCAGAAAAGGCGCTGAACGACAAACAGATCATCATCCGCTGAGCTTGCCTAAATCCTTTTCCCTAACCCCGCCAAGTGCGGGGTTTATTATTTCTGGAGTACCCCATGGCCGATATCGCCATTTTTGAAGACGACGCCTTTGGTGTTGCCGCATTGACCGCAGCCATCAACGAACAGGAATACGTGCCGGGGCGACTGGCCGATCTCGGCTTGTTTGCAGAAGAGGGCGTGGCCACGCTCACCGTGCAGATCGAGAAGGACGGCGATAAGCTGGCGCTCGTTCCTGCAGGCGAGCGTGGTACTTCCGGCTTGGTGGTCAATGGCAGTAAGCGCGTGTTGCTGCCGTTCAACACCGTGCATTTGCCTCAACGCTTTACTATTAAAGCTGATGAGATCCAAGGCGTTCGTGCCTTCGGGACACAAACAGAGCTGCAAGCGGTTCAGGACATGGTCAATGCGCGACTGCTGAAAGCTCGTCGCCAGTTGGATGCCACCCACGAATTTCATCGTATGGGTGCTATTAACGGTAAGGTCCTGGATGCGGATGGCACGGCTGTGCTGCTCGACATCTATGATCGTTTTGGTGTTGAACGTCAAAGTATGTCAATGCAGTTGACCGACCCTAAGTCTCTAGTCCAGGCGCAATGCGTGGAGGCTCTGGACATGCAGGAAGACGCGCTCGGCAACGTCACCACCATGGGATCTCGCGCCTTTTGTGGCAAGACCTTCTGGAAAGAACTGATCGGTCATGCATCTGTGGTCGAGACGTATAAAGGTAGTCAGCAAGCTGCGTCCCTGCGCGGTGATGGCCGTGAAGCCTTCGAATTCGGTGGCATCACCTGGGAGCGTTATCGCGGCAAGGTCGGTGGCATTGCCTTCGTTGCGGATGACGAAGCGCGTCTGGTGCCAGAAGGTGTCCCTGAGATGTTCCTCTCGGTGTATGCACCGGCCGACTACATGGAAACGGTCAACACGCAGGGCCTGCCTTATTACAGCAAGCTCGAACTGCTACCATTTGCCAAGGGGGTGGCCGGTGAGGCCCAGTCCAACCCGCTGCATATCTGCACCCGGCCTCGTGCAGTTATTCGCCTGACGCTCTGAACATGGGCTTCAGGGATCTAGTGGCTGCGGTCGACGATACCGTGTTCGAAACCTTGGGCGACTCTGGCTCTATCGAAGGGCGTCCGGTCTTAGGCATGTTCTCAGCGCCTTGGCTCCAGCCGAACATCGGACGTTTGAATACCGGGTTGCGTGAGCCGACGTTCATGATTCGCGTTGGTGACGTCGAAGGGGTCGAGAAGGGGCAGAGCGTCACCATCGATCTGCCAGCCATGGACGGCGGCGGAGAATACACGCTGGTTCGGCCGGAGCCTGACGGTGCTGGCTTGGTCGCCTTGGTCTTGAGGCTTAAGCCATGAGCATTGGTTCGTTCTACAAGTCAACCTCCAGCAGCGCGCTGATCACCATTCAGACATCCGACGCTGATTTAAAGGCCTTCACTGACTTCGCCAAGATGATGCCGAAGGCTGCTGCCAATGCTCAGCGCCGGGCCATCAACAAAACCCTCGGTTGGCTGCGAACCCACATCGCTCGTGATGTGGGTCGCAAAGAGGGGATCGCCATGCGTGCTGTGCGTCAGCGCCTCAAAGCCTATTCGGTCAAAGCAGGCAAGCAGCAAGGCAAGCTGTGGTTTGGCATTAACCCGCTGGAAGCCAGCCGAACCGGGCGAGCACGTCAGACACAGTCGGGCGTGTCCGTGGGGCGTCGACGCTACAGCGGGGCGTTTTACAAGCGGGTCTACGGCAGCAACGCAGATATCTGGATACGCACGGCCAGCAAGCATTTCGCGGCGAATGATTACCCGAATAGCGACGTGTCAGGCGGCGGCGGGCCGAGCTCCGGCTGGATCGCCGAGCACGGCACCCGGTTCCCTTTGGCAAAAGCCAAAGTGTCACTTGAGGACGTCCGCCCCTTGTTCAACAGCTGGACACGCAAGGCTGACGCCAGATTGTTGGAAGTCCTCAGGCAGGAACTGAATTTCGAGCTACAAAAATATCTGCGAGGTAGCGGCGGTGGATGAAGTCGTGCTGACCCTTGATTTGTTGTTTTCAACCATTGAGCGTGAACTCGGTAGCCAGTTGCTCGGTTTGGAAACGGTAGCGACCTGGCCCGACATTCGCGACCGGGTTCATCTGCCAGCGCTGTTTCTGGAACTCGCTGAGCTTGAGCCGGGTACCGATCCTGGCACGGGCCGTGTGGGTATGGTCTGTCGATTAGAGGCTTACCTCATTGTGGGGTCAGAGGTCAGCGGCCATCACCATCACGTTGCGCAGTTGGTCACCCAGCTTATTGTTCTGCTGCGTGCGCAATACTGGGGGCTTGATGATGTTGAGGCCGCGGAGTTCATACAGGCAGGACCCGACTGGACCAAGCCTGAACTTGATGGCTACACCGTTTGGAAAGTCGAGTGGACTCAGCAGATATACCTCGGGGTCGAGCAATGGCCGTGGCCTGATGTTGCCCCAGTTACTCTGGTGCTGGATGTCGAGGGCGAGGAAGTAGCCTTATGAGCAGCGAAGCCCTGGGCGAACACGACCGGATGATTCAGGCCATGATCATGCCCGGCACCGTTGTGGGGGTAGATCTGGTCGCGGGCAAGGTACGCGTTGAATCGCGTGGCTGGGTTAGTCCATGGGTGCGTTGGCACAGCGTTGCAGCGGGTAAGGCGCGGCACTGGCGAGCGCCGAGCCTGAACGAACAGGGTACGTTGATCAATCCGAGCGGCGTGCCCGGTCTCGGGCGGTTTATTCCTGGACTGTATAGCGATGCCGGTGCCCAGCCGGACAACCGGGATCACGTCGAGGTCTGGCGCTTTGATGACGGCGGCTCACTGGTTTACGACTGGAACGCCAAGACGTATGAAATCACGCTGCCGACCGGCACCGTCACCATCAAGGTCGGCGGGTCCACGGCTGTCGTAACGGATAACGCCGTGTCAGTGAAGTCTGCCGCAATCACCCTGGATGGTCCTACCTTAATCAACGGGCCGTTACGCGTAACGGGCGATATCAGCGGCGGCGGCAAGATCATCGACACCGGCGGCAACACGGCGAATCACAAGCACTGATGCATTCCCAATGAGTACCCGCTTTGAGCGGGTTTTTTTATGCCTGGAGGAAACCCGATGGCTGCCAACAAAACGACCGATAAACCAAGTTCGGAAAGCACGGACAGCTCAGCTGTGCAACCAGTGCAGGTTGTTTCCCAAATGATGCCAGCAGAAGTAGTGCCAGCCCCGATTTTTCGCGACAAGGTTTTCACCTCCCGCACCTTGATTTTGCCTGATGGCGGTCAGGCGCGGGTGACAAAAGGTCAGATCTCCGCAGGCACATCCGAGCTGCTGACTTTCCTGAAAGCTCACGATGATTTTGAGCCGCTGCCGGGGTGACATGAATGATCGGAATGGATCGCCGCACCGGCAAGCCGATCAGTGGCCTTGAGCATCTGCGGCAGTCCATTGAAGACATTCTGTCGACCCCCTTGGGCAGCCGACGAATGCGTCCTGAATACGGCAGCGGTATACGCCGTTATGTCGACTTGCCTGTTAACGAGGGCTGGAAAGGCGCGGTGCAGGCCGAGGCAGCGCGGGCATTAGGGCGCTGGGAGCCGCGAGTGAAGATCGGCAGCATTCAGGTTATCGCGGTGCTCAACGGAAAAATCACGTTCAGGCTCGTTGCTGAGTACCTGGGCGACAGCAAGCTCTTGGAGGTGTCTGCATGAACATTGTGGACCTGTCATCGCTACCGGCCCCGGATGTTCTGGAAACCTTGGACTTTGAGGATATTTACACCGAGCAGCTTGCGAACTTTCGTCTGTTGATGGGCGAGGGGTGGAATGCCGAGCTTGAGAGTGATCCGGTGGTCAAGCTGCTGGAGCTTGCCGCTTACAACAAGGTGAGCAATCGGGCGCGGGTCAATGACGCGGCCAAGGCGCTGATGCTGGCCTACTCCAAGAAATCAGATCTCGATCAGTTGGGCGCTCGGGTCAACCTAAAGCGTCTTGTGGTGGTCGCTGAAGACCTCACGACGTCGCCTCCGACAGCCGAGGTACTGGAAGAGGATGACCCGTTTCGCGAACGTATCCAGATGAGCTGGGAAGGCCTATCCACGGCCGGGCCGCGCAACAGCTACATCCTGCATGCGCGTAACGCCTCCGGACTGGTGGCGGATGCCACGGCAGAAAGCCCGTCTCCTGCTGTTGTGGTGGTCACTGTTTTGGGTCTTGAGGGTGATGGCTCGGCCGATGATGCGTTGCTGGATACCGTGCGCGCTGCTCTCAGTGATGAGGATGTGCGGCCTTTGGGCGACCGCCTCACGGTGAAGGGGGCAGAAATTATCCCCTACACCATCACCGCCATTCTTCATCCGGTTGGCACCGGCTCCGAAAGTGAGGCGGCGTTGGCCGATGCTCAGGAGCGCCTGGCTAAGTGGATGAATCCAAGGCGGCGGCTGGGCGTCGAAGTGGCTCGTTCAGCAATTGATGCCCAGTTGCATGTTGCGGGGATTCGTCGCGTCGAGCTGGTGGGCTGGGACGACATCCGGCCCACCAAGGAACAAGCGGCCTACTGCTCCTCAGTCAGCGTGACGTTGGGGGTATGACATGAGCAGTCTGCTGCCGAACAACAGTACGCCGCTGGAGCGAGCCATAGAGGGTGCGACCGCTGAAGTCACTCCGGCCCCGCTGCGATCTATTTACGACCCTATTACGTGCCCGGTGCCCTTGCTGCCGTTTTTGGCGTGGGAGTGCTCGGTAGACCGGTGGGTGGATACATGGCCTGTAGCGGTCAAGCGAGCTGCGATCAGCGGCTCGTATTACATCCATAAGCACAAGGGCACGATTGGCGCGATTCGGCGCGTGGTCGAGCCTCTGGGCTATCTGGTGAATGTCATCGAGTGGTGGCAGAAGGTGCCGGAGGGCGAGCCTGCCACCTTTGAGCTGGAGGTGGGCGTTCTCGAAACGGGGATCAGTGAAGAAACCTATCAGGAGCTGGTGCTGCTGATCGACGACGCCAAACCCGTATCCCGACACCTGACCGGGCTGGCAATCAGTCTGGAAAGTACAGGCCGCCAGTACATGTCGGCTTGCCTCTATGAGGGTGACGAAATCGACGTCTATCCACCTGTGCCGCGTGACATCGAAGTCACAGGCTCTTTCGGTCTGGTAGGACGTGAAACCTCTACCGATACCTTGGATGTTTTTTCATGATTAATCTGAACTCACAGTTTTTTGCCACGCTGACCAATGTCGGCGCGGCCAAGCAGGCGAACGCTGATGCGCTGGGCTTGCCCTGGAAGATCACGCACATGGCGATTGGTGATGCAAATGGCGCAGATCCTGTTCCGTCCGTGATACAGACCAAGCTGATCAACGAGGTGCGCCGCGCTCCATTGAACACGCTCAAGATCGACCCGGCTAACGCGTCGGTGATCATTGCCGAGCAGGTGATTCCGGCCGACGTTGGCGGTTTTTGGATTCGTGAAATCGGTCTGTATGACGCTGACGGTGATTTCGTGGCGGTGGCTAACTGTGCGCCTTCGTTCAAGCCATTGCTGGTCCAGGGTTCCGGCCGGACGCAAATCGTCCGCCTGAACATAATCGTGACCAACGCGGGTAACGTAGAGCTGAAGATTGACCCGGCCGTCGTGCTGGCGACTCGTGCCTACGTCGATGCAAAGGTGCTGGAGGAGCTTTACAAGCTCGACAGCAAGCAGTCGGTGCGGGTAGCTACTACGGCCAACATTGCACTGGCCGGGCTTCAGACTATCGACTCAATTGCCTTAGCGGCGGGCGATCGGGTTCTGGTGAAAAATCAGGCAGTCGCCAAGGATAATGGCTTGTACATCGCCGGAGGTGGCGTATGGGTGCGAGCGGCGGATGCCGATATCGACGCCGAAGTGACATCTGCAATGGTCGTATCGGTTGAGCAGGGCGCTACGCTGGCCGACTCTCGTTGGCAGTTAGTCACAGACGGCGTGATTGTCCTGGGTGCGACGGGCCTGACGTTTCAGGACGTTACGCAGGGCTACGCGCCGATTGACTCTCCGGCGTTTGTGGGGACTCCAACGGCAATAACGCGACCTCAGTTTGATCGCACTACGAAACTGGCTACGACGGAATTCGTCCAGCGGGCATTGGGCAATTACAGCAGCGTCACCATCTATAGCGCGGCTGCAAACTTATCGGCTGCTCAATTCGGTAATCTGGTTTTATTTAACTCATCATTACCTTTCACTATTACTTTGCCGCCCTCTCTTAGTGGGATTAACGGTGCTGTAATCACATTCAGAAACGTGGGTACGGCCGTGGTGACAGTTGTGCCAGCGGGAGCTGACAAGATTGGCGCTATTGCTACCGCTCCTTTCGGAAGCATTGCCGTTCCTGCCGGATCGTCCTTGGATGTTGTGTTGCAGGGGACTTCCTACTTCGCGTCTGGCTCGGCGACATTTCCTTATACGCCTATGTTTGCGTCGGTAAATGGGGATAACGGTTGGTCTCGCGAAGCGCAGGGCATGTATGAGCAATGGGGGTATGGGGTCAGTGATGCTAACGGAAATATCAATGTGACGTTCCCTATGGCGTGGCCAAATGCCTGTCGATCTCTGATCGCTATGCACCTTGGCGGCGACATTGCTCCTGTAATTGCGGTATATGGAACGCTTACAAAAACAGGCGTACAGATGCGAATCAAGAACTTGCAGGGAGCCGTTTCGGCGAACTGGGGTGTTTATTACCGAGCTAGGGGAAACTAAATGGAACAGCTACAGCCGCAAGGCGTGGTCTTTTTCAGTCCAAGCACGCTGGGCGCTTACTTCCTCGACGTGCATGGTTCCGACATGCCGACCGACGTCGTGCAAATGCCGTCGGAAGACTGGCAGCAGCTGCTCGCGCTCAAGTCGCAAGCGCCGCTGGTGGTCGCTGCCGATCCTGAGACGGGACTACCGATACTCATTGACCCGCCTCCGCTGTCTGTCGAGCAGATGGCTGATATTGAGCGCGAGTGGCGCAACGCGCAGTTGTCCGCTACTGACGGCGTAGTCACGCGTCACCGTGATGAAGTGGAGGAGGGGTCTCCTACTACTCTAACCGCGGATCAATACGTCGAGTTGCAGACATACCGTAGGTTATTGCGTGGCTGGCCAGAGGCTGCTGATTTTCCTTGGGCTGATAGTCGCCCCGTTGTACCAAGTTGGCTTCCCTCCCTGGCGCAATAAACGCCCCGCACTGACGGGGCGTTTTCTTTTCCGTTACGCGTAACGCAGACATCACACACAACCCCGCCCAGCGGGGTTTTTTCGTTTCTGGAGAAAAGCTTTATGAGTCTGAGCGGTTTTTTTCACGGCGTCACGGTCACGAATGTGGACGTCGGAACACGCACTATTTCGTTGCCGTCGAGTTCGATTATCGGACTGTGCGACACCTTCACCCCGGGGCCGCTGGTGGGTGGTGTACCAAGCGCGAACCCCAATGAGCTGAAGCTGATCACTCGCGAAAGCGAAGCCATTGCAGCATGGGGCGCTGATGCTGCTATCACCAAGGCCTGCCAAGCGGTGTTTCTGCGTGCCAAGGCGGTGATCGTCGCGTGCGGCGTCACCCTGGGCACTGACGCGGCGGCGCAAACCTCGGCCATTATTGGTGGGGTTCTGGCTAACGGTCAGCGTACTGGCTTACAGGGTCTGCTGGATGGCAAGAGCAAGTTCAATGCCCAGCCGCGATTGCTGATCGCGCCCGGGCACTCCGCGACATTGCCGGTGGCCACCGCCATGGACGGGCTGGCCGCGAAGCTGCGCGCCATTGCGATCATCGACGGGCCGAACACCACAGACGAAGCCGCTATTGCCTACGCGGAGAACTTCGGCAGCAAGCGAATCTTTCTCGTTGATCCGGGCGTTCAGTTCTGGGATACGACCAAAAACGCGACCGTCGACGCACCGGCCTCGGCGTACACCGCTGGCTTGTTTGCCTGGACAGACAGCGAGTTTGGATTCTGGGCGTCGCCGTCGAACAAAGAGTTCGTCGGTGTTACTGGCACCACGCGTCCGGTCGAGTTCTTGGACGGTGACGAGACCTGCCGGGCCAACCTGCTCAACGCGGCCAACATTACGACCATCATCCGTGACGACGGCTACCGCCTGTGGGGCAACCGTACTCAGTCCAGCGACTCGAAGTGGTCCTTTGTTACCCGTGTGCGGACCATGGACATTGTCATGGACGCGATCCTTTACGGGCACAAGTGGGCGGTAGACCGCCCGATCAACAAGACCTACGTAAAGGACGTGACGGAAGGCCTTCAGAATTTCATGCGCGACCTGAAAAACCAAGGCGCGATCATCAACTTTGAAGTCTATCCGGACCCTGAGCGCAACACGGCCAGCCAGATCGAGCAGGGCAAGGTTTTCTGGATCATCCGTTTCACGGACGTGCCGCCTGCTGAAAACCCTAATTTCCTCGTTGAAGTCACCAACCAGTGGCTGACCGAAGTGCTCGACGCCAATTCCTAAGGGGCCTGCACCATGATTCCTGAGATTCTTTTTAATACAAACCTGTTCATTGACGGTATTAGTTTCCACGGCGATGTGCCTGAGCTGTCCCTGCCGAAAGTGACGGTCAAGACCGAGGGCTACAGGCCTGGCGGCGCGGATGGCGAGGTTGATATGGACACGGGCATGGAGAAGATGGAGGCCTCGTTCAGCTGCAACGGTGTACGCAAGGAAGCCTTGAAATACGTCGGGCTGGTCGATGGCACCGCCTTCAATTCCTCGTTTCGTGGTTCTTTCAAGGGTCAGAAGGGCAAGTTTGTCGGCGTCATCGCGACTATTCGCGGCATGCTCAAAGAGGTCGATCCGGGCAGTTGGAAGCCGGGTGATAAAGCAGAGTTCAAGTACAACATCGGCGTGTCGTACTACAAGCTCGAAATTGACGGGACCGTGATGTACGAACTTGATCCTTTGAATTCGGTGCGCGTGATCAACGGCGTCGACCAACTCATTCAGATGCGCAACCAGCTGGGCCTGTAAGGGGATTACATGAACACTTCTGCCAAAGCAAACACCAACCTGAACGAGCTACCAAAGTGGCTGGTCGTCACCGATTCCGGTGTGATCATCACCTTGTCTACGCCCAGTGAACTGAACGGCGTCAAGTCGGACAAGATCGTCATGCGCTCCCCGACCGTGCGTGAGGTGCGAGCCTGTCAGCAGGCGAACCCTACCGACGAACTGGCCGTTGATGCCATGTTGTTCTCCAGCCTTGCCACGATTGGCGAAAACGACCTCATGGGCCTCACGCTAAAGGACTATCAGCGCGTGAAGACCGGCTACTTTCGCATGGTCGAAGAGGACGAGGTTTGATCCTTCACTGTTGCGGCTGATGGCAAAGCGTATGGCTAAGGAAACTGGGTTCTCCTTGGCCGAGATTGAAACGATGCCGTTTTTCGAAATGTGGTGGTGGCTTAGGGATTGAGCTGTTTTCCGCGTGGACGGTAATCAAGAGGCGACAGCATGGCGAAGGAATTAGCGCTAGGCCTGGTGATTGATGGCGCAGTCAGCAAGTCTGTGGGGGCGGCGTTCAAGGACGTCGAGGGGCGTGTTAAGCGTCTTGAATCGACTGCGGGCAAGGCCAAGGTTCTGCAATCGGTGATCGGTGAAACCAAGCGCCTGCAGGAAGAATGGCGCAAGGCGCATTTGAGCGGATCTGCTACGGCCGATGGGTTGCGGCGCAAGCTCGATGCCAACCTTGAAAGCCTGCGGCGACAGGGTGTCGAGGTGAAAAACCTCGGCAAGGCTTACGAACAGGCTGGACGGCAGGCGCGCAAAGCCGAACTCAAGTCGACCGGTCAGGGCCAGATGAAAGAGGGCGCGGTTGGGCTGCGCAATACTGCGCTCGCGGCCAGTGCAGCGTCGGCCACGATGATTGTGCCGACCAGGGTCAGCGCCGAGTTCGGGGCTGTGATCCGTGACATTGCGATCAAGGCTGGTGTGGCCGGTAAAGACGAAGAAAAAGAGATGGCCAAAACCATCATCGGCACTTCGCGGGATACCGGTCTGGCTCGCAACGAGGTTGCCGAAACGGTTAACGCCCTGGTCGGTGCCGGTATGGAGCTGAAACAGGCCATGGCTTACGCGCCAGTGGCGGCCAAGTTCGTTGTGGGGCAGGGCGCGGGTGGTGCCGATACGGCCGCGATGATCAACGCGCTGGGGCAGAACGCCAAGATCAACGACCCAAAGGCCATGCAGAAGGCCCTTGAGGCGATTGCCTTTCAGGGGCAGGCGGGCAGCTTCGAAGCGGCCGATATGGCGCGTTGGTTTCCAACTCTACTGGCAGGCATGGGCAAGCTGGGCATTACCGGCAATGACGCGGTAGCGCAGCTCGGTGCAATGCTTCAGGTCCAGATGAAAACCGCCGGTAGTTCGGACGAGGCGGCCAACAACCTCAAGAACTGGATGGAGAAAATCGGTTCTGGCGATGTGGTGAAGGCCTACAAGGATGCTGGCATTGATTACCAGAAATCGATGCGCGGCGGCATGCAAAACGGTATGTCGACGCTGGAGGCTAGTTTTGCCCTGGCGCAGAAGTACGTCGAGGCGACTGACCCGAAGAAAGCGGCGGAAATGGCCAAAGCCATGGCGAAGATCAGCAAGGAAGCTGACCCGACGAAAGCCAAGGCCATGATGAATGCCTTCGAAGAGTCGATGCGTACCGGCGACCTGTTCGCGGACATGCAGGTTAAAGCGGCTTTGACGGCTTACATGCAGAACAAGGATCTGTACAAGCAACTTAAAAAGGACTCCGGCAACGCCTCGGGGATTCTGGACAAGAACCTGGATGAGCGGCGCGACGGATCTGCACAGAAGTGGAAAGAAACCGGGCAGGCCATGGACGATGCCTTGCGCAGCGCCGGAGATGCAATTCGGCCGCTGACTGACACGCTGTCGACCGGTCTGACGTCTATCGCCAAGGGCGTTGCTGCGGTCAGCGATAAATCCCCCGCGCTGGTCACGGGGTTGCTGGGGGCGGGGGCGGCCATCGCGGGTATTAGCGCGGCCTATAACAGTTTCAAGATCGTTAAAGGTCTTGTGAACATTGGGCGCGGCTCGATGATGGGCAATCCCAACGTCGTGCAGAAAGTGGCGGTGGTCAGTGGCCTCGGTGGTCTGGGCGGTGGTGGTCCGGATCTGGGCGGCGGCAGTGAAAAGACCAAGACCAAGGGTAAGCGCGGGTGGCGTCGGCGCGGTGCAGGCGTAACCGCCACGGCCGCAAGTGATTCGGCAGCCAAGCCCCGCATGCGTGTGTATGCCGGTGGCGGCCCTGTGGAGGCCCCCAAGTCGCTCAGTGGCTGGAAGCCCCCGACGTCCGTGCCGAAGGCTGCCGTTCCAGCTGTAGCGTCCATAGTCCCGTCTTCGTCCGCCCTCGGTGCTTTGCGGGGGGGAATCGGCAAGGGCAGCATTCCTGCGGCTCTGTTTGACGGGCTGATTGACGCCAAGGACGTGTACGACAACGCCAAAACCAAGGACGAAAAAGTCGAGGGTTATGGCGAAGCGGGCGGGGGCGTTGTGGGTACGTTGGCCGGGGCCGCTGCCGGTGCGGCTATCGGGTCTGTGGTGCCGATCATTGGTACAGCTATCGGCGCGATGATCGGTGGTGCCTTGGGCAGCGTGGGTGGTAAAGCATTGGGCGGTTCGGTCAGCAAGTCTTTGTTTGGTGGTTCGGAGGCGGTGGTCGGTAACTCGGCACCGATAACGCCGCTGCTGATGAAAGACCGGCCGGGGCCAGCTGTGCCCAGTCTGGCAAGCATGGGCAGTTCATTCGGTCCTAACGGGCCGCTCGTTACGCGTAACGCGTCGTCGGCAATGCCGGGCCTTGCGGACGTATCGAGCGCGCTCAAAGCTGCCGACACTAAAACGCCGGTCGCGACGCTGGCGGCGGCTGCTAAAGCGGTGCCGGAGAAGCCTGCGGCTCCGAAGATCGATCAGAAAATCACGTTATCACCGACGTTTAGCATCATTGTGCAGGGTGACGCTAAAGATCCGGCTGCGCTGGTGAATCAGATGATGCCTGAGATTGAACGCCGCCTGGCTACGACTGCGCAGCAGGTTGCGCGTCGTGATATGAGCGATCAACCGGTGTTCTAAGGGGGGGGTATGACGTACTTGGAAAGCGCTCAGGCTGGCTTTAAATCCATGGTCAAAGCGGGCGAAGCTGGCCGCAAGAGCATGGATGGCATGTTGGGGCCTATCAATAGCGCCATAGGCGACATGACCGGCGCAGCGGATGAGCTGGAAGGGATTCCCTTTGTCGGGCCTGCCATTGGCGCAAAGCTGAAACGCATTACAGGGGCCGTGAGCATGGCACAGGCCAAGATCGGGCAGGCGGCCGCGATGTATGGCAAGGCAACCCGGGCGGCGGCTGCGCTGCAAGAGCGCGTTGGTGCCCTGGGCGAGCAGACGGCGCGATTCAAAAGCGCGGTCAACTCGGTGGCGGCCAAGATCAATCCGGACGGCGCGCCGCCGTTCTCGACAGCCGATATCGCGCCCAACGGCACGCCCGCGCCGGAGGCGGTGAAGCCGTTTCCACATCTGCTGATCATGCAGCCGCTGACGCCGAATACGCCGCCTTACTTCTTCAACCTCGACACGGCCGCCTTTGATGAACTGAACCGTACCACGGCGTTCCGCTGGGCCAGTCAAGAGCGTCTTACGCGTCGTCCGGCGCAGCAGGCGGTGGGTATGGGGGAAGAGAAAATCACCATCAAGGGTGCGATCTTCCCGGGCTTCAAGGGCGGTTTGAAACAGCTCAACACCCTGCGCAGCATCGGGCAGAAGCTCCAGCCGCTGATGCTGACCACGGGTTATGGCGAAGTCCTGGGCAATTGGTGCCTTGTGAACCTCAACGAAGAACAGAGCGCGTTGCTGCAAGGCGGCATCCCGCGCAAGCAGGCCTTTACGCTGGAGTTTGTGCGCTATGGCGACGACATGCAGAACGTCTGATGGTGATGTCCTGGACGTCATTTGTCAGCACTACTACGGGCATTTGATTGGCACGGTGGAGGCGGTGCTGGACGCCAATCAGGGCCTTTCGGATGAGCCTCAACCGTTCCGGGCCGGGCTGACCATCACGCTGCCCGACATTGCGGTCAGTACCGACACGACCGTCACCCTCTGGGACTGACGCTAATCCGCAACACCAAACCCCGCCCTGTGCGGGGTTTTTTATTTCTGGAGTTTGCCTTGAAGCCTGTCTACAAGATCGTCGCTAACGGTGTCGACATCACCGCTCTGATCAATGATCGCATGTTGATGGTGCGAACGATCGACAAGCCCGGGGCCAGTGCTGACGACTTTGAATTGCGCCTCGATGACCGGGACGGGGCCATTAATCTGCCTAAACGCGGCGGAAAAACGGAGGTGTACCTGGGTTATGAGGGGCAGAAACTGGCACTGATCGGCCGATATACCGTGGATGAAATCGAAGTGTCCGGCCCACCTGACACCATTGTCGTGCGCAGCAAGTCCAGCGACACGCGCAGTAGCGCCAAGACCACACGCAGCGGAAGCTGGGAGGGCGTCAGCCTTGCCAGGATTGTTGCCGATATCGCGGGGCGCAACGGCTGGAAACCTGAATGCACAGTGCAGACCCTTGTCGAGCGAGCCGACCAGTTGAGCGAGTCGGATCTGAACTTCGTCACGCGCCTGGCTAAGCAATACGACTGCACGGCCAAGGTCGCTGACGGCAAGTTGATCGTACTGCCGCGTCAGGGCGGCGTCAGTTCCAGTGGTAAGAGTCTGGGTGTGGTTGTGATCAACCGTAGCGATGTCAGCCGGTGGCAATTCCGTCTCGGTGACGACAACGTTAAGTCGGCGGTCAAGGCGTCATACGCGGACAAGAAAGGCCAGCTCGTGACGGTCAAGCTCGACAATGAGGACAGTACCGACGGCCTGCCGCCCATCCATACCGACCGACACATACACCCCAACAAGAGCGCAGCCGAGGCCGCCGCCAAGGCACGTCTGGCGGGGTTCAACCGATCCACGGCCGGGGTCCGGCTGGAAATGGCAGGCCGGACAGATCTGGTCGCTGAGCGCGAGATCGATGCTCGCGGCTTCAAGGTCGGTTTGGACGGTAGCTACCTGGTCGATTCGGTTGAGCAGGTGTTCACGCAGTCGGGCTGGACCACAACCGTCGAGTGCAACGGTGGCAAAAAGGGCAAGGCCAACGCTAAGGGCAAAAAGAAGAAAACCGACAAAGCGCTAAAGGTTGTCGCGCTGTAACGAGTAAGCACAACACCCAAGCCGTTCTATGGACGGTTTTTTTTCGTCTGGAGAAACCATGATTATCAGTGATAAGGATCGAGACATCCTCGCGCGCACGCTTTGGGGGGAGGCCCGTGGGGAAGGGTTAGCGGGGCAGATTGCCGTAGCCTGGTCCATTCGCAACCGCGTGGAGTTGGATTTGCACAACGACGGCAAACCGGATTGGTGGGGGGAGGGCTATACCGGCGTGTGCCAGAAGGCCTGGCAGTTCAGTTGCTGGAACAAGAACGATCCTAACTTTCCATTTTTGAGCGGGGCAGTGCCGATCCCACCGGCTCAATTCGCTCAGGCCCGTCAGGCGGCGGCAATCGTCATCGATGGCAAACAGCCCGATCCCACTGGCGGCGCAACTCACTATTACTCAACCACGATGCCAAAAGCTCCGGACTGGGCGGCCTACGCCAAGCGAACGCTAAAACTCGGCCGTCACATCTTCTTCCGGGATGTGCCGTGACGGCCGTCCTGAAGCTAGCTCCTGCTTGGGTGTGGGTGCTGGTGGCGTTACTGGTAGGTGTTGCCTATCTGGCCCTTCGCCTTGAAACCGTGGAGGCTGTCCGCGATGCGGTCACGCTTGAGCGTGATGCCGAACGGGAAAAGGTAAAGCAGCTTACCGCTGCCAATGAATCACGAAAGAAAACCCAGAAGCTGCTGCTCGATCTCGACACGCAGCACACTCAGGAACAAGCCAAAGCCGATGAAACCAATAAACCCCTGCTTGCTGCTGTCGCTACTGGCGCTCAGCGGGTGTACGTCAAAGCCAGTTGTCCCGCTGTGCGAACCGCCCCAAGCCCCACCGGCCAGCCTGATGAAGAGGGTAGAGCCGAACTTGACCCAGCGATTGCAGAAAGAATTCTCCATACCGCAACAGACGGCGACGACGCCATCCGGCAACTGAGCGTACTGCAGCAGTACGTCAGAACGGTCTGCCTCGGGCAGGTCGAGTAATCAAAAGGAGCGATCAGCCCGGATGCGTCAACATCCGGACTGAACGCCGAACCCGCAGCCCTTTTCCTGCAAGTCCAGCCAAGACTCCCGCTTCGTGCACAAAGCGGAGCGGAGTCTAGCAACTGTTTATCCATACAGTAAAGGTTTGCAATTAATGTCCACACCTATCGTTCCATGGATGGGCGGCAAACGTCGCCTGGCCGACCGCCTCATTCCTCTTTTCCCGCCTCATGAATGCTACGTTGAAGTGTTCGCCGGAGGTGCGGCCCTCTATTTCATGCGTCCCCAGGCAGCTCCCGTTGAGGTCTTGAACGACATCAACGGCGACCTGGTGACCTTGTATCGCGTCGTCCAAAATCACCTTGAAGAGTTTGTCCGCCAGTTCAAATGGGCGCTCAGTTCACGCCAGGTCTTTGAATGGCAGAAGATGACCCGGCCGGAAACGCTCACTGATATTCAGCGCGCTGCCAGATTCTTCTACCTGCAGCACCATGCCTTCGCTGGCAAGGTATCGGGCCAGACCTTCGGCACCGCAACGACTGCACCGGCGATTAACCTGCTTCGGATTGAAGAGAACTTGTCAGCAGCCTGGCAACGGTTGTCCGGCACCTACGTTGAAAACCTACCCTGGCTGGAGTGCGCTGAGCGCTACGACCGTGCTCACACGTTCCATTACATGGATCCGCCTTATTGGAAGACCACAGGGTATGGCGTCGATTTCACCTTCGAGAATTACGAGCGAATGGCCGACTTCATGCGGCGCTGCAAAGGCAAGGTGATGGTCAGCATCAATGATCATCCGGACATAAGGCGGGTGTTTGCCGGGTTCCATTTCGAAACATTGGACCTTCGCTATACGACCACGAACCAGCGGCAAGGCGCGGCGGGGCTATCTGGTGAGCTGGTGATCATGAACTGGGACCCATCTGCCTTGGGCGGGCTTTTTCTAGCGAATGCACCGAAGTCTGTGAGACTTGTCGGCTCTGTTGCCATGCCGCTGCAAGGGGAAGCGCGAACGGTAACTTCCCGATGAACGGATCTACCGCTCGTCGGCATGGCAATTAAAAAATTATAGATTTGGCAGTGTGAGTCGAATAAATAGCGACTGGCCATGGAACGGCGTAAACCCAACCTTGAGCTGCTTATCATGCCAATAACCTTTTATCGTGATCATCGCATTACTTTGATCGCCCCCCCCATCATACGGTCATCATACAAATGATAAATTCAGATAATCTGGTGTGCATTCAATAAATTGAAAGTATTTAGACTCTAGTTTCAGTTTTTCGGTATATGATCGACCGCGGATAACTAGAGTGCACTGTCATTATTCTCAAGGTTTTTATTATGTTCATAGCTGCACGAGCGTTGCTTGGCAATCTGGCTGTTAGGTCAAAACTTTTTCTCGGTTTTGCTCTCCTTCTTAGCATGATTTTTTTAATGGCGTACACGGGCTGGAGTTCAACAGGTATATTGCAAAATCGCAGTGACAGAATTGCGGATATATCAAAATTTAGCTCGATAGCTCGAGATATGCGAATTGAGCGATTAGTGTATTTGAAAAAGCCCGATGATGTACAGGCTGCAAAGTGGTCGAAAGCGTTAGAGCGGACTGAGGAGCAGTTAAAAAATATTGCGCCTAACTTTAAAGTGTCCACCAACTTAGCTCTTATTGCGGATGCAGAAGCGGCGATCCGAAATTATCGTATTTTTTATCAGAAGACGGTTGAAAGTACACAGGAGCTTGAGAAAATTCGCGCGGTTGCAGCAAACTCGGCAGAAGTGGCCAACACGAGTCTAGTAGATTTTGCCAATTTTGCAAATAGGGAAGATGGCAGCTTTGAAGACCGGCAAAAGCTACCCTTAACATTCCTTGCAATACAAAAGATGCGTGTTGGTTTTCGTGCTTACACGGCATCGCCAAGCAAGGATTCCGAAGAGGCTGCTAGAAAGTTAATAGGTGAATCTCTCGCTCAGATTATAGAGCTGGAAAGAACCGAGGTGTTTGGAGATAAGCTGGTTAAGTTGGAAGGTGCGCTAAAAGATTACAGTTCTAAATTCGAAAGTTTGATTGTGGTCCAAGCTAAGGTTGACGAGGCTCAAGAGGGGGTTACTAAGTATATTTCGATATTGCTTGATGTATCAGACAAAATGACAGCTATCCAGAATGAGTTTAGGGCTTCTGATGCAACAGATGCGCAGCAGAAGCTTGTGCTTTGGCTGTTTTCGTCGGTTGTTTTGAGTTTGCTTGCTGCGTGGGTTATCACTCGATCGATCGTTCAGCCACTCAAGGATACCGTTGAGATTGTTGAGATAATTGCAAAAGGAGATTTCACATACAACACAGTACCCACTCGTCGGGATGAGTTGGGTGTTCTTCAGGGTAGCATGTTCCGTATGGCGTCGGAGCTACGAAACTTGATTGGTGAGATGAAAGATGGCGTTGTACAGGTAGCGAGCGCTGCCGAAGAGCTGTCGGCTGTAACAGAGCAAACCAGCGCGGGGGTCAATGCTCAAAAGTTGGAAACAGAGCATATTGCAACCGCGATGCAGCAAATGACTGCCACAACTCATGAGGTGTCCAGGAATGCAGCTCGCGCGGTAAGTAACGCTCAAGGCGCCAGTCACCTATCCTTGAAAGGTGGGCAAGTTGTTGAAAAAACTCGCATTCAGATAGAAGCGCTTGCCCGTGAAATGGATACTACCAAAATGGCGATGGCTGCTCTCAGGGAAAATACCCAAAGTATTGGTGGTGTGCTAGACGTGATAAAGGCGGTGGCGGAACAGACAAACCTTCTGGCTTTAAACGCAGCCATTGAGGCTGCGCGGGCGGGCGAAGCGGGGCGAGGATTCGCTGTTGTCGCAGATGAGGTTAGAGGGTTGGCGGTACGTACGCGCACGTCGACAGATGAGATCGCCGCTCTTATCAAAGAATTGCATCTCAGTACAGAAAATATGACGGAAGTGCTAGAGCAAAACTTGCTTTTAACCGACAGTAGCGTCGAGCTTTCTAGGCAGGCTAGTGAGATGCTGCGAGATATTACTACGTCGGTTCATGAAATTGAACTAATGAACGAGCAAATAGCGGTCGCTACCGAACAGCAAAGCAATGTAGGGGAAGAAATAGGGAAAGGTGTAACTAACGTGAGGGATATTTCTGATCAGACGGCAGCGGCAAGTGAGGAAACGGCTAACTCAAGTATTGAGCTGGCCAGAGTCAGCGCCCAGTTGCAAGAGATGACAGACAAATTTAAAGTCTGATAGGGCGAAGCTCGAATTCGGATCGAGCCTTGCAGGTGAAGTAGGGCTCTTCCGGTTTTCTGTAAAAGCTTATAACTTTCATAGCGATTTGAAAGTTGGCGGTTTAACAAGTGGTCTAAAAGTTAGTCTTATTTTGATCGATGGAAAGTATACTATGCTTGGGTTCCATGAAGGTTTTCGAGAGCTGGGGGGGGAGGTGAGTGATATCTCAAGCCAAGTTTACTCGGCTTGCAGTAGTTTTGAGAAATTTTTCGAGCGGATTTTATCTGTGCGGGGCGATTTAATATCTATTCATAAGCTGGACTATGCTGGTTGTAAAGGGAGGGGCGATTTTAAAGTTCTACGCGCGCTTGAAAGAGATTTCAAAGGCAACCTGTTTTCTCTGGTTAATGTGGAGTTTGAAGTTAAAAGTCTTCTTGTTTCTTATGGGGTTCGACTTGATCTATTGAGGTCGAAAGCTTCTGCGCTAGATGTAACCCAGCTGTTGCAGTGTGATACTATGCAATGCGAAAGAATGGTCGCCAAATTAATAGATGATATTGATTATTTATGTGATAGGATTTTTGCGTTTATAGTTCAGAAAAATTGTTTTTCTGTTTGAGTTGGTGGATTGGTTTTGAGGGAGGAACTGGTTTTTTCGTAATGGAAGCTTTTCTGTCAGGAATGAATTACTGCTGGGTGAGTTAACTGTTATTTTTTAGGCTTGTCAATTTTTCATAATTTGAATTGCTAGGCCTTATCCACGCTTAATTCTTCTGGTTTTGAATCGGCCCTGGTCGCATATGAACATCAAGCCTCATATCGGGTTGAGCAAACATGACGTTGTTCTATTTTGTTCCATCCGTCATGCGGTGAGACGCGGCGGGAGTTCATGCCGCAGAGCAAATCGGGTAAACGGCGCGATCGTACTGAGGATTACGTACGATTCTGGTGAGCCGGCGGGGGGGCTTCGTGAATATTGGCTCCTCAAAACCGTTTCTGCTTGGCTAGGAGCTCAAGTCAAACTCAGGAGTGACTGATTACAAGGAACATACTCTTAACCTATAAATCAAATACTTACAGGCTCCCTTGTTACATAGCATATTAACGACACGTCCTGCCCGCATAGGTGCTTAATTCCATTTAAATGCCCTAAATACCTCTACGCACCACGTTCGTTCACTCCATTGAGTGGCTAGATGCAGCCACCTTATCTGCCTGAGGATTCTCAAGCGGAAAAGACGGGGTTATGCTTACTTCCTTTCAAGGGAGAGATACCATGACAATCGGTCAGCGTTTACGTCGTGAGCGTAGAGCTAAAGGGATGTCCGTTAGGGCGCTTGCAATACTCGCGGATGTCCGCGCTTACGCACAATGCAGATATGAAAACGGCTCTCGTCTCCCGTGTGCAATTTACCTGCGCAACTTGCATGACCTCGGAATGGACGTGCCCTACATTTTGCTGGGGAGGCGTACAGCTGCCCGCGGATGTGCTCCTGATTGAGGGATGATACAAGCTCAGTTTACCTTCTGGTAATGTGTAGGCGTTGTTTTCCTCCACGCGGTCTCTCATGCGAAGACAGATACTTTTGATCGAGCTTTTGATCGAGGATGATCTCAGGGATATTGAGCTAATACTGATTGCCCTGGAGCGTGCCCATCTGTGTTGAAATGTCGTCATTCTGCGTGGCGGTTCAGAGGTTTTGGACTACCTGACCTGTATCGGCGCAACGACTTTGTGGGGCGCGGGGATGGCAATTCTTCTGTGATCTTGTTCGATTTGAAACTTCCGAAAGTTGACGGTTTCGGTGTGTTGGAAGCTGTCCGAGCTGACGAACAACTGCAACGTATACCGGTGGTTATGCTTACCGGCTCTAATATGGAAGAGGGCGTAGTCCGTGCCTATGAAATTGGCGTGAATGCATACGTAGTGAAGCCCAATGGGTTTAAAGAACTCATCTCAGCGGTCTCTGAATTGGGTCGGTGTTGGGCGGTGTTGAACGAGCCGCCGCCCCGTTCGCCCCGCGTTGCTAGCCCCACTGCTCTGACGTTATCACCATCAAGGAGCCACCCTATGAAGACCTGCATGATCAGTGGTGACCTGTCTTCCGACAGCGCTGCGGAACAATACCCGACCGTGAACCTGTGTGACGAGTGCGTGGCCGAGGACGCCAAAAGAGAGGGAGACCAGCATATTTTCGAGAAGGGAGAGTACCAGTCTGACTACGGCGGAAGCTGTGAGTGGTGCGGTAAAACGGACGAGGAAGAGGCTCTAGCCTAGGTCGAGTAGTAACGGGACATTCGTTAAATCGTCCCCTACAGAAAGCCCACCTTAGCGGGCTTTTTGCTGGAGCGTGGATGCCTAAGTGCGGGAGTGTGGATTACTATAGATCATGCCTGTGGTTGGGGCATCAACCGACCACAGGAGCTGCCGTGCCGTTACCAATTACACCCGCGCAATTGGTTACTCTGCGAATGCTAAGATGTAGCCATCCAGGGTTGGCCAGGTTGGCCATTGCCGTCGCCAATGTCTTTGACACCTCAGTGATCGAGAACCCAGAGTTGGCCCGACTAATCCTGGAGAAAACCTGTCGCCGCATCGCTGCCGGTGAGCCTGGGAGTCACGAAGCAATGATATTGCACTTGAAACGCTTCGGTCAGTTGAACTGCCTGTCCCCCGCGCAGGTCACTGACTTTACGTACAGAATCAGAAAGTTGGCTTAACCATGCCTAAAGTATTCCGAAGACGCGTTGCGTGGATGGTTGAAGCTGCCGCGGTGCGAGAAGTACTGGTCAGTCGGCATGCTGAAAAGTGGGGCTTGGCGATTCGCTTAGGCGGCGCGGGCAGTCGCCGGCGCCCTGTTCGTTCGCGACTAGAGGTGTTACGTAGCTGGGCCAGCCTGGCAGCAGTGGGTCGTTTTGCCGAGTCGACGGGGATCGAGGCTTTTCAGGTGGAGGTATGAAGCGCCCAACGGTCATCCATGTTCCAAGGGGTAGCCTACGCTTAAGGAGGGGGTGATGTGTGGTTGTGCCCTATTCCTTAGATGGAGGTTTGTTATGCTGGAAGATACGGGTGTTGCTCGTTGCGTCACCGTGAATTGCAGTGGGCTGCTTCATGAGAGGCATGTTCGGTTGGGCTGGGCGCTGGAGCCTGCTGGGCGATATTGTATTGTGTGCCTCCTTGGCCGCGCAGTCTCAAGAACCCTTTGAACATGCGCTTGACTGTGTGGCCAGGCAGCGCGGACTTCATCACTGTCATGAGCTGGGTTACCTCTTGAGTGATATTCCATATTATAAGGCCAACCCTCGCACTGACTGCTGTCGCCAATTCGCCCGCCGGGTCGTGATGCGACGGGCGGCTAGATTTGCGAGCCGTTCCCCGCGGCAGGCGTAGGTGTTACACATCACCATCGTCTCTCTTTGTAGATGGGACTGCATTATGAGGCAAAAGCTCGCCAGTTAAACCCGCGCGATGTCTTGTGAACCTCTCGTGCTGAGGTAGACTATTGAGCGAGGAAGCTACAGTTCGCTTGTAGTTGCCGGAGGAATGATGCCGTCGTGATGGACGATGGGTGTGCAAAAGTCGTATGAATTAAGTCTGATGTATATAGCACCTATCTAATACGGGAAAGATTTCGTTAGTCTGTGCAGTCCATCACCGAGAAGGCAAGCATTTTTGAAGCGGTATCTCCAACTATGTCACCGCACTGAAAAAACCAGTTTTTACGGATTCTGGAAGAAGCCTCCTTGGACTCCAGCCTCGTCCCGAAGCAGCTCATGACGACTGCACTGGGTGGAAGTTTTGCAATCACACCGCTCGTCGCATTCCACATTTATTTTGCTCAGTGTTCCGGGTTACCGGCAGATAGAGTGGAGGGCACTGCTCTTTTTGAAGCGGAGCAATTGATGGACAGTGAGTCTAAAAATGAATCTATTGCGTGAAACAATGCTTACAACACGATTGGTGTCCGCATTTGTGGCGTGTGCCATAATCACATTAATCGTTGGACTGACAGCCTACGCTGGCATTGAAAGTCTGAAGGGTAGTGTCGACGGTGTTATCGGCAATAATCTCGTTTCTGTATATAAAAAGAGTAACGCGCGAACAAATTCCGTGGCGCACTATCGCGACTTGCATAGAGCTTTGTTATTTAAATATGAGAAAGCAGATCAAGCTGCCTATCAAGCAGTAGTTCAGTCAGTAGCAGATAACCAAAAAGAAGTAGAGCAGCTTTTTAGGGAATATAGACAAACCCCTCTGGAAGATGATGAGCGTGTTGCTGGCGACAGTTTTGAGAGAGATTGGCCTGCTTATATCGAAGCAGGTAATCGAATGATAGAACTGACTACCGCCGGTGATCTGGAAGGTGCCGCGAGACTGTTTGCACAGCAGGTGGACCCTGCGTACAAGGTAGTGAACGATGAGCTCAAACTGATTGTTGCCTCTAATAATCGTCAAAGCTTGGAGGCAGGGCCTGATGCAGACTCAACTACCAATAGAGCATACTGGTCACTGGCCTCAGGTGTAGTTATAGCATTTATAGCTGCTATTGCGTTGGGATTGATCGTAACAAGGTCGATAACGCGACCGCTGTCAGCAGCCTTGCTCACTGCTGAGCAGGTTGCTGGTGGAGACCTCTCACGCAACATCAATGTGAGCGGCAAGGATGAGATCGGAGCGCTACTTACCGCTCTCAGCACCATGCAAGCTAACCTCAGAGCTACCATAAAGGAGATAGGTAGCGCAGCTGACCAGCTCGCTTCCGCATCCGAAGAGCTGAATGCCGTCACAGAAGAAAGCTCTCGGGGTCTAATCCGCCAAAATGACGAGATTCAGCAAGCCGCCACTGCCGTTAATGAGATGACAGCTGCTGTAGAAGAAGTAGCTCGTAATGCCTCCGGCGCTTCAGAAGCCTCTGAACAGACAAGCCGCAATGCTATAGAGGGACGAGACCAGGTCAAAAAAGCTGTCGATTCTGTCAGCGCGATGGCAGACAAGATTGCAGACTCAACCGACAAGGTTGAAGTTCTTGCTACGCGCGTCAATGAAATCACGAAAATACTCGGAGTTATCCAATCTATCGCTGAGCAAACAAACTTGTTGGCTCTGAACGCTGCCATTGAAGCCGCCCGGGCGGGGGAACAGGGAAGAGGCTTTGCTGTAGTCGCAGACGAGGTTCGTGCTCTTGCACACCGTACCCAAGCGTCAACCGCAGATATTGAGGCAATGATGGCCCAGGTACGAACCGGTGCCGAAGATGCGGTTTTTGCAATGAATAGCAGTAAAGCTCTAGCCGCAGAGACTCGTAATCAGGCTGTTGAGGCTGGGATAGCTCTCGAGCGCATCACCGAGGGCGTTTCAACAATAAATGAAAAAAATCTCGTGATAGCCAGTGCTGC
Source organism: Pseudomonas sp. Irchel 3A5 (assembly GCF_900187575.1). Taxonomy (NCBI): domain Bacteria; kingdom Pseudomonadati; phylum Pseudomonadota; class Gammaproteobacteria; order Pseudomonadales; family Pseudomonadaceae; genus Pseudomonas; species Pseudomonas sp. Irchel 3A5. Next base: position 213,313 of record NZ_FYDU01000008.1, on the reverse strand, counting down.
GGAGGAACAGGCTCATGTAGCACGTGAAGTCGACCGCAATCTGATCAATATTCAGGATCTTTCCACCCAGACCGCCACAGGGGCGCATCAGACAAACGCCTCCAGTTCAGAACTCTCACGTCTTGCATCCTCGTTCGGAGTGCTAGTGGGCAAGTTTAAAACCTAACTGCCGTCCCTTCGCTTGGCGAACGACTGTCTGAGTGTAGCAATATCCTAGTGAGGCGACGGCCCCGATGTTCAACTGAACACCATTGCGTCAAACTTGCTACAAGACGGCTTTGAAAAAGTGCCGCCTTCCGCGAACACTGGTCGAACTCGAAAGGTTCGTCCAGTCCGTCATGGGGCTGAGCGCGAACTGCTGTGCAGCGCGGGTAAGCACGTTGCATGACCTTGGAATGGGTGTGCCCTACATTTTGCTGGGGAGGCGGACAGCTGCCCGCGTGTGTGCTCCTGACTAAAGGCTATACATGCGCATTTTGCCTTCTGGTAATGTGTAGGCGTTTTTTTTCCTACACACGGTCTTTCATGCTGAAACAAATACTTTTGGTCGAAGATGATCTCAGGGAGATTGAGCTAATAATGATTGCCCTTGAGCGCTCGCAGCTCTGGAGAGATGTCATCATCCTTAGGGATGGTTCAGAGGCTTTGGACTACCTGCATAAGCGCAACGATTTTGCTGGGCGTGCTGATGGCAATCCCTCTGTGATCCTGCTCGATTTGAAACTTCCGAAAGTTGATGGTTTCGGTGTGTTGGAGGCTGTCCGAGCTGATGAGCAACTGCAACGTATCCCGGTGGCCATGCTGACCAGCTCTAATATGGAAGAGGACGTAGCCCGTGCTTATGAGCTTGGCGTTAATGCCTACGTAGTGAAGCCCAACGGGTTTGATGAACTCATCTCAGCGGTCTCTGAATTGGGTCAGTTTTGGGCCGTGTTGAACGAGCCACCACCTGGTTCGACCCGTGCTGCCTTTCATCCAGGCTAAATCACTGCTCTGGAGCCATCACGATCAAGGAGCTGACCTATGAAGACCTGCATGATTAGTGGTGACCTGTTTTCCTACAGCGCTGCCGAACAATACCCGATCGTGAACTTGTGTGATGAATGCGTGGCCGACGACGCGAAAAGAGAGGGAGACCAGCATATCCTCGAGGAGGGAGAGTACCAGCCTGACTACGGTGAAACTTGTGAGTGGTGCGGCAAAACGGACGAGGAAGAGGCCCTAGCCTGGGTCGAATAACGGGACATTCGTTAAATCACCCCCTACAGAAAAGCCCACCCCGGTGGGCTTTTTTACGCCCTCTGGAAACCATTTTCCTTGTGACTGGCATGCCGTACTATACCTCTGCGGCCTTGATGCCGTTCGCTCCTAGCAGCACGGATACTGTCCATGACTCATGAACCCTCGTTGTTGAACCTCCCGGATGACCTGCCTGAGCACGTCTATGCCTCCTGGATTGGCGCACTCACGGACCTGCGGGAAAGCTCCACCCCGGCCCTCGTCAATGAGCACCAGCAATTTTGCACCGCTTATTTACAGGCTCTGGAAGACGTACAAGCCATCGATCCTCATATGGCGCGCATGCTCCACGCCGACGTTCAGGTGTTGAGTGTCGCAGTTCGTACTCTTCTGAACGCACGACTGTCGTAATGCATCCAGCAATTCAGGAAGAAACGCTCCGGGCCATGCTCGAGGCGGGCGCGGTGCGCGATGTGCTGGTGAGTCGTCAAGACGACAAGTGGACGTGGGCCATCCGTTTGGGGCGCGCAGGCAGTCGCTGGCTGCCGGTGCACTCGCGACGAGAAGCGTTGCGCACCTGGGCCAGCCTGACGGCGGTGGGACAGTTTGCCGAGTCGTCGTGGATCCGTGGTGCACTGATTGAAGATCGCAGTACTTAAAAGTACATTTAATAGTACATAAATTTAAGCTGCTTCGGTTTATCCCAGTATATATTGGGGTAATTTCAACAAGTTAGATTCCTGTTTTCGGCACCGCAGGCCCAAAAAGCCCGATCCATCTGGATCGGGCTTTTGCGTTTGTGCGGTACAGCTGATGCGTGACGCCCTTGAACAGGCCGAATCCAGGCATAGGTTCCTGACACCCCTATCTCGCGGGTCAAATATTGAATCTGTAGGAGCGCACGAGCACCGCGAGGCCGCGATAGCGGTGCATCAGGTAGAACGCTATCGCGGCCTCGCGGTGCTCGTGCGCTCCTACAATTGATTGTGTTCAGGGTTTACATCAAAGACTCAACCGCATCGACAGATCCACCGCTTTCACATCCTTGGTCATCGCGCCAATCGAAATGTAATCCACGCCGGTTTCGGCTATTACCAGCAATGTGTCGTCGTTGATCCCGCCGCTGGCTTCCAGTTTCGCCCGGCCGGCATTGAGGCGTACCGCTTCGCGCATGTCGTCGAGGCTGAGTTCGTCGAGCATGACGATGTCGGCCCCGGCATCCAGCGCCTCGCGCAACTCGTCTAGACTCTCTACTTCGATCTCCACCGGTTTACCCGGCGCGATCTTGTGCGCGGCGGTGATGGCCTGGGCAATGCCGCCACAGGCTGCGATATGGTTTTCCTTGATCAGGAAGGCGTCGAACAGACCAATGCGGTGGTTGTGGCAACCGCCGCAGGTCACGGCGTATTTTTGTGCGAGGCGCAGGCCCGGCAGGGTTTTGCGGGTGTCCAGCAATTTGACCTGGGTATTGGCGACGATGTCAGCGTAATGCCGGGCTTTGGTGGCCACCCCTGAAAGCATCTGCAGAAAGTTGAGGGCACTGCGCTCGCCCGTCAGCAGCGAGCGAGCCGGGCCTTCCACATGGAACAGCGCCTGGTTGGGTTGAACCCGATCACCGTCCGTCACCTGCCAGTGCACCGCGACCCGCGGGTCCAGTTGCCGGAATACCGCATCCACCCACGCCGTTCCGGCAATAACCGCAGCGTCCCGGGAGATAACCGTGGCTTTAGCCAAACGTTCGGCGGGAATCAACTGGGCGGTGATGTCGCCACTGCCGACGTCTTCCAGCAGCGCACGCCGTACGTTGGCTTCGATTTCTGCGGTCAGGGTGGCGAGTTTCAGGTTCGGCATAGCGGACTCCATTTAAGGTGAGCCGAGTATAAAGCAGGTCGTCGCCGGAACTCACGGCGCCCCATCTACTGCGGGCGTTTGCTTGTCCTTAAGTGGATGACAGTTGGTCGGTTTTTTACATTTCGTTGCGATGGAACGGGTTTTTCGCGGTCTATCCCTGCACGCGTCAATCCGCTAGCCGGAGACGAAATGTAAAGAACAAGACATCTCTGGCAGATCGGATATATTTTAAATGCTGCGACTTGTATTTGACGTCACGCGTTTGACGGGTGACGAGATGAACTGGGGGATCGCTTCACATGCCCGGGACCTTGCCCGGCTTGTGATGGGATCAATGATGTTGCCTGGCAGGTGGCTTGATGCAAAACGACGAGAATGTTGTGCCGTTAACTAAAGCTAATCCCGACCTGGCGTCTCATTCGCCCCTTGCCCGCCTGCCTGTCGTTTTGCTGCAGGTCCGTGACAAGGCCGCTCAGCAACTCAAGGACGCCTTGCAGGAGCTGTTCGATAATGCCGACGACACGCTGTTTGATATGGCGGATCGTGCGCAGAGCAATTCCGAGCAAAATAATTTCTTTGAAGCCATGCGCGACCTGCGCCTCAAGCGCAAAAGCATCGAGCGTGCGTTTCTCGACAAGTTTTATGACGCTTTTTTGCGCCTGGGCCAGTATCAGGTCTCCGAGCCCGTTATCGCGACGCCGGTGTCGTTCGACAAACTGTCGCTAGTGCACAACGACGACCTGGAAAAGACCGTCGCCGTCGATGCGATGGTCACCAAGGTGCTCAGCCGTGACGGCACTGCGCTTGCCCAGTTGACCACCCGTCTGAACCAGTTGGTCACTCAGCCCCTGACCAATGAAGCCAACCCTATGGGTCCGGCGATGCTGTGTGATTATTTCCTGCAGGCCGGGCGCAGCCTTGGCGTGGGTATAAAGGTCAAGCTGATCGTGCTCAAGCTGTTTGAGAAGTACGTGCTGGCTGACACTGATGATCTGTACAGCGAGGCTAACCAACTTTTGATCGCTACCGGCGTTTTGCCAGAACTCAAAGCGGTGCCAGCGCGTCGCTCCACTGATCGCAGCACTCGTCCTAGCCGCAGCGTCGAGCCATTTGCCGATCCTCTTCTGGCACAGACAGCGGACAAACTCGACAAAGGTGTACACGACGTTTTCTCGGCCTTGCAGGAGCTGTTGCTGCAAGTGCGCGGTAATCTCGTGCCGCGTCACGAGCCCAGTGCAGAAGCCCGGCCGATTTCCAGCCAGGATCTGCTGCGTCTGTTGTCGCACATGCAGCAATATGTTCCTTCGTCGGATTTGCCGGAAGATTTCGATCTGCGCAACCAGTTGGAACAGTTGCTCACCCGTGTCAGCGTCAAGAGCGGCAAATTCCGCGTGGTGGGCGTGGGTGACGAAGACGTCATCAACCTGATCGCCATGCTGTTTGAATTCATTCTCGATGACCGCAATCTGCCGCCCTCGCTGCGTGCGCTGATCGGTCGTCTGCAAATCCCGATGCTCAAAGTTGCGGTGATCGACAAGAGTTTTTTCAGTCGAGGCAGCCATCCGGCGCGACGTCTGCTCAATGAGATCGCTTCTGCGGCGTTGGGCTGGGGCGGTCGTGATGACTATCAGCGCGACTCGCTTTATGTCCGTGTCGAGCAGATCGTGCAGCGTTTGCTGAACGATTTTGTCGATGATCCGGCGATCTTTTCCGAACTGTTGGTGGACTTTCTCGCTTTCACCAGCGATGAGCGTCGCCGCAGCGAATTGCTTGAACAGCGCACCCGTGATGCCGAAGAAGGCCGTGCACGTGCCGAGTTGGCCCGTCAGCGGGTTCAGCAGGAATTGAATCAACGCCTGCTCGGCAAAGTCTTGCCTGAAGTGGTCGTGCGTTTGCTGCAGGAAGCCTGGAGCAAAGTGTTGCTGCTGACTTGCCTCAAACACGGTGATGATTCTGTTGAGTGGCAGGCTGGACTGGCCGCCATGGATGATCTGGTCTGGAGTGTCGAGCTGCACGAAGAACCTGAAGCCAGGCAGCGTTTGCTGGATCTGGTGCCGGGCTTGCTCAAAGCGCTGCGTGAAGGCCTGACCAGCGCCGCGTTCGATCCGTTCGCCACCAGTGAGTTTTTCAGTCAACTGGAAGTGCTGCACGTGCAGGCGTTTCAGCATTTCTCGCGCACTCAGGACGACGCGGCCCAAGGCTCGTCCGAGTCTGCCGAAGCCGAAGAACCGCATGGTCCGGCGATGATTCAGGTGGTCGAAGAGATCGTCTTGATTGCCCCCGGCGAACAGGTTTTCAACGAGCCTGCTTCACGTCTACCGGAAGATGACGCGGGTCTGGCTCAGGTCGACAAGCTGCGTTTGGGCGGCTGGGTAGAAATTCAGGAAGACGAAGAACACAAACTGCGCTGCAAGCTGGCGGCTATCGTCGAGCCGAGCGGTCGTTATGTATTCGTTAATCGCACGGGCATGAAAGTCTTGGAAAAGACCCGCATGGGTCTGGCCCTGGAGTTCCGTCGCGGCACCATCCGCATGCTCGACGACGCCTTGCTGTTTGATCGTGCGCTGGAGTCGGTGTTGGGTAACTTGCGCAAGCTCAAGGGCGCGTAAGGCAGAAATGCAACCCTGTGGGATATTCTGTATTGGCCTGCCAGTGAAGTTCCCGTGTGACCGGCTTCAGCCGGGAAGGCGATATTTCTGACAATGCAAATGTGTCGGTTGTACTCGCCTCTTCCCGGCTAAAGCCGGTCCCACGTCGCACCCGGGGACTTCAAGTTTTGCACAGGCTGGGGATTCCAGACCCTTCCTACCCAATCCTCATCCATTTACACCCTCCCTATTTCTCTCATAGCGGGCATACTTGTCCCTGTCGATTTATCCGCGCAAGGAACCTTCATGCAGCTCGATTGTGCAAGCGGCTGGTGCCATGGCATCCATCACTGCCCATCGCCCAACTTCAATGCGCGCCCTGCGGGTGAAATCTCTTTATTGGTGATTCACAACATCAGTCTGCCACCTGCCCAGTTCAAGACCGGCAAAGTGCAGGCTTTTTTTCAGAATCAACTGGATGTCACCGAGCATCCCTATTTTGAAGGGATTGCAGATCTGCGCGTGTCGGCGCATTTTCTGATCGAGCGGGACGGGGAGGTGACTCAGTTCGTTTCCTGTCTGGATCGGGCTTGGCATGCGGGCGTATCGGTTTTCGAGGGGCGGGAAACCTGCAACGACTTTTCCGTTGGCATCGAGCTTGAGGGCACCGACGAGCAGCCGTTTACGGACGCGCAATACGCCGCCCTGATTGATTTGACCCGTCAGCTACAGTCAGCGTACCCGGCGATCAGCAGCGCTCGCATTTGTGGCCATAGCGACATCGCGCCGGGTCGGAAGACTGACCCGGGGCCATTTTTTGACTGGTCGCGTTTCAAAGCGGCCTTGCAGGTTTGAAGTGAGGGACAGGTAAATGAGTTTTCTGGTGTTACTGCTGGCGGTCTTGATCGAAAAGTTTTCGGCCTTGCGTGAGCGTGTCCAGCGAGATGGTATCTGGCGGTCTGAACTGGCCAGGCTTGAAGCCAGTCCGCGCATGGCGTCGCACCCTTGGTTGATTCTCGGGTTGAGTGTGTTGCTGCCGGTGTTGCTGGTCGCATTGATTCTGGTGGTCCTGGGTTCAGTCGCCAACGGTTGGCTGGCATTGCCGGTGCATTTGCTGGTGTTGATCTACAGCCTGGGGCGTGGCGATCTGATTGCCGCGCTCGGTCCGTTTCGTGACGCTTGCCGCCGCGGTGACGAGCAGGCTGCGGTGCATGTTGCCGAGCGCGACATGGGTGTGCTGGCCGACAACAGCGAAGATTTGCTCAAAGGCGTGCAGGGCCACCTGTTGTGGCAGGCCTATCAGAGTTTCTTTGCGGTGATTTTCTGGTACTTCCTGCTGGGACCGGTAGCCGCTTTGGCCTACCGTTTGCTGGCGCTGGCTGCCGAGCATGGCAAGACCCCAGGCGTGGCAGAAAACGCAGCACAGTTGCGTCATGCTTTCGACTGGATTCCGGTACGCCTGCTGGCGGCAAGCTTTGCCTTGGTGGGTAACTTCGTTGCAGTCACTCGGGTGATGCTGCATGAACTGCTCAATTGGGATATCAGCGCAGCCCAGTTGATTGCGAAAGTCGGCTGTGTGGCTGGAGAGGTTCCTGCGCCTGTGGTGGGGGCGGAAGGCGTCAACAGCCTCGATGTGCTCTGGGAGTTGCTGATCCGCGCCGCGATTGTCTGGTACGCCGGGTTTGCGTTGTGGACGTTGCTAGTTTGAGGGGGGAGGCTGCAACTCCATTGAATTGGAATGCCTCACATAGTAGACGCTGATGAACGTGGGACCGGCTTCAGCCGGGAAAGGCGCCTGGAAAATGCTACATATTCAGCGGCTGTCCCGGCCTCTTCCCGGCTAAAGCCGGTCCCACGTCAACGTGCCGGAAACGGCATTTCAATCAAATCCAGCCAAATAACTCGTTGGCATTCCGGGTACTCACCTCAGCCAACCGCTCGGGCGTAACATCCATCAACCCAGCCAGCGCTTCACAGATCTCCGGCAAATGCTCCGGACTGTTGCGCTGGCCTGGATACATGGCGGGTGCCATGTCCGGCGAGTCGGTTTCCAGCACGATGCTGTCCAGCGGCAGATCAGCGATGACCCGGTGCATGCGTAACGCTTGAGGCCAGGTCGCGGCACCGCCGAGGCCGAGTTTGAAACCCAGTTTGATGTATTCACGCGCTTCTTCACGACTCCCGGCGAAAGCATGAACAATGCCGCTGCGCTTGAGCTTGAAGCGCTTGAGGGTGGCGATCACGTCGGCGTGGCTACGACGGACATGCAGCAGCGCGGGCAGGTTGAAGTCCGCAGCCAGCTGTAATTGCGCCTCGAAAACCTGTTGCTGACGCGGGCGATTTAGGGTTTCAACGTAGTAATCCAGGCCAATTTCCCCCACCGCACATAATTGCGGGTGACCTTTCAGGCGTGTCAGCCAGTCAGCCAGTTGGTCGAGATGTTCGGGCTGATGCTCGTCGATGTACACCGGATGCAGGCCGAATGCGGCGTGCAGCGATGGGTTCGCCAGTGTCAGGTCCCAGACACGCTGCCAGTTGCGCTCGTACACCCCCAGCACGACCATGCGCTCGACGCCCAGCGTCCGGCAGTGGTCGAGAACCGCTGCTCGATCTGCATCGAAATCGTCGAAGTCCAGGTGCGTGTGGGTGTCAATGAGCGTCACATTCAGTCCTCGTGAATGCGCTGTTTGAAGGTTCGCACGATGGCATGTACGCCCGGTTCATACTGATTTTTTTCAATCGCAGCCAAGGCCAGGTCCAGTGCAGCGCTGGCAATCAACTGGTGTTGCTGGGCCATGGCATTGACCGGTAGCGGCAGGAAGTCCAGCAACTGCGTATCACCAAAGGTGCCTAGATGAAATTGTGCCGGGTTCACGGCGCGACTTTGCAGCGCGTCGAAAACCCCCTGCAACAGGACGTACGAGGTGGTGACCAACGCGTCAGGGAAATCACCCAGCCGCTCAAAAATATCCTGCATCAATTGTTGGCCGCACTGCCTGCTGAATGCATCGCCATGCTCGATGATCACCGAGCCTTCGAAGCCCGCCAGCGCATCCTCGAAACCGCTGGCCCGTGCACGGCTGATGCTCAGCTCCGGTCGGGCGCCAATCAGCGCGATGTGCCTGGGTTTCGTCTGCAACAGACTACGAGTCAGCTGCAGGCTGGCGTCGTGGTCGTCGCTGACGACTGAGCAAAAGTGTCGGGCGTCCATTTCCCGGTCGATGGCGATGACCGGCATGCCTTTATCCTGCAGCTCGCGATAGCTGTCATCACTGGCGGGCAGGCAGCTGGCAACAAACAGCGCGTCACAGCGCCGTGCACGGAATAGCTGGAGTAGTTGCAGCTCGCTGACGGGGTCATCGTCGGAACTGGCGATCAGCAATTGATAGCCGTGCGCCCGTGCACCCTGTTCCAGCAGCTTGGCTATCCGCGCGTAACTGGGGTTTTCCAGGTCGGGCAGGATAAATCCCAGGGTGCGGGTGTGCCGGCTGCGCAAGCCTGCGGCCTGGGGGTTCGGACGAAAGCCGTGCTCTTCGACGACTGCCTGAACGCGCTCGACGGTAGCGTTGCTGATGCGTTGTTGTTCGGCCTTTCCGTTGATCACGTAACTGGCCGTGGTGACGGAGACTCCCGCCAGACGTGCAATATCACTGAGCTTCACTCGTGATTCCTTTTGTTATGGATGCCTCATCAGAGAAGATTCTCACCGAAAGTGGCCGATCTGCACAGCAGACCATCGTCCACCCTCAATGTTCTCAGGTTTATTTGCGTTTGGCGGGCTACATTGGAGCTCGTGCTCTTCAACCTGCAGAGATAATCGAGTAACGTGCCACAACTTAGATTAAACGTTTCAGCAACTTTTTTCGTTGCTGTTGTCATAGGCATACCTTTGATCGTTTATCTGTTTCATCACCTAAGCTGTCGATCAAACCGTGATCGTCCTTAAAACAAGAATCAGGCGCGTGCCCGCGCTGTACAGGAGACAGGCATGCTCGAGCTCACTGTTGAGCAAATATCCATGGCCCAGACGGCTGTGGATAAACCCGCCGCTTTGCAATTGCTTGCCGAACTGCTGGTTGCCGATGGTCTGGTTGCCGACGGCTACCTGACCGGTTTGCAGAACCGCGAAAAACAAGGCTCGACCTTTCTCGGTCAGGGCATCGCAATCCCCCACGGAACCCCCGAAACCCGCGACCAGGTCTTTTCCACCGGCGTGCGCCTCATGCAGTTTCCCGAGGGCGTGGATTGGGGCGACGGCCACATGGTCTATCTGGCCATTGGTATCGCTGCTAAATCCGACGAGCATTTACGCCTCTTGCAACTCCTGACGCGTGCCCTTGGCGAAAACGATATTGGCGAAGCCCTGCGTCAGGCCGAGAGCCCTGAAGCGCTGCTCAAACTGTTGCAAGGCGCGCCGCAAGAGCTGGCCCTTGATAGCCAGTTGATCAGCCTTGGGGTTACCGCGGACGATTTCGAGGAGCTGGTCTGGCGTGGTGCACGTTTGCTACGTAAGGCCGATTGCGTCGATAACGGCTTCGCTGCCGTGCTCCAGCAGGTTGAAGCCTTGTCTCTGGGTGATGGCCTGTGGTGGCTGCACAGCGAACAGACCGTCAAACGCCCAGGACTGGCCTTCGTCACGCCGGACAAGCCGATTCGTTATCTCGGGCAGCCGCTCACCGGGTTGTTCTGCCTCGCCAGTCTGGGCGAAGCGCACCAGACGTTGCTTGAGCGTTTGTGCTCCCTGCTGATTGAAGGCCGCGGCCATGAACTGGGCCACGCCACCAGCAATCGCGCGGTGCTTGAAGCACTGGGCGGTGAAGTGCCTCCTGAATGGCCGACCCAACATGTGACGCTGGCTAACGCCCATGGCTTGCACGCCCGTCCGGCGAAGATCCTGGCGCAACTGGCCAAGGAGTTTGAAGGCGATATTCGTGTTCGCGTGCTGGACACCGGCGAGAGCGCGGTCTCCGCCAAGAGTTTGAGCAAACTGCTGAGCCTGGGCGCTCGCCGTGGCCAGGTGCTGGAGTTCATTGCCGAGCCGAGTGTCGCCGCCGATGCGCTGCCTGCTTTGTTGGCTGCCGTCGAGCAAGGTCTGGGCGAAGAAGTCGAACCGCTACCGACCGCAACATCGCCGACACCGGCTGCGGCAGTCGTCGCCCCGGAAATGCCCGCGCCGGTGGATGGTGCTCAAATCACCGCGGTCCCAGCGTCGCCGGGTATCGCCATCGGCCCTGCGCATATTCAGGTGCTGCAAGCCTTCGATTACCCGTTGCAGGGCGAATCGGCGGCCATCGAGCGCGAACGTCTGGAAAAAGCCCTGACCGAAGTGCGTCAGGACATTCAGGGCCTGATTCAGCGCAGCAAGGCCAAGGCGATCCGCGAGATTTTCATCACCCACGTCGAAATGCTCGACGACCCCGAGCTGATCAACGAAGTCATCCTGCGCCTCAAACAGGGCGAGAGCGCTGCGGCGGCCTGGGACAATGTGATCGACAGCGCGGCGCGTCAGCAGGAACAGCTGCAGGACGTGCTTCTGGCTGAGCGCGCAGCGGATTTGCGTGATGTTGGCCGTCGCGTACTGGCGCAGATTTGCGGCATCGAAAACGTTGCTGCCCCGGACGAACCCTACATTCTGGTAATGGATGAGGTTGGCCCCTCTGATGTGGCGCGACTTGATCCCGCTCAGGTGGCTGGCATTCTGACTGCGCGTGGTGGTGCCACAGCGCACAGCGCGATCGTGGCCCGCGCTTTGGGCATTCCAGCGCTGGTGGGTGCCGGTGATGGCGTGTTGTTGCTCAAACCGGGCACGGTGCTGTTGCTGGACGGCCAGAAAGGTCGCCTGACTGTTGCGCCAGATGCCGAGACCTTGCAGCGTGCTGCCGAAGATCGCGACAACCGCGAACAACGTCTGCAAGCCGCTGCCGCGAAACGCATGGAGCCTGCACTGACTGTCGACGGCCATGCCGTTGAAGTGTTCGCCAACATTGGCGATAGCGCCGGTACACCCGCTGCGGTAGAGCAGGGCGCGGAAGGCATCGGGCTGCTGCGTACCGAATTGCTGTTCATGGCCCACTCGCAGGCGCCGGACGAGGCGACTCAGGAAGCTGAATACCGTCGCGTGCTGGACGATCTGCAAGGCCGTCCTCTGGTGGTTCGTACGCTGGACGTCGGCGGCGATAAACCGCTGCCTTACTGGCCCATCGACAAAGAGGAAAACCCCTTCCTCGGTGTGCGCGGCATTCGTCTGACCCTGCAACGTCCGCAGGTCATGGAGAGCCAGCTGCGCGCCTTGTTGCGCGCCGCTGACAATCGTCCGCTGCGCATCATGTTTCCGATGGTCGGCACCGTTGAAGAATGGCGTCAGGCGCGGGACATGACACTGCGTCTTCGGGAAGAAATCCCGGTTGCGGACTTGCAGATCGGCATCATGATCGAAGTGCCGTCGGCCGCGTTGCTTGCTCCCGTGCTGGCCAAAGAAGTGGACTTCTTCAGTGTCGGCACCAACGACCTGACCCAATACACCATGGCCATTGACCGCGGTCACCCGACCTTGTCGGCGCAGGCTGACGGCCTGCACCCGGCTGTGTTGCAACTGATCGACATCACCGTGCGTGCGGCTCATGCCAATGGCAAGTGGGTGGGTATTTGCGGCGAACTGGCGGCGGATCCGCTGGCAGTACCGGTGCTGGTCGGCCTTGGCGTCGATGAGTTGAGCGTCTCGGCGCGCAGCATCGGTGAAGTCAAAGCCTGCGTGCGTGAATTGAATTTGAGTACGGCGAAGCAACTGGCGCAGAACGCGCTGACGGTGGGCAGCGCCGCCGAAGTGCGTGCCCTTGTGGAGGCTTTTTAATGGCCAAGATACTGACCCTGACCATGAACCCCGCGTTGGACCTGACTGTGCAGTTGGGACCGTTGCAGCTCGGGCAAGTCAACCGCAGCGAAGCCATGCTCAGCCATGCGGCAGGCAAAGGTTTGAACGTTGCCCAGGTGCTGGCTGATCTGGGGCATCAAGTGACCGTCGCTGGCTTTCTTGGCGTCGACAATCAGCAACCGTTCGAGGCGCTGGTTACGCGTCGCGGCTTTGTCGATGAGTTCGTTCGCGTACCGGGTGAAACCCGCAGCAACATCAAGCTGGCAGAGCAGAGCGGGCGTATCACCGACTTGAATGGCCCCGGCCCGATGGTCAGCGAAGAGGCACAGCAAGCGCTGTATGCCCGTGTTGAACAGATCGCGACGCAGTTTGACGCGGTTGTGGTTGCAGGCAGCCTGCCGCGTGGTGTCAGCCCGGAATGGCTGCACAAGTTGCTGGTCCGTCTCAAGGATCTTGGGCTGAAGGTCGCGCTGGACAGCAGTGGTCTGGCCTTGCGTGCCGGTCTCGCGGCGGGTCCGTGGCTGATCAAACCCAATACCGAAGAACTGGCCGATGCGCTGGATGCGCCGATCATTTCCATCGCCGCTCAGGCCGAAGCCGCCGCCAGCCTGCGTGCCCGAGGCATTGAGCATGTGGTGATCTCGCAGGGGTCCGAAGGTGTGCATTGGTTCAGCGCCGAGACCGCGTTGCAGTCGCTGCCGCCGAAAGTCACCGTCGCGAGCACCGTGGGTGCCGGAGACTCGCTGCTAGCGGGTATGGTGCACGGTTTGCTCAGTGGCCATCCGGCTCAACAAACCCTGCGCACTGCCACGGCGATTGCTGCCATGGCGGTGACCCAGATCGGGTTTGGCATTACCGATAACGCACAGCTTAAAAAGCTCGAAGGCGGCGTGAACGTTCGCACTTTGGCGGAAAGATAAAGGAACCGGCCACTGCATGGTCGGTGTAGGAGCTGCCGAAGGCTGCGATAAGGTGTGTCAGACACGCCTTATCGCAGCCTTCGGCAGCTCCTACAGAATGCATTCCAATCAACTTGGTTATGCGCTGTTTAATAAGAGAGGCCAGGTAATGAAATTAGCCATTGTGACAGCCTGCCCGAACGGCAAGGTCAGCAGCGTTCTCAGTGCGAGGCTGCTGGATGCCGCCGCCCAGCGTATGGGCTGGAGCACTTGCGTCGAGGTCTTTGATCCGCGCAACCCGACACAGGTTTTGTCTGCCCAGGAAATTGCTGACGCCGACTGGATCCTGGTGGTCAACACCGGTGAAGTCGATCTGTCCCGCTTTGTGGGCAAGCGTCTGTTCCAGGACTCTCCCGCCCATGCGCTGCAAGACGTGGACGGTTTCCTGCATCGGGCGTCCGAGCAGGCCAACGTCTACGAGGCATCTGTTGTCGTAGCGTCTGCAGCGACTGGCGCCGTACCGCGCATCGTCGCGGTTACCGCGTGCCCGACGGGCGTTGCGCATACCTTCATGGCTGCTGAGGCCATTCAGCAGGCAGCCAAGCGTCTGGGCTATGAGCTTCAGGTTGAGACTCAAGGCTCGGTGGGCGCTCGTAATCCCCTCAGCGCTCAGGCGATTGCCGACGCTGATGTGGTATTGCTGGCGGCCGATATTGAAGTGGCTACCGAGCGCTTCGCGGGCAAACGTATTTATCGCTGCGGCACCGGTATTGCACTCAAGCAATCCGACGCCACGCTGAAAAAAGCGCTGGCTGAAGCTCAGGTGGAATCTTCTGGCAGTGCATCGACTGCACCGGCCAAACAGGAGAAAACCGGCGTCTACAAACACTTGCTGACTGGCGTGTCGTACATGCTGCCGATGGTGGTGGCGGGCGGTTTGCTGATCGCACTGTCGTTTGTGTTCGGCATTGAGGCGTTCAAGGAGCCAGGCACCCTGGCTGCAATCCTGAAGCAAGTGGGTGATGCTGCCTTTACGTTGATGGTCCCGTTGCTGGCCGGGTATATCGCCTACTCCATCGCCGATCGTCCGGGCCTGGCTCCCGGCATGATCGGTGGTCTGCTGGCAAGCACCCTCGGCGCAGGTTTCATCGGCGGGATCGCAGCGGGTTTCATCGCGGGCTACAGCGCCTGGGCAATCAATCGCTACGTTCGTTTGCCTGCCAGTGTCGAGGCGCTCAAGCCGATTCTGATTATCCCGTTACTCGCCAGTCTGGTCACTGGCCTGCTGATGATTTACGCGGTAGGCGGGCCCGTCGCAGGGCTGCTGGAAAGCCTGACGGTGTTTCTCAACAGCATGGGCACCACCAACGCGATTCTGCTGGGCGTGCTGCTCGGCGCAATGATGTGTGTCGATCTGGGTGGCCCGATCAACAAAGCGTCTTATGCGTTCTCGGTGGGGTTGCTGGCGTCCCAGAGCTACGCGCCCATGGCAGCTGCGATGGCTGCGGGCATGGTTCCGCCGATTGGTATGGGCATCGCCAGTTTCATCGCCCGCCGTAAATTCGCTCAGAGCGAGCGGGAAGCGGGCAAGGCTGCGTTTGTGCTGGGGCTGTGTTTCATCTCCGAAGGCGCGATTCCGTTTGCTGCGAAAGACCCGTTGCGGGTGATTCCAGCCAGTATTGCCGGTGGCGCGTTGACCGGTGCATTGTCGATGTACTTCGGCTGCAAACTGATGGCTCCGCACGGTGGCTTGTTCGTGATGCTGATCCCGAATGCCATCAACCATGCGCTGCTGTATCTGCTGGCGATTGTCGCGGGCAGCGTGGTGACAGGCGTGACGTACGCGTTGCTCAAGCGGCCGGAAGTGGCTGAGATGGAGGTTGCGCCAGCGCAGGCGTGATTAGCACCTTGGCCTGGTAATGCGATATCCCCGGTAGGAGCGAAGTTGTTCGCGAGGCGGCATGCCTGAGGAACCGCGTCAGCCTTTCTCGCCAACAAGTTGGCTCCTACCTTTGAGCGCAGTAGGCCTGAGACTGCGCAATGCCTGGGTAGGAGCGAACTTGTTCGCGAGGCGATTTGATAGACACACCGCCTCTCGCCAACAAGTTGGCTCCTACCAGTTCAATGTCTGCCCCACTGTCATATTTCCCCAATCTTGCACTGCTAGCTTTCCCCTTTACCTTCAACAAGGGGACCCTCCATGACTCAGTTCGATCCGACACGTCGCCGCATCATTCAGGCTGCTGGCGCAGGCTTGCTTTTGCCCGGTCTGGCGCCAGCCGTTATCGCTTCGATTCAGGACCGGCCGAAAATCACTGATGGTGTGCAGTCCGGTGACGTGCTGGACGATCGGGCGATGGTCTGGAGTCGCAGTGATCGACCGTCGCGCATGGTGGTGGAGTGGGACACTCGCAGTATGTTCACCAACCCGCGTCGTGTGGTTTCAGCCCTTGCTGATCAGCGCACCGACTTTACTGCGCGAGTCGAGCTGAGTGGATTGCCCGCCGATCAGGCGATTTTCTACCGCGTGCAATTCGAAGATGCTCAGTCGGGCGTAGCCAGTGAACCCTGGTTTGGCCATCTGCGCAGCGTGCCGCAACAGCGCCGGGATCTGCGGTTTGTATGGAGTGGCGACACGGTCGGCCAGGGCTTCGGCATCAACCCGGACATAGGCGGCATGCGTATCTATGAAGCCATGCGTCTGCGCCTGCCGGATTTCTTTATCCACAGCGGCGACACCATCTATGCCGACGGCCCGGTGCCGGCGCAGGTCGTCACGGAAGGCGGACGCATCTGGCGCAATATCACCACCGAAGCCAAGAGCAAGGTCGCGGAAACCCTTGACGAGTATCGCGGTGCTTATCGCTACAATCTGATGGATGACAACTTGCGCCGCTTCAACGCGGAAGTGCCGCAAATCTGGCAGTGGGACGACCACGAAGTGACCAATAACTGGTCCTCAAGCAAACAACTGGACGACCGCTACAAGGTCAAGGACATCCAGTTGCTGGCCTCCCGTGGCCGACAGGCGTTTCTGGAATACGCGCCTATGCGTTTGCAGGAAGCGGATAACGGCGGGCGTATCTATCGCAAGATGAGTTACGGGCCGATGCTGGACGTGTTCGTGCTGGACATGCGCAGTTATCGCGACGGCAACGATTCCAACCTGGCCGATAAACCGGGGCCGACCACGGCTTTCCTGGGGCGGACCCAACTGGACTGGCTTAAGACCGGGCTCAAGAACTCCACCGCACAGTGGAAGGTGATCGCTGCCGACATGCCGATTGGTCTGGGCGTACCGGATGGCGAAGTCAGCCCTGGTGTGGCGCGCTGGGAAGCCATCGCCAACGGTCAGGACGGCCCGGCGGCTGGTCGCGAGCTGGAAGTCGCCGAACTGTTGACGTATATGCGCGTGCAGAAAATCCGCGACTGTGTATGGCTGACCGCCGATGTGCATTATTGCGCGGCGCATCACTACCAACCTGACCGGGCGGTGTTTCAGGACTTCGATCCGTTCTGGGAGTTTGTGGCCGGGCCTTTGAACGCCGGGAGCTTTGGTCCTAACGCTCTGGACAAAACCTTCGGCCCTGAACTGGTTTTCCAAAAGGCCCCGCCTGCGCAGAACACCTCGCCGTTTGCCGGTTTTCAGTTTTTTGGTGAAGTGAACATTGACGGGCAGAGCTCGGAGATGACCGTGACCTTGCGGGATCTGGACGGGGTGTCTGTGTTCGAGAAAAAACTGGTGCCCGCCAGGGACGCATGAAGACAACAGTATTCTGGATCTGGATGAATGCTCTTGTGGGGATTCTATGTAGATCTGCAAGCTGACGTGGGACCGGCTTTAGCCGGGAAGGCTGCATTTCTGGCGATCAAGATGTAGTGGATATGCGAGCCTCTTCCCGGCTAAAGCCGGTCCCACGTCGTAATGTCAGCTTGCGTAACGGCTTGGCATTTTCCACAGAAGCCACTCGGCATTGGTTGTACCGAAGCACGCCAGAAATTCCTTGTAACGCTATCGTCTATGCTGGCTTATCATTAGCCACCTAACGACGGGGCAGGGTTCGACGATGCTGGACATTTTCTATCAGACCCTGGCTATCACCGCACCGGTTTTCGCCATGCTGTTCCTGGGTGTGCTGCTCAAGCGCATCAACTGGATCGACGACAGTTTCATCATGACTGCGTCGAGTCTGGTGTTTAACGTGACGATGCCCGCGCTGTTGTTTCTCGGCATCATCCACGCTGATTTGCGTCAAGCATTGCAGCCATCGCTGCTGATTTTCTTCACCATCATCACCCTGGCCGGTTTCGCCTTTGCGTGGGGCTGGGCGATCTGGCGCGTGCCGCTGGTCGACCGTGGGGTTTTTGTTCAGGGCGCCTTTCGTGGCAACAACGGCGTAATCGGACTGGCACTGGCCGCCAGCATGTACGGCGACTACGGTATTTCCCTGGGAGCGATCCTTGCGGCGCTGGTCATCCTTTTCTACAACGCGCTCTCGACCATTGTGCTCGCGGTGTACAGCCCGGTAATCAAATCCGACCCGTGGAGCCTGTTCAAAAGCGTGCTGGGCAACCCGCTGATCATCAGCATCATCCTTGCCTCGCCGTTCGCCTACTTCAAGATCGGGCTGCCGCACTGGATCGAGACATCGGGCAATTACCTTGCGCAGATGACCCTGCCTCTGGCGCTGATCTGTATCGGCGGCACGCTGTCGCTGAGTTCGCTGCATCAGAGTGGCAAGCTGGCCGTCAGCGCCAGCGTGATGAAGATGGTCACTTTGCCGGTGTTGTCTACGCTGGCAGCCTGGCTGTGTGGTTTTCGCGGGCCGGAGCTGGGGATTCTGTTCCTGTACTTCGCCAGCCCGACCGCTGCGTCCAGCTACGTCATGGCCCGGGCGGCTAATGGCAATCATGTGCTAGCGGCTGCGATTATCGTGATCACCACACTGGCGGCCGCGGTGACCACCAATATCGGGATTTTTATCCTGCAATGGGGCGGCTGGATCTAGTTCTGGCGTCGCCATGCTCTGATGGTGCTGAAGACAATCATCACCGCGAACACCGGCAGGACAAATTGCACCATTAGCCGCTCCAGTTTGTCGGCCAGCGGCATGCCGGTGGTAAACGACACAATGTGCAGCCCGTACGCCAGATACAGCGTCAGCAGCATCAACCCTTCAATCCGGGTGATTCGGTAGCCGGAGTAGAATAACGGCATGCACAGGGCTGCTACGCCAAGCATCACGGGCAGGTCGAAATCCAGCGCGTTGGGCGAGACGGACAGTGGCACTGGTGCGATTAATGCGGTGATGCCCAGCACGCCCAGCAGATTGAACAGGTTGCTGCCAATCACGTTGCCCACGGCGATATCACGCTCGCCACGCAGGGCGGCGATCAATGAAGTGGTCAGGGCGGGCAGGGATGTACTGACTGCGATCACGGTGAGGCCAATCACCCGTTCAGACAAACCAAGATCCATCGCGATCACCACCGACGCTGCCACCAGCAGGTGACTGCCCAGCACCACGCAGGCTATCCCGGTAAACAATGCCCCGAGACGTAGCAGTACCTGGCCTGTTTTGCGGGAGTGCTCGGACCCGCTTGACTGGCGGTAGGCAAAGCGCTGCCCGGATTGGCGCAGGACGATCAGCAGGTAGACCAGCAGGCCCACAAGCAGAATCGCGCCATCGAGAGCGCCCAGCACACCGTTCCAGGAAAGGGCCAGCACTAAAGCGCTGGCGACCACCATCAGCGGGATTTCCAGGCGCACCAATTGCCGTGTAACCCGCAATGGGATGATCAAGGCGCACAGGCCAAGGGTGACCAGCACATTGAAGATAGTGCTGCCTACCACGCTGCCCACAGCGATATCGGCGCTGGAAGTGAAGGCTGCTTGCAAGCCGACTGCCATTTGCGGCGCGCTGCTGCCCAGTGCGACAAATGTCAGACCAATGAACAAGGGGCGCACGCCAAGGGTGGTTGCCAGACTCACGGCAGCGCGCACTGAGAGTTCGGCTCCGATAAGCAGCAACAGCAGGCCGCATATCCATTGAAGGACGTCGGGAAACGGCAGGGATGAGAGTTCGAGAATTCGGGGCGTCCTTAGTCGCTCAGACTTTGTACACGCACAGGCGCGGTGCCACTGCGCAGCATACCGATTTGCTCGGCGGCAGCACGTGACAAATCAATCAGTCGACCACGAGTGTGAGGACCGCGATCGTTGATCCGGACGATAACGGTCTTATCGTTATCCAGGTTGGTGACTCTGACCCGCGTGCCAAAGGGCAATTGGCGATGGGCCGCAGTGAGTCCATTCTGATCAAAGGGTTCGCCACTGGCGGTACGGTTGCCGTGATGCCGGGCGCCGTAATAGGAGGCATTGCCGGTTTCGTTGTAACCGCGAGGATCGATGATCTGATTCTGGCTGGCGCAGCCAACCAGGAAGGTGAACAGGGCTGTGGTGCCGAGAAGCCGCAGCATGGGTTGCGATCCTTGAATGCCTGGACGCAATCTGTAGGAGTGAGCTTGCTCGCGATAGCGTCAGGCCATTCGATAGATACGCTGGATGGCATACCGAATCGCGAGCGAGCTCACTCCTACAGGTCGTTGTGGCCGTTAGAGTTTTTTAAATCAACCTTCCAGCTTCTTCTTCAGCAGTTCATTGACCTGCTGCGGGTTGGCTTTGCCTTTGGAGACTTTCATCGCCTGACCGACGAAGAAGCCGAACATCTTGCCGCGTTTGGCTTCATCCGCAGCGCGGTACTGTTCGACCTGCTCGGCGTTGGCCGCGAGCATCTCGTCAAGCATCGACTCGATGGCACCGCTGTCAGTCACCTGCTTCAAGCCGCGTTTTTCGATGATCTCATCGGCGCTGCCTTCACCATTGGCCATGGCCTCGAAAACCATTTTCGCGATTTTGCCGGAAATGGTGTTGTCGGTGATGCGCTTGAGCATGCCGCCCAGTTGCTCGGCGCTGACCGGTGATTCTTCGATTTCCAGGCCTTGCTTGTTCAGCAGGCTGCCCAGTTCGACCATGACCCAGTTGGCAGCCAGTTTGGCGTCGCCGCTGATGCTGACTACTTGCTCGAAGTAGTCCGCCTGCTCGCGGCTGGAAGCCAGCACGCTGGCGTCATAGGCCGACAGGCTGAACTGGCTCTGGAAGCGCTCGCGTTTCTGCGGAGGCAACTCCGGCAGCGTGGCGCGGGTTTCTTCGATGAACGAATCTTCGATCACCACTGGCAGCAGGTCCGGATCGGGGAAGTAACGGTAATCGTTGGCTTCCTCTTTGCTGCGCATGGCGCGGGTTTCGTCTTTGTTCGGATCGTAAAGACGGGTCTGCTGCACGACTTTGCCGCCATCTTCGATCAGGTCGATCTGACGCTGGATTTCGCTGTTGATCGCCTTCTCGATGAAGCGGAACGAGTTGACGTTCTTGATCTCGCAGCGAGTCCCGAATTCAACCTGGCCTTTTGGCCGGATCGACACGTTACAGTCGCAGCGCAGCGAGCCTTCCGCCATGTTGCCATCGCAGATGCCCAGATAACGAACCAGCGCGTGCATGGCTTTGACGTAAGCCACTGCTTCCTTGGCCGAACGCATATCCGGCTCGGAAACGATCTCCAGCAGCGGAGTGCCTGCGCGGTTCAGGTCGATGCCGGTCATGCCGCTGAAGTCTTCGTGCAGGCTTTTGCCTGCGTCTTCTTCAAGGTGCGCGCGGGTGATGCCGACGCGTTTGACCGTGCCGTCTTCAAGGGTGATATCCAGGTGGCCTTTGCCGACAATCGGCAATTCCATCTGGCTGATCTGATAGCCCTTGGGCAGGTCAGGATAGAAGTAATTCTTGCGGGCAAACACGTTGTGCTGGCCGATCTCGGCATCTACCGCCAGACCGAACTTGACGGCCATGCGCACGGCTTCTTTATTGAGCACCGGCAATACGCCGGGCATGCCCAGGTCAACCAGGCTGGCCTGCGTGTTGGGCTCGGAGCCGAACGCGATGGCGCTGCCGGAGAAAATCTTCGATTGGGTCGAAAGCTGGGTGTGAATCTCCAGCCCGATAACGACTTCCCATTGCATGTGTTTTCTCCTTAGAAGCCGTCAGGCGTGCGCAGATGCCAATCGGTGACTTGCTGATATTGATGAGCAACGTTCAGCAAGCGGCCTTCCTGGAAATACGGGGCGAGCAATTGCACGCCTACCGGCAGACCGTCGGCAAAGCCTGCTGGCATGGACAAGCCCGGCAGACCCGCAAGGTTGGCGGTGATGGTGTAGAAGTCTTCCAGATACTCGGCGACCGGGTCGTTGGTCTTGGCGCCGATTTTCCAGGCCGGGTTAGGCGTGGTCGGGCCGAGGATCACATCGACTTCGGCAAAAGCGCTCATGAAATCGTTCTTGATCAGGCGACGGATTTTTTGCGCCTGCAGGTAGTAGGCGTCGTAGTAACCTGCGGACAGCGCGTAGGCACCGACCAGAATCCGGCGCTGTACTTCCGGGCCAAAGCCCTCGGCGCGGGAGCGCTCGTACAGGTCGGTAAGGTCTTTTGGTTCTTCGCAGCGATGGCCGAAACGCACGCCGTCAAAGCGCGACAGGTTGGACGACGCTTCTGCCGGAGCAATCACGTAATAGGCCGGGATGCCGTGTTGCAGGTTTGGCAGGCTGATTTCCTTGACCACGGCACCGAGTTTCTTCAGCTCTTCGACGCTGGCCATGACCATATTTGCAATGCGCGGATCGAGACCGGCACTGAAATATTCCTTTGGAAGACCGATGCGCAGGCCCTGCAGCGAGCCGTTGAGGCTGGCGCTGTAATCCGGTACAGGCTCGTCGATGCTGGTGGAGTCCAGCGGGTCGAAACCAGCCATGCCTTGCAGCAGCAGCGCGCAGTCTTCAGCGCTGCGCGCCAACGGACCCGCCTGATCGAGGCTCGACGCATAGGCGATCATGCCCCAGCGTGAAATGCGACCGTAGGTCGGTTTCAAGCCGGTCAGGTTAGTCAGTGCGGCCGGTTGGCGAATCGAGCCGCCGGTATCGGTGCCGGTGGCGGCAGGCAGCAGACGCGCAGCCACTGCAGCCGCCGAACCGCCTGAGGAGCCGCCCGGTACATGGTCAAGATTCCACGGGTTTTTCACCGCGCCGTAGTGGCTGGACTCGTTGGCCGAACCCATGGCGAATTCGTCCATGTTGGTCTTGCCAAGGGTCACAGTGCCCGCAGCGGCCAGTTTGGCCACGACGGTGGCGTCGTACGGCGCCTTGAAGTTATCGAGCATTTTAGACGCGCAACTGGTACGGATACCTTGCGTGCAGAACAGGTCCTTGTGAGCCAGTGGTGCGCCCAGCAATGGATTGTTTTCACCGGCGGCGCGACGGGCATCAGCGGCCTGCGCCTGGGTGATGGCCAGGTCTTCGGTGAGGGTAATGAAGCTATTGAGCTGCGGATCCAGCTGCGTGATACGCGCCAGCAGGACACGGGTCAATTCTTCGGAAGAAAACTTTTTATCGGCGAGTCCGCGGGCGATCTCGGCCAGAGTCATTTGATGCATTGAAGGCACATTCCCTTAGTCGATGACTTTTGGAACCAGATAGAGGCCGTCTTGGACCGCTGGTGCGATGGCTTGATAGGTTTCCCGGCGGTTTCGCTCGGTGACCACATCTTCGCGCAGGCGTTGGGACGCTTCGAGGGGGTGGGCGAGGGGTTCAATACCGGTGGTATCGACCGCTTGCATCTGATCAACCAGCCCAAGAATGCTGTTTAGTGCTTCGGTAGTACGCGGGATATCGGCGTCATTCAGGCGAATTCGCGCCAGATGAGCGATCTTTTCCACGTCGGAGCGATCAAGCGCCATGGGTTTCTCCAGTGGAATGACTACGGATTGGATCCGTGTGGTAGATTGAGGAACACTATCGCATTTCTACGGTCAGAAGGCCGCGAACGTCGAGGGTCGTGCTTGGAAAAACAGCTAATTTAGCATATTGGCTCCTTGCCCAAAATCCCTGTCGTTGTTAGAGTTTGCCGCACTTTTTTACCCACGCGTTCCCTAGGGTCCCTTTCCCATGTTCAAGAAACTGCGTGGCATGTTTTCCAGCGATCTGTCTATCGACCTGGGCACTGCCAACACCCTTATTTACGTGCGTGAGCGCGGCATCGTTCTGAATGAACCATCAGTTGTGGCCATTCGGACCCACGGAAACCAGAAAAGCGTCGTTGCTGTCGGGATGGAAGCCAAGCGCATGCTCGGCCGTACCCCGGGCAACATCGCCGCTATTCGCCCAATGAAAGACGGCGTTATCGCCGACTTCAGCGTTTGCGAAAAAATGCTGCAGTACTTCATCAACAAGGTTCATGAAAACAGCTTCCTGCAGCCAAGCCCTCGGGTGTTGATCTGCGTACCGTGCAAATCCACTCAGGTTGAGCGACGCGCCATCCGCGAGTCGGCGCTGGGTGCTGGTGCCCGTGAAGTGTTCCTGATCGAAGAACCAATGGCCGCTGCCATCGGTGCTGGTCTGCCGGTTGAAGAAGCTCGCGGTTCGATGGTTGTCGACATCGGTGGCGGTACCACTGAAATCGCTCTGATCTCGCTCAACGGTGTGGTTTATGCCGAATCCGTGCGAGTTGGCGGCGACCGTTTCGACGAAGCGATCATCACCTACGTGCGTCGTAACTACGGCAGTCTGATCGGCGAATCCACTGCCGAGCGCATCAAGCAGGAAATCGGTACTGCCTACCCGGGCGGTGAAGTGCGTGAAGTTGACGTGCGCGGCCGTAACCTGGCTGAAGGCGTTCCACGTGCTTTCACCCTGAATTCCAACGAAGTGCTGGAAGCGCTGCAGGAATCTCTGGCAACGATCGTCCAGGCCGTGAAAAGCGCCCTGGAGCAATCCCCTCCGGAGCTGGCATCGGATATCGCCGAGCGCGGTCTGGTGTTGACCGGTGGTGGCGCCTTGCTGCGTGATCTGGACAAATTGCTGGCTCAGGAAACGGGTCTGCCGGTGATCGTTGCCGAAGATCCGCTGACCTGCGTAGCGCGTGGCGGTGGCCGTGCGCTGGAAATGATGGATAAGCACACGATGGATCTGCTCTCAAGCGAGTAACTCGCCAGCAGGACCTATCATGCATCCTTATGTGTACAGGTAGCGATTTGGCTACCTGTATGCGTTAGGCTGACGCCAAAATATGGCGTTACTTTTTCCACCTGTTCAAGCCGGTTGCGTATCCATGAATAACAACAACCGATTGGAATCTTGCTTCGGAGGAGCGGCCTATTAAACCGCTTTTCGCAAAAGGCCCTTCGTTGGGTGTGCGCCTGTTGGTGCTGGTCGTGTTGTCGGTAGCGCTGATGGTCGTGGATGCGCGGTTCACCGTGCTCAAGCCCGTGCGCAGCCAGATGTCGCTGGTGCTGATGCAGTCGTACTGGATCGTCGATCTGCCGCAACGCCTGATGCAGGGTGTGGCCAGCCAGTTCGGCAGCCGTACCGAACTGATCGCCGAAAACGAAAAACTCAAGACTGAAGCCTTGCTCCTGCAAGGGCGCCTGCAAAAGCTCGCGGCCCTGACCGAGCAAAATGTTCGCCTGCGCGAGTTGCTCAACTCTTCGGCGCTGGTCAACGAGAAGGTTGAAGTGGCCGAACTGATCGGCATGGACCCTAATCCTTTTACCCACCGGATCATCATCAACAAAGGCGAACGTGACGGCGTTGTCCTCGGTCAGCCAGTGCTCGACGCACGAGGCCTGATGGGGCAAGTGGTCGAATTGATGCCCTACACGTCGCGTGTGCTGCTACTGACCGACACGACTCACAGCATTCCGGTACAGGTCAACCGCAACGGGTTGCGGGCAATCGCCAGTGGCACGGGTAACCCGGAGCGTCTGGAGTTGCGTCACGTAGCGGACACCGCTGATATCAAGGAAGGCGACCTGCTGGTCAGTTCCGGTCTGGGTCAGCGTTTTCCTGCCGGTTATCCGGTCGCAACCGTCAAAGAAGTCATCCATGACTCCGGGCAACCGTTCGCTATCGTGCGGGCGGTGCCGACTGCTGCGTTGAATCGAAGCCGTTACCTGTTGCTGGTGTTCTCCGACGGTCGTTCGCCGGAAGAGCGCGCTGCCGATGCCGCACGCGCCCAGGAGTCCATCGAGAAAGGTGCCGATCCAGCTGTCGTACCGGCTACTGCTCCTGTCAATAATGCCAATAATGCCGCCGCGCCCGCCGGGACCGCTCATTCCGTACCCGCTGCCCATGGTGCTGCAGCTCCTGCCGCCGCCCCAGCTGCAACACCGGCCGCAACCCCGGCCACGCCAGCACCCAAGCCCGCCAGCAAGCCGCCTGTAAAGCCTGCCGCGACCAAGCCACCGGCCGCCGCGCCTGCCGCCACTCGGGAGAGAATCGATGGCTAGTCATGCCCCGGAACGTAACGGGTGGGTCGTCTGGTTCACTTTCGTCGTCGGTTTGCTGTTGAGCGTTTCGCCGCTGCCGCAGTTCATGGAAATCTTTCGTCCGCTCTGGCTGGCGCTGCTTGTGACTTTCTGGGCGCTGTATCTGCCCCATAAGGTCGGCATGACCACCGCATGGCTCTTGGGTCTCATGGAGGACGTGCTGTACGGCACATTGCTGGGGCAGAACGCGCTGACGCTGTGTCTGATCACCTTTCTGGTGATGTCCCTGCAGCAGCGGTTGCGTATGTTCCCCATGTGGCAGCAGTGCCTGATTCTGTTGGTTATCTTTGGGCTGGCCCAGTTGGCGCAGCTCTGGCTCAGCGCCCTGACCGGCAATCGACAACCAACGCTGGCGTTGGTGTTGCCTGCGCTGGTCAGTGCCTTGTTATGGCCTTGGGTCAGCTATGGCCTGCGAGGCTTGAGCAAGCGTTTGAAAATCAACTGACGCAGCATGTAGCCCCGGGTGAGCATCTCTGGCTCGGGGCTGCATCACGATCTTTGACACGGAGATGTCCCAATGCCCCCGCTTTTTCTGGCCTCTGGCTCGCCGCGCCGTCGGGAATTACTGACCCAGATTGGTGTTCGCTTCACTGTGCTCAGTGCACAGATCGATGAGACTCCCCGAGACGAAGAAACCCCGACGGGCTATGTCGAACGGCTTGCCCGTGGCAAAGCACAGGCCGGGCTGGCTTTGCTTGACGATGGTCAGGGCTGCGTGTTGGGAGCTGACACTGCGGTGGTGCTCGACGGTCGGATCCTCGGCAAACCGCAGGATGAGGCGGATGCCCTGAGCATGTTGACGGCGTTGTCGGGGCGTGAACACGAGGTGTTGACGGCCATTGCGCTGGTCAATCAACGGGGTTGCGAAACTCGCGTGGTCTCCAGCCGGGTCCGTTTTCGTTCGATCTCTACTGCAGAAATCCAGACTTACTGGGCCAGTGGCGAGCCTCAGGACAAGGCAGGCAGCTACGCTATTCAGGGCCTGGCGGCGATTTTCGTCGAAGGCTTGCAGGGCAGCTACTCCGCGGTGGTTGGTTTGCCTCTATGCGAAACCGCAGAAATGCTGGGCCGTTTCGGCATACCCTGTTGGCAAGGCCAGGAAGGTGACAAGTCATGAGTGAAGAGATTCTGATCAACATCACGCCAATGGAATCACGCGTGGCAGTGGTGGAAAACGGTGTTTTGCAAGAGGTTCACGTCGAGCGGACCCAGCGTCGCGGCATCGTCGGCAATATTTATAAAGGCAAGGTTGTCCGGGTTTTACCCGGTATGCAGGCTGCGTTCATTGATATCGGGCTGGACCGTGCGGCGTTCATTCACGCTTCGGAAATATCCATGCGTGAAGGCTCTGCCGTTGAAACAATCAGTGCTCTGGTGCATGAAGGTCAGAGCCTGGTTGTTCAGGTCACTAAAGATCCGATTGGCAGCAAAGGCGCGCGGCTGACGACGCAGCTGTCGATTCCTTCGCGCTATCTGGTGTACATGCCCAAGACTGCGCACGTCGGGATTTCCTTGAAAATCGAGGATGAAGGCGAGCGTGAGCGACTGAAAAAAGTGGTCAGCGATTGCGTCGCCCTTGAAGGCATCAAAGAGGTTGGCGGCTTCATCCTGCGCACTGCGGCCGAAGGTGCCGGGGCTGACGAAATCCTCATGGACATCCGCTATCTGCGTCGCCTCTGGGATCAGATAGGTGAGCAGATCAAGACCGTCAGCCCGCCCAATGTGATCTATGAAGACCTTGGTCTGGCGCTGCGCACGCTGCGTGATCTGGTCAGCCCGCGTATCGAGAAGATCCGCATCGATTCCCGGGAAACGTTCCAGAAAACCACGCAATTCGTGGCTGAACTGATGCCTGAGATCGCGGACCGCCTGGAGCATTACCCCGGCGAGCGGCCGATTTTCGACCTTTACGGCGTAGAGGATGAGATTCAGAAGGCGCTTGAGCGCAAAGTGCCGCTCAAGTCGGGTGGCTATCTGGTGATTGATCCGGCCGAAGCGATGAGCACCATCGACGTCAACACCGGCGCGTTCGTGGGGCATCGCAATCTCGAAGAAACCATCTTCAAGACCAACCTGGAAGCGGCAACCGCCATTGCCCGTCAACTGCGCCTGCGCAATCTGGGCGGCATCATCATCATTGACTTCATCGACATGGAAGACGGTGAGCACCAGCGTCAGGTACTGCGTACCCTTGAGAAGCAGCTGGAGCGGGATCACGCCAAGACCAACATCATCGGCATCACCGAGCTGGGGCTTGTGCAGATGACCCGCAAGCGTACCCGTGAAAGCCTTGAGCAGGTGCTGTGCGAGCCTTGTCATGCGTGCCAGGGGCGCGGCAAGCTGAAGACGCCGGAAACCGTCTGCTACGAGATATTCCGCGAAATCCTGCGTGAGGCCCGTGCCTATCAGGCGGTGGGTTACCGGGTACTGGCTAACCAGCGGGTGGTAGACCGCCTTCTGGACGAAGAGTCGGGTAATGTGGCGGAACTGGAAGCGTTCATCGGCCGCACTATTCGTTTTCAGGTAGAAACCATGTATTCACAGGAACAATACGACGTCGTGCTGCTCTGAGAGTGCGCCTGATAAAGTGAATTGTTAACGGTGCCTCAGGGCCAGCGGCATGCATGCCGTCACAAGCAGAGAACTATGCGTGGTAAATGAGCTAACCCTTGGCAGTATCTGCACCATTGAGTGGGGCCATTTCACGCAAGCCGGTTGGTGTGCATCCCGGTCCGGAGGCTCACTGAAATGGGGCGTCTGACACGTTTGGCATCGCTCCTGACTCGCTGGGGCCTGAGTCTCTGCGCCCTGGTTCTGGTCATGGCGGCGCTGTATGTCAGCGTTGGCCGGGAACTGACGCCGCTGGTCGCGGGTTACCGTGTCGAGGTTCAGAGCAAGGCGCAGACTGCAGTCGGCATGCCCTTGGCCATCGGCAGCCTTGAAGGCAGTTGGCGTGGCTTTTCACCGGTTTTCGTTGCCAACGATGTGATGGTCGGCGAGGGCGCGAACGCTGTGCGTCTTGATGAAGTGCGCGCCGAGCCCGATCTGTGGGCCAGCTTGCTGGCGTGGGATGTGCGACTTTCCCATGTGGAAGTCAACGGTCTGCAGGTGATCCTCAAGGAGGATCAGGGCGGCCAATGGGCGCTGCAAGGGCTGCCGGTCCGGGATGACAAACCCCTTGATCCCGAGCAGATTCTCAATCAGATGCAGGTGGTTTCGCGCCTGTCGCTGCTCGACAGTCAGGTCACTCTGCAACCTTTCGAGCAAGCACCGCTGACCCTGACTTACGTGAATATCAGTCTGGCGACGGGGAGCACTCATCAGCGCCTTGACGCGCGTTTGACGCTTCCGGATGGTCAGCCGTTGGCCCTTAACGTCCGCTCGCGGATTCAGGCCAGAACGTGGAAAGAGGGTGAAGCCGATGCCTATCTGAGCCTGCCGCAAAGCGACTGGGCAAAGTGGCTACCCAAAACCCTGACCCGCCAATGGAAAGTGTCGACCCTCAAGGCCGGTGGCGAGCTTTGGCTGAGCTGGGGCAAAGGCACTGTGCAAAGTGCTGTTGCCCGCCTCAATGCCCCGACGCTGAAAGCGGCTTACGCCGAGCGTAAATCCTCGAAGATCGACAATCTGGCGCTCAACGCCTGGCTCAAACGAAGCGATAGCGGTGTTGAAGTGAACCTCGGCTCCCTCGCTATGGACCTGAACGGCAAGCGCTGGGAAAGCCGTATTCAGCTTGAGCAAAAAATGGCCACCCCTGATCAGGAAGAAACCTGGCATGTTCAGGCTGACCGACTCGATCTGACTCCGGTAACGCCGCTGTTGAAATCCCTGGCTCCTTTGCCCGACACCGTCATGCAGGTCGTTGATAACCTCAAGGTGACGGGTGCGCTGCGTAACGCGTTGGTGGATTACCGCCCGCAAGCGGTGGGTGACAAGCGCCTGAGCTTTGACGCCAATCTGGAAAACATCGGATTTCATGCTTATCACGGTGCTCCGGCGGCAGGTAATGTCAGCGGCGCGATCAGCGGCGATCTTGGGCGGGGTGAACTGCGCCTCGACAGCGACAACTTCATGCTGCACCTGTATCCGATCTTCAAAAACGAGTGGACCTATCCAAAAGCCAACGCTCGCTTGACGTGGCGTCTGGACGACGAGACCTTCACGCTTATCGCGCCCTACATCAAAGTGCTGGGTGATGAGGGCAAGATCGCTGCAGACTTCCTGATTCGACTGCATCTGGACCATGAGCGGGCTGATGAGGATTATATGGACCTGCGGGTGGGCATGGTCGACGGCGACGGCAGTTACACCAGCAAGTATCTGCCGGCTGTCCTCAGTCCGGATCTGGACAAATGGCTGCGTACGGCAATCATTGGCGGCAAGGTCGATCAGGGTTTCTTCCAGTATCAAGGTTCGCTGAGCAAGAGCGCGGCAGATACGGCTCGGGTCATCAGCCTGTTCTTCAAAGTGCGCGACGCGACACTGGACTTCGAGCCTGGCTGGCCGCAGCTGACCGGTGTGGACGGCAAGGTCTATGTCGAGAACAGCGGCGTACGTGTCAAAGCCAGCAAGGGCAAATTGCTCAATACCGATGTCAGCAAGGTCGTGGTCAACATTCCCCACGCGCCAGCCGGACAACCCAGCCATTTGCTGGTAGACGGTAACTTTTCCGGTCAACTGGCCGATGGTGTGAAGATTCTGCAAGAGGCGCCTATTGGTACTGCCAGTACCTTCGCGGGATGGCAGGGCACGGGGCCGCTGGACGGCAAGCTGAAGCTGGATATCCCGCTGGTCAAAGGGCAGGAGCCGAAAATCGCCGTGGACTTCAGCACCCAGGGCGCACGTTTGAAACTGGCTGACCCGGCGCTGGACCTGACTCAATTGAAAGGCGAGTTTCGTTTTGATAACGCTAAAGGGTTGAGTGGCAAGGGTGTTCAGGCGCAGGCGTTCGATCGTCCTGTCACCGCCGAAATCGCTGCCGAAGGCACGCCCAGTGCGAATCTTACCCGTGTGGTTGCCAACGGCCAGGTCACCGTAAAACGGCTGACTGAATGGCTGGGCGTTACCCAAGCGCTACCTGTTTCTGGCGATATTCCGTATCAACTTCAACTGACGCTGGGCACAGATAGTGCGTTGCGGATCAACTCCAGCCTGAAAGGTGTGGCAGTGGATTTGCCTGCACCGTTCGGCAAAACGGCTGAAAGCAGTCTGGACAGCGAATTCCGCATGACACTCCAGGGCGCAGAACGCCGCTTCGGTTTTGCCTACGGCAAGCTGGCCAATCTGGCCTACGCCGCTGCACCGGGCAAAATGGGCGAGGGGCGTGGCGAGGTGTTTCTCGGCGACGGCGGTGCAATTGTGCCGGATGCAAAAGGCTTGCGTGTCAGGGGCTCACTTTCGGAACTCGATGTCGCGCCCTGGCAAGCCATGGTTAAACGTTACGCCGGTGATGATCCCGGTGGGAGCGCCAAGCAATTGGTCAATAACGTCGACCTGCAGATTGGCAAGCTGACCGCCATGGGCACGACGCTGGACAACGCCAGCGTTCAACTTAAACGCAACACCGACAATTGGGCGCTTTCGCTGGATAGCCAGCTTGCCAAGGGCACGGCGACACTGCCCGATGTAAAAAGCGCACCCATTGGCATCGACATGCTTTATGTCCGGCTGCCTGCGCCTGATCCAGCTGCCGCCGTTGTGGAAAATGCACCAGACCCCTTGGCCGATGTCGATCCGAGCCAGATTCCGGCGCTGGACGTGAAGGTCACACAGCTATTTCAGGGCGAGCAGTTACTGGGGGCCTGGGCCCTGAAAGTTCGTCCGACGCCCACAGGTATTCGTCTGTCTGACCTGGATCTTGGTCTCAAGGGCATACGCTTGAAGGGTGAGGGCGGCTGGGAAGGCACGCCGGGTTCAACCAGCAGTTGGTATCGGGGCAACGTTGAAGGCAAGAACCTGGGGGACATCCTCAAGGCATGGGGGTTTGCCCCGACGGTCACCGCCGAAAAGTTCGAGTTGCACGCCGACGGTCGCTGGCCCGGTTCACCGGCCTGGGTGGCGCTCAAGCGCTTCTCCGGTAGCCTGGATGCCAAACTTGAAAAGGGCCAGTTTGTCGAGGTGGAAGGCGGCGCACAGGCATTGCGGGTGTTTGGTCTGCTCAACTTCAACTCCATCGGCCGCCGCTTGCGTCTGGATTTCTCGGACTTGCTGGGCAAGGGCTTGAGCTACGATAGAGTCAAAGGCCTGCTGGTCGCGAGCGATGGTGTTTATGTCACACGAACGCCGATTACCCTGACGGGTCCTTCGAGTAATCTGGAGCTGAACGGTACGCTGGACATGGTCAAGGATCGAGTCGATGCCAAGCTGCTGGTCACGCTGCCGGTCACGAACAACCTGCCGATTGCTGCTTTGATTGTCGGTGCGCCCGCTATTGGCGGCGCGTTGTTCCTGGTCGATAAGCTGCTGGGCGATCGGGTCGCACGTTTCGCCAGCGTTCAGTACAAGGTCGAAGGGCCCTGGAAAGAGCCGAAGATCACGTTCGACAAGCCGTTTGAAAAACCTCAATAGTTCGTCATGGAGTACAGTGGGAGCCATTACGAGAGCTAACGCCCAGACGCCGCGATACCCTGTAGGTGCTCGTCAGCTCCTACAGAAAAAAGTCTCCGGATTCAGAGGGTCGCGTGTCGTTTGAGGAGAATCCGCCATGTCTTTCGCCGTGATTCAAATGGTCAGCCAGAGCGACGTTCCGGGCAATCTGGCTCAGGCGCGTCACTTGCTGGAGCAAGCCGCAGCTTCTGGCGCCCGCCTGGTGGTGTTGCCGGAAAACTTTGCGGCCATGGGCCGTCGCGACGTTGCCGATATTGGTCGGGCCGAAGCGTTAGGGCACGGGCCCATCCTGCCCTGGTTGAAACTTGCCGCTCGCGACCTCAAGTTATGGATAGTTGCCGGAACCATACCTTTACCGCCAAATGATCAGCCTGAAGGCAAGATTACCGCGTGTTCATTGTTGATTGATGAACATGGCGAGCATGTGGCGCGCTACGACAAGCTGCACTTGTTTGATGTGGACGTGTCAGACAGTCGTGGACGTTATCGGGAATCCGATGACTATGCTCATGGCAGCAATGTGGTGGTTGCCGACACGCCAGTAGGGCGTCTCGGTTTGACCGTATGCTACGACTTGCGCTTCCCTGAGCTGTATACCGCCCTGCGAGCGGCAGGGGCTGAATTGATTACTGCGCCGTCGGCTTTCACCGCCGTTACCGGCGCAGCGCATTGGGACATTTTGATCCGTGCGCGAGCCATTGAAACCCAGTGTTATCTGCTGGCGGCCGCGCAGGGCGGGGTCCATCCGGGGCCTCGGGAGACTTACGGGCATGCAGCGATCGTCGACCCCTGGGGGCGAGTCCTGGCCGAACAGGCGCAGGGCGAGGCGGTGTTGCTGGCCGAACGGGACAATGAAGAACAGGCGTCCATCAGGGCGCGGATGCCGGTGTCCAGTCACCGGCGATTTTTTACGCAGGACGCCGTGCGGCCTGTGCAGACCTCGGAGTGAATATGAGCGACTTG
The DNA here is from genome assembly GCF_900187575.1 of Pseudomonas sp. Irchel 3A5. NCBI lineage: Bacteria > Pseudomonadati > Pseudomonadota > Gammaproteobacteria > Pseudomonadales > Pseudomonadaceae > Pseudomonas > Pseudomonas sp. Irchel 3A5. The sequence continues at coordinate 179,868 of NZ_FYDU01000008.1, read as the reverse complement.
TCCTCTGTCAGCGAACACCTTCTGGCGCCCGGCGGCTTGAACCTCGACAGCCTGCAATCGGTGTTGGGCGAGCTGGCCGGTCCGGGCATTGATGCCGCTGACCTGTATTTCCAGGGGCAGATTTCTGAGTCCTGGTCGTTGGAAGACGGCATCGTCAAAGAGGGCAGTTTCAACCTCGACCAAGGTGTCGGCGTGCGTGCCCAATCGGGTGAGAAAACCGGTTTCGCCTACAGCAACGCCATCACTCACGAAGCCCTGACCACGGCGGCTCGCGCTGCCCGCTCGATTTCCCGTGCCGGTCAGAACGGCACCGTGCAGGCTTTCACTGCACAGGACGTTGCCCAGTTGTATGCGCCGGATAACCCGCTGGAAGTGATGACCCGCGCTGAGAAAGTCGAACTGCTCAAGCGTGTCGATGTTGCCACCCGTGCACTGGACTCGCGCATTCAGCAGGTTACGGTGAGCATGGCGGGCGTTTGGGAGCGGATTCTAGTGGCTTCCACCGATGGCAGCCTGGCGGCCGATGTGCGCCCGCTGGTGCGTTTCAACGTCAGTGTCATCGTCGAGCAGAACGGCCGTCGCGAGCGTGGTGGTCATGGCGGCGGCGGGCGTACCGACTACCGTTATTTCCTCAGCGAGGACCGCGCCATGGGTTATGCCCGTGAAGCGTTGCGTCAGGCGCTGGTCAATCTCGAAGCGATTCCTGCTCCCGCGGGCACGCTGCCTGTGGTGCTCGGTTCCGGTTGGTCCGGTGTCTTGCTGCACGAGGCGGTTGGTCACGGCCTGGAAGGTGATTTCAACCGCAAAGGCAGTTCGGCTTACAGTGGCCGCATGGGCGAGATGGTTGCTTCAAAGCTCTGCACCATCGTCGACGACGGCACCCTGGCCGGTCGTCGCGGCTCGTTGAGCGTTGATGACGAAGGGACGCCAACCGAATGCACGACCCTGATCGAGAACGGTGTGCTCAAAGGCTACATGCAGGACAAGCTCAATGCGCGTCTGATGGGCGTTGCGCGTACCGGTAACGGTCGTCGTGAGTCCTATGCGCACCTGCCGATGCCGCGCATGACCAACACTTACATGCTGGGTGGTCAAAGCGATCCACAGGAAATCATTGCTTCAGTGAAGCGCGGCATCTACTGCGCCAATCTGGGTGGCGGTCAGGTAGACATCACCAGCGGCAAGTTCGTGTTCTCCACCAGCGAAGCGTATTTGATCGAAGACGGAAAAATTACTGCGCCGGTCAAAGGTGCGACGTTGATCGGTAACGGGCCGGAAGCCATGAGCAAGGTGTCGATGGTCGGTAACGATCTGTCGCTGGACAGCGGCGTCGGTACCTGCGGCAAGGATGGTCAGTCGGTTCCGGTGGGTGTGGGTCAGCCGACCCTGAAGATCGATGCGATCACGGTAGGCGGTACGGGCGGTTGATGATTTGAATCTGCGGGACCGTCTTCAACTGGGGATTTATTCCCGGCTGAAGCCGGTCCCACAGAAGGCGGTCCCGTAGTGTGATGCGGGAATCAACGCAGACCGCGTTGCTTCTCGTCCAGCTCACGGATGTATTTGAAGATTTTCCGGCTCGAAGCAGGCGCCTTGTTATGGGCCAGCTCATGTTGGGCCTGACGGATCAAGGAACGCAGTTGCTGACGGTCCGCTTCCGGATACTCCGCAACGAACGTTTCGAGGACACCGTCATCACCGGCGATCAGGCGATCACGCCAGCGTTCCAGGCCGTGAAAACGTTCGTTGTATTGGCGAGTAGAGGCATCGAGTTGATCGAGAAGCACCAGAATGGCGTCCAGATCCTGATCGCGCATCAGCTTGCCGATGAACTGAATATGCCGTTTGCGTGCGATATGAGCCGTGTGCTTGGGCGCATCGGCCAAGGCTCTGCGCAGCGGATCGGTCAAAGGCAGTTTGTTCAGCAAATCAGGTTTGAGCGACACAAGACGCTCGCCAAGTTCAACCAGAGCATGCAGCTCGCGTTTGACCTGGGTTTTGCTTTTCTCCCCGTCGAGGGAGTCGTCGTAAGAATCAACCATGGGGGCAGTCCGCAAATAAACGCCGCCATGATAACCAGTCAGGGGCCTCTTGTCCGGCCCACTCGGTATTCGGCTCGTGCCGAAAGCAGAATTTGATGGAGAAAGTCATGAGTGCATCACAAAGCGTCGGCCCACAGGCCTTGCCCGCACTGCAGGAACAAGTCGAGCAAATCATTGCCGAAGCCAGGCGTCAGGGTGCCAGTGCCTGCGAAGTAGCTGTGTCGCTGGAGCAGGGCCTGTCGACCTCGGTTCGGCAGCGTGAAGTGGAAACCGTCGAATTCAATCGCGACCAGGGTTTTGGCATTACCTTGTACGTAGGCCAGCGTAAAGGCTCGGCCAGCACGTCGGCCAGCGGCGCTGATGCGATTCGTGAAACTGTCGCTGCCGCATTGGCCATCGCTAAACATACTTCCGAAGATGAAGCCTCTGGCCTGGCTGATGCTGCGCTGATGGCCAGGGAACAGCAGGATTTTGATCTTTTCCACGCCTGGGATATCACGCCGGAACAAGCCATCGAGAAGGCGTTGATCTGCGAAGCCGCAGCTTTTGATGCCGATAGCCGGATCAAAAATGCCGACGGCACGACCCTCAATACCCATCAGGGCTGCCGCGTGTATGGCAACAGCCATGGCTTTATCGGTGGTTATGCCTCGACTCGCCATAGTCTGAGCTGCGTGATGATTGCTGAAGGCGATGGCCAGATGCAGCGTGATTACTGGTATGACGTCAGTCGCCAGGGTGAGTTGCTGGCCGATCCGCAGAGCATCGGTCGCAAAGCTGCCGAGCGTGCAGCCAGCCGCCTTGGGGCGCGACCGGTCCCTACGTGTGAAGTCCCGGTGTTGTTTTCCGCCGAGCTGGCGGGTGGGCTGTTCGGCAGTTTCCTGGGAGCGATTTCGGGCGGCAACCTGTATCGCAAGTCGTCTTTCCTTGAAGGCTCCATCGGCCAGCGCCTCTTCCCTGAGTGGCTGACCATCGATGAACGTCCGCATTTGATGCGTGCCATGGGCAGTTCGGCGTTCGACGGCGACGGTCTGGCAACTTACGCCAAGCCATTCGTCGAAAACGGCGAATTGGTCTCGTACATCCTCAGTACTTACTCGGGCCGCAAACTGGGCCTGCCTAGCACTGCAAACGCGGGCGGCGTGCACAACCTGTTCGTCACCCACGGGACGGAAGACCAAGCAGCGCTGATCCGCCGCATGGGCCGCGGGCTGCTGGTCACCGAGTTGATGGGCAGCGGCCTGAACATGGTGACCGGTGATTATTCGCGCGGTGCAGCGGGTTACTGGGTCGAGAACGGTGAAATCCAGTTCGCGGTACAGGAAGTGACCATCGCCGGCAACATGCGTGACATGTTCAAGCAAATTGTCGCCGTCGGTAGCGATCTTGAGCTGCGTAGCAACATCCGCACGGGGTCTGTGCTGATCGAGCGGATGACCGTGGCCGGTAGCTGATACAAAAATTTGTCCGCCTCCCACCCCTGTCTCTGTGGGAGCGGTGCTTGCTCGCGATAAGGCTGGACGCGGTTCACTTCAGATCGCATCCAGTCTTATCGCGGTCAAGCACCGCTCCCACAATGCATTTCACATCTCGTTATCGAAAACCCTTCATCCTCTACGGTTGTTTTGATTCTCAATATCATTTAATAATGAATATCATTATCTGAATGAGCCGTGGTCATGGGTCCTGTCTTGCACGCACTTCCTGCGCACCTGGAAAACTGGCGCGGGATGAGTTTCAGAATTCGTTGTGCCCTGGAGCCTGACGAACCCCGGCTGATTGATCACTACCTCGCCGAAGGCCGTTATCTGGCGCGCTTCACCGCTACGCCTCAGCGAATGATCGCTGAAACCTCCTTCCGGCTGCTCATCGACACCGCTCGCGATACGGTTCTGCCCTGGCATTGGCGCTGTCTATGCGTCGATCAGGCCTGGCGTCCGTTGCGCGACCTCAAGGCCCTCATCAACTCTGCGGCCGATCAACAACGCTGGCAGGCCTATAGCTGGCAGTTGGCGACCTGTCTGCTGCAGCCCTCGATCTCTCCTACTGAACTGGTGCAAGGAAATTCCGATGAGTAATACCCGTATCGAACGCGACAGCATGGGCGAATTGCAGGTCCCGGCCGAGGCCCTGTATGGCGCTCAGACCCAGCGTGCGGTAAACAACTTCCCTATCAGTAACCTGCGCATGCCAACGCAATTCATTCGCGCGCTATTGCTCGCCAAGGCCGCCGCCGCGCACGCCAACCTCGAGTTGGAGCAGATCACGGCTGCGCAGAGTGGGGCGATCGTCAGCGCCTGCCAGGAATTGTTGAGCGGCGACTTCATGGCGCACTTTCCGGTAGATGTGTTCCAGACCGGTTCCGGCACCAGCACCAACATGAACGCCAACGAAGTCATTGCAACCATCGCCAGTCGCGTATTGGGCGACAAGGTCAATGCCAATGACCACGTGAACTGCGGACAGAGCAGCAACGACATCATCCCGACCACCATTCATGTCAGCGCTGCACTGGCATTGCATGAGCAGTTACTGCCCGCGTTGAACCATCTGGTTGCCGTGATCGAGCGCAAGGCCGATGAAGTGCATCCCTTCATCAAGACCGGCCGCACGCACCTGATGGACGCTATGCCGGTGCGCATGAGTCAGGTGCTCAACGGCTGGGCTCAGCAGATTCGCGCCAACATCGAACATCTCCAGGCCTTGCTGCCAAGTCTGCAAGCGCTGGCCCAGGGCGGCACAGCTGTGGGAACCGGGATTAACGCGCACCCTGAATTTGCCAAGCGTTTCAGCAGTCACTTGAGCCGCTTGAGTAACGTGGCTTTTGTGCCCGGCAAGGATTTGTTCGCGTTGATCGGCTCTCAGGACACTGCCGTTGCTGTGTCCGGCCAGCTCAAGGGTACTGCGGTTTCGCTGATGAAAATCGCCAACGACCTGCGCTGGATGAACTCGGGTCCACTGGCTGGCCTGGGTGAGATTGAACTGGAAGCGTTGCAGCCGGGTTCGTCGATCATGCCGGGCAAGGTCAATCCCGTGATCCCGGAAGCTACGGCCATGGTGGCGGCACAGGTCATTGGCAATGACGCGGCGATCACGGTCGCCGGGCAATCAGGCAACTTCGAGTTGAACGTGATGCTGCCGATCATTGCGCAAAACCTGCTGAGCAGCATCGAACTGCTGGCCAACTCCAGCCGATTGCTTGCCAACAAGGCCATCGCGACCTTCAAGGTCAATGAAGCGAAGCTCAAGGAAGCCTTGTCGCGCAACCCGATTCTGGTTACAGCCCTGAACCCGATCATCGGTTACCAGAAGGCCGCCGAAATTGCCAAGACGGCCTACAAGCAGGGGCGTCCGATCATTGATGTCGCCCTTGAACACACCGACCTGCAGCGCAGCCAACTGGAAGCGCTGCTGGATCCGGAAAAACTCACTGCTGGCGGGATCTGACCTGTCGGCCATCGCTTGAGGAGTCGCGCCATGGAGCATTGGAAACGCACAATCGAAAAAGCCAATCGCTGTTTCAATCTCGGTGAGCTGGTTGACGCCCGCGAGTTGTATTTGCAGGCGCTGGCGCTGGCTCAGGTGTTGTTCGAGCGCTGGCCCAACCCTGATGAAGCGGTGGCCGCTTGCGTCATTTCCCACCACAACCTTGCCGACCTGCATTTGAGTCTGGGCCAGCCGGAGGAGAGCGCGGAGTACCTGTGCGCGATCCATCAGCACCTGTTGCGGGTCATGCAAGAGCATCGCCTGCCGCCAGCATTGCGTCAGGCCGCGTTGCGCCATAGCAGCAAAACTTACGCCGAGCTGCTGAATTTTATCAGTGAGCACGGTGAATACCCGCGCACCCATCGCCTGTTGAACAGTGGCGGCGAGCATTCGCGCTCGTCATTACAACGGAATGCTTCAGCCACTTCCGGCCTTTTCTACGGAGTACATTGATATGCCGTTTACTTTGCCTGCCTTGCCATACGCTTACGACGCCCTGGAACCGCACATTGATGCGCAGACCATGGAGATTCACTACAGCAAGCACCACCAGACTTACATCAACAACCTGAATGCGGCGGTTGAAGGCACTGAGTGGGCCGAGTGGCCAATCGAGAAGCTGGTGGCAGCTGTCGCACAGTTGCCTGAGAAGCTGCGCCCGGCGGTGATCAATCAAGGCGGTGGTCACGCTAATCACTCGTTGTTCTGGGATGTGATGACGCCAGCGGGGGGCGGCTTGCCCGATGGCGCACTGGCGAAAGCCATTGACGAGCAATTGGGTGGCTTCGAGCAGTTCAAGGATGCTTTCACCAAGGCCGCGCTGACTCGTTTCGGCAGTGGCTGGGCATGGCTGAGCGTGACCCCGGAGAAAAAGCTGGTGGTTGAGAGCAGCGGTAACCAGGACAGTCCGCTGATGAATGGCAATACGCCAATTCTGGGGCTGGACGTCTGGGAACACGCGTATTACCTGCGTTACCAGAATCGTCGCCCGGAATACATCAACGCGTTTTACAACGTCGTCAACTGGGCGGAAGTCGCTCGGCGTTACCAGGCCGCTCTGGTCTGATCTCCCGATAATCAGATCCAAGGCAGTTTATGCGCACGGAAATACTCACCGTCAACAGTGGGCGGTTGTTCCGCCTGGCACTGGGAACGGTTCTGCTGTTGGCAGGTATGGCGCTTCTGGTTGCACACGCGCTTGAATGGCTGAATCTTGAGCCACGCTTGATGCGGGCGCTTGAGGGCGGAGCGATTTGCGCTCTGGGCACTGCATTAGGTGCCGTTCCGGTGTTGGTCATCAGAGGCATGCCTGCATCGGTGTCCGACGGTTTGCTCGGCTTCGGTGCCGGCGTGATGTTGGCGGCGACAGCGTTTTCGCTGATCGTGCCTGGGCTCGCGGCGGCCGAAAACCTCGGTTTTTCCCCGTGGGGGTCTGGCGGGCTGGTCAGCCTTGGCATTTTTCTCGGGGCTGTCGGCTTGTTCGTGGTTGATCACATCGTCTCTAAAGGCTCGCCCCTGAACGGTGAAGAACTGCCTGCCATTGCTCCGCGGATCTGGTTATTCGTCATCGCGATCATTGCCCATAACATCCCGGAAGGGATGGCTATTGGTGTGTCCGCTGGCGGCGGTTTAACCGACGCCGACGGTCTCGCCATGGGCATCGCGATTCAGGATGTACCCGAGGGGCTGGTCATCGCATTGGTGTTGGCCGGGGCCGGTATGTCGCGCTTCAAGGCGTTCCTGATCGGTGCTGCCTCAGGTCTGGTTGAGCCGGTTTTCGCCTTGCTGTGCGCTTGGCTGGTGGCTATTGCGGAATTGTTGTTGCCCCTAGGGCTGGCGTTTGCTGCGGGTGCCATGTTGTTGGTAGTGACTCAAGAGATCATCCCGGAGTCGCGTCGTAACGGTCACGACAAGGTCGCAAGCCTCGGCTTGATCACTGGATTCTGCTTGATGATGGTGATGGATACAGCACTGGCTTGAAGAGCGAGCGGGGCGGCGATAGCACATTCGCCACCTCTGCACGTCTAAAACCACTTATAATCCATGGTTTTTACCCTTCGACGCGAGAATGTCCGTGAGCTTACCTGCCTGCCCGAAATGCAATTCCGAATACACCTACGAAGACGGCGCTCAGCTGATCTGCCCGGAATGCGCACATGAGTGGTCTGCCAATGGCAGTGCCGAAGTTGCTGAAGACGTAAAAGTCATCAAAGACTCGGTAGGTAACACCCTGCAAGACGGCGATACCGTGACCGTCATCAAAGACCTCAAAGTCAAAGGCTCGTCGCTGGTGGTCAAAGTCGGCACCAAGGTGAAGAACATCCGTCTGGTGGATGGCGATCACGATATCGACTGCAAGATCGATGGTATCGGTGCGATGAAGCTGAAATCGGAGTTTGTGAAAAAGGGATAAGGTTTCAGCTGATTAGTAACGTGAGCGGTTAAGGAATCCGGCCTCTGAATGGGGCCGGATTTTTTTTGGGGGGTTAGCAGTGTGCGTGGCCAATTCCTACACAAATTGAAGAGGCTTCTACGGCCGTTCGCTGATATATTCCGTTGAGGTTATATTTCCGCCCATTCATAGTTCTTCCATGAATTGGGAAATTGAATACACAGATGAGTTTGGTTGCTGGTGGGAGCGTTTGACTGAGGGCGAACAGGCCAACGTCGAATCGAGCGTCAGGTTGTTGGGGCAATTCGGCCCATCATTGCGGTTCCCTCATTGCAGCGGTATCAATGGGGCGCGGATTGGTAGCTTGAGAGAGCTTCGTGTGCAGCATGCCGGCCGGCCTTATCGAATCCTTTACGCCTTTGATCCCAGGCGCTGTGCAGTATTACTGATCGGCGGGGACAAGACAGGACAGGACCGCTGGTACGATGAATATGTGCCTTTAGCTGAACGTCTATACCGCGAGCACCTGGAAACATTGCGTACAGAGGGCCTTACAGATGGCTAAAAAATTCTCCGAGCTGCAAGCGCGTATGTCGCCTGATTCCCTTGCTGCTGCTGATCGGTTGTATCAAGAGCACCTGGAGCAAATGCCGCTTCACGAATTGCGGCAAGCAAAAGCGTTGAGCCAGGCGACTCTGGCCAAGACGTTGCACGTAAATCAGGCAGCTATTTCAAAAATGGAGCGTCGCACGGACATGTACATCAGTACATTGCGCAATTACATCCGCGCAATGGGTGGAGAGTTGGAGATCGTTGCTACTTTTCCTGATGGACAGGTCAAGATCGAAAATTTCGCGAGTTGAAGGCTTTCCGCCGAGCTCTACAATTACTCCCCCTCATCAAACTTGTTATTGATCAACTCAACCAGACCCTCCAGCGCTGCCTGCTCCTGGTCGCCCTCGGTGGAAAGGTGAATATCCGTGCCCTTGCCTGCGGCGAGCATCATCACGGCCATAATGCTTTTGCCATCCACCATGCTGTCAGGTGAACGCCCAACGCGGATCTGGCAGGGGAACTTGCCGGCGACTCCGACGAATTTAGCGGCTGCGCGGGCATGCAGGCCCAGCTTGTTGATAATGGTGATTTGAAGAGCGGGCATCGCAGGGGAAGTCCTTTCAGCTTAAGTCGCGGTGGCGAACCTGAACGTTTTTGAGGGATTGTTGCAGGACCTGACCCAGGCGCTCGGTCAGGTACACCGAGCGGTGGTGGCCCCCGGTGCAGCCAATGGCAATGGTGACATACGAGCGGTTGCTGGCAGCGAAGCGCGGCAGCCACTTGTTGAGATACGTGAAGATGTCCTGAAACATCTCCTCCACATCAGGCTGTGCAGCAAGGTAGTCGATAACGGGCTGGTCCTTTCCTGATTTCTCTCGCAGTTCAGGTTTCCAATAAGGGTTTGGCAGGCAGCGCACATCGAATACCAGGTCGGCGTCCACGGGCATGCCGCGCTTGAATCCGAAAGACTCGATCAGGAAGGCCGTACCTGGCTCCGGCTTGTTCAGCAGGCGAAGCTTAAGCGTGTCGCGCAGCTGGTAGAGGTTCAGGTGGGTGGTATTGATCTTCAGGTCTGCCAGATCAATGATCGGCCCCAGCAACGTAGTCTCGTCCCGAATGGCCTCGGCCAGCGAGCGGTTGGCGTTGCTCAGAGGGTGGCGACGACGGGTTTCCGAGAAGCGTTTGAAGAGGGTCGATTCATCCGCATCCAGGTACAGCACATCGCACTGGATGTTGCGTGAACGAACCTCTTCCAGCATCTGCGGGAAGCGCGTCAGGTGACTGGGGAGGTTGCGTGCATCAATGGAGACGGCCAGCAACGGTTCGGCCAGCTCGGTATTGATCAGCGCGCGTTCGGCGAGTTCCGGGAGCAGACCGGCCGGAAGGTTATCAACGCAGTAGAAGCCGCTGTCTTCCAGGACATCCAGCGCGGTGCTTTTGCCGGAGCCCGAGCGACCGCTCACAATGATCATGCGCATGATTAATGCCTGTTTTGCTCGTCCAGTACTACCTGATAAAGGGCTTCGTTGCTCGCGGCACTACGCAGGCGTTCACGCACTTCTTTGCGGTCGAGCATGCTGGCGATCTGGCGCAGCAATTCCAGGTGTGCATCGGTAGCCGCTTCCGGGACCAGCAGGACAAACAGCAAGTCAACGGGGGCGCCATCGATAGCGTCGAAATCTACAGGAGCGTTCAGGTGCAGCAATGCGCTGATGGGTGATTCACATCCCTTCAAACGACAGTGCGGAATGGCGATGCCATTACCAAAGCCGGTAGAGCCAAGTTTTTCACGGGCGACAAGGCTCTCGAACACGACTTGCGAGTCCAGATCAGGCACTTCTCTGCCGATCAGGTTGGCAATCTGTTCGAGGACTTTTTTCTTGCTGCCGCCCGGCACGTTCACGAGTGAACGGCCGGGGGTCAGGATATTTTCTAATCGGATCATGTTTTTGGGGGTATCAGCGAGCCGTTGCACCCTGAAGGAGGCTGAGCTGCTTTTCCTTATGCTTGAGCAGTTGTCTATCCAGCTTGTCGGTCAAAAGGTCGATTGCCGCGTACATGTCATCATGTTCCGCATTGGCGACGACCTTTGAGCCGGGGATGTGCAGGGTGGCTTCGATTTTCTGTTTAAGCTTCTCGACCTCCATGATGACCTGCACATTAGTGATCTTGTCGAAGTGGCGCTCCAGTCTGCCGAGTTTTTCGGTGATGTAGTCGCGTAGGGCGTCGGTCACATCCAGTTGATGTCCACTGATGTTGACTTGCATACCGCTTTCTCCTTATTGCCAGTGCATAAAGAGGCAGGCTTTTGCCTGCCACTGGAACGCTGTGGCTAGCAACCGGGTTGCGTAGAACCGATTCGGGCCAGTGCTCGGGCGGTTACTACTGTACCTCTCGTCACATCAGTCGCTTGCGTTCACTAGACGGCGCAATGCCAAGTGATTCGCGGTATTTGGCTACTGTGCGACGGGCTACTTGAATGCCTTGTGCCTCCAGTAAACCAGCGATCTTGCTGTCACTCAACGGCTTTTTCTGATTTTCCGCTGCAACCAGTTTTTTGATGATCGCGCGAATGGCTGTGGACGAACATTCACCGCCTTCGGAGGTGCTTACATGGCTCGAGAAGAAATATTTCAACTCGTAAATACCACGGGGGGTATGCATGAATTTCTGAGTGGTTACACGAGAAATGGTCGACTCGTGCATGCCTACGGCCTCTGCGATGTCATGCAGGACCAGTGGTTTCATCGCCTCATCGCCGTACTCAAGGAAGCCGCGCTGATGCTCGACGATCTGCGTTGCCACTTTCATGAGGGTTTCATTACGACTTTGCAGGCTTTTGATGAACCAGCGTGCTTCTTGCAGCTGATTGCGCATGAACGTGTTATCGGCGCTGGTATCGGCGCGGCGGACAAAACCGGCGTACTGCGGATTCACGCGCAAGCGCGGGACTGATTCCTGATTGAGCTCAACCAGCCAGCGTTCGTTGTCCTTGCGCACGATGACGTCAGGCACCACGTATTCAGCTTCGGTGGATTCGATTTGCGAACCGGGGCGAGGGTTGAGGCTTTGCACCAGCTCGATGACCTGCCGCAGTTCATCTTCCTTGAGCTTCATGCGGCGCATGAGCTGCGAGTAGTCGCGGCTGCCCAGCAGGTCGATGTAGTCACTGACCAGTCGCTGTGCTTCGCTGAGCCAACGGGTTTTTGCCGGGAGCTGACGCAATTGCAGGAGCAGGCATTCGCTCAGGTTGCGCGCGCCGATACCGGCGGGCTCAAACTGCTGAATGCGGTGCAGCACGGCTTCAATCTCGTCGAGCTCGATATCAAGCTCGGGATCGAAGGCGTCGAGAATCTCTTCCAGAGTCTCGTCCAGATAGCCCTGGTTATTGATGCAATCGATCAGGGTCACGGCAATCAGGCGGTCGGTGTCGGACATCGGCGCCAGGTTCAACTGCCAGAGTAAATGGCTTTGCAGGCTCTCACCGGCAGAGGTACGAGTGGTGAAGTCCCACTCGTCATCATCATTGCTGGGCAGGCTGCTGGCGCTGGTTTGATAGACGTCTTCCCACGCGGTATCGACCGGCAGCTCGTTGGGGATGCGCTCGCTCCAGTCGCCTTCTTCCAGATTGTCCACAGTAGGAGCGGACTCCTGATAAGTCGGCTCCTGGACATCAGGATTAGGTTTCTGCTCGATGTTGTCAGCCAATGGGTCGGCGTTGTCGAAATCGTCGCCTTCTTCCTGGCGTTCCAGCATAGGGTTCGACTCCAGTGCCTCCTGGATCTCCTGCTGGAGGTCCAGTGTCGACAATTGGAGTAAGCGGATGGCCTGTTGCAGCTGCGGCGTCATCGTCAGCTGCTGGCCCATTCTCAAGACTAGCGATGGTTTCATGGCTGGGGCTTAACACCTTATTCGCCGGCGCACATGCGCCATCCACTACCGAGCGCCTGGGCGCGTACATAAGCAAATTATATGCCTGAAACTGAAGTGTTTGACTAGAGCGTGCTGGCATTTAATAACCATCAGCACCAAGGCCCAGTCCTGCCCGCCTTGAAAGCCGGGCACCACAGTTCTTTTTACAGGCGGAACTCGTGGCCGAGGTAAACCTCTTTCACCAGCTGATTTGCGAGAATGGTTTCCGAATCGCCTTCGGCAATCAACTGCCCGTCGTTGACGATGTAGGCGGTTTCACAGATGTCCAGGGTTTCACGGACGTTGTGATCGGTGATCAATACGCCGATGCCCTTGGCTTTCAGATGGTGGATGATCTGTTTGATATCGCCTACGGAAATCGGGTCCACGCCTGCGAACGGTTCGTCGAGCAGGATGAATTTCGGTGAGGTAGCAAGTGCGCGTGCGATTTCCACCCGGCGGCGCTCACCACCGGACAGGCTCATGCCCATATTGTCGCGGATATGAGTGATGTGAAATTCCTGCAGCAGGCTTTCCAGCTCCTTGCGGCGTCCGTCACGGTCCAGCTCCTGGCGAGTTTCGAGAATCGCCATGATGTTGTCGGCTACCGACAGCTTGCGAAAGATCGAGGCTTCCTGAGGCAGATAGCCAATACCTGCGCGTGCGCGGCCGTGCATGGGCTGGTGGCTGACATCCAGGTCGTCGATCAGCACTCGCCCTTGATCAGCCTGAACCAGGCCGACAATCATGTAGAAGCAGGTGGTCTTGCCAGCGCCGTTAGGCCCTAGCAATCCTACGATCTGACCACTTTCGATGGACAGGCTCACATCGCGAACGACCTGACGGCCCTTGTAGCTCTTAGCCAAATGCTGGGCTTTCAGCGTCGCCATTTACTGGGCCTTCTGCTGGTCGGTTTTCTTTTTCGGCTGGATAACCATGTCAATACGCGGGCGTGGTGTTGTCACCTTGCTGCCGCCATTGGCACGACCAGCGCTGACGATCTGTTTGACCGTGTCATAAACGATCTTCTCGCCTTCGGACGTGTTGCCATCGTTGATGACCTTGGCCTTGTCGATCAGAACGATACGATCCTGCGCAGCGTAGTACTGGATAGTGATCGCGTAGGCTTGAACGATAGGCTTGTCTACAGACGGCTTCTGCTCGTAGTACGCGAGGTTGCCGACCGATGTGAACACATCGACTTCACCTTGGGCATTACGTGTGATGGTCACGGTATTACCGGTGATCTTCATCGAGCCCTGGGTGATGATTACGTTGCCTTTATAGGTGGCAACGCCTTTCTTGTCGTCGAGTTGTGCGTCGTCGGACTGAATGTGGATCGGCTGATCGCGATCAGTCGGCAGGGACCAGGCGCTCGCGCTTCCCAGTGCTGCACCCAGGCCAAGCAAAAAAGGAAGGGTTTTAACGAGCCTCATACTGTCCTCTTACATTAGATAGCAGGTCCATCCTGCTGTCGTTCAAATACGCTTTCATTCCCTTGGCCGTAGTCACACCGCCCGCGCCGTCGATTCTAACGGCTTGCTCGGTCTGCGCATATTGCTTCTGCGGGAATACGGTCATTCGACTGCTGGTGATAATGGTCGTACGTTTTTTTTCGTCTGTTCGTGCTACGCGAACCGAGTCAATCAGTTCGACTTGCTCGCCACCAGGGGAAACCTCACCCGTTTTGCTCTGGATATGCCAGGGAAAGAGGGTGCCACGGTACATCTGCAAGTCTGGCGTGGTGAGCATTGTTACATCGGTGGCCTTGATGTGCTCGACCTTGTCTGCTGTCATTTCGTACTGCAACTTGCCATCCGGCAAATACTGCACGCTATGCGCATTGATTGCGTAAAAATCGATGGCGCTTTCGTCCACCGTTGCAGCCGGTTGCTCCATGAAGCTTTCCGGGCTGATGTTCCAATAACCTGCGGCTGCCAGCAAAAATGCCAGCACGCCGAGGATCAGAAACGTTCGAATTCTTTTGCTAAGCATAAATGGCTTCTGTCTATAAGTAGGCTGCGTGGGCGGCTTCAAGGCTGCCTTGAGCGCTCATGATCAATTCACAGAACTCGCGAGCTGCGCCTTCGCCGCCGCGTGCCTGGGTAATGCCGTGGGCATGTTGCCGGACAAAAGTTGCTGCATTGGCCACCGCCATGCCAAGACCGACACGCCGGATGACTGGCAAGTCTGGCAGATCATCACCCAGATAGGCGACCTGTTCGTAATTCAGGCCGAGCTGGCCGAGCAGTTCGTCGAGAACCACAAGCTTGTCTTCGCGGCCCTGATAAAGATGCTCAATGCCGAGATTCTTGGCACGGCGTTCAACGACCGGCGTCTTGCGGCCGCTGATAATGGCCGTTGCCACGCCCGAGGCGATCAGCATTTTAATGCCTTGGCCGTCCAGAGTGTTGAAAGTCTTGAATTCGCTACCGTCTTCAAGGAAATACAGGCGACCGTCGGTCAGTACGCCGTCGACGTCGAAGATGGCCAGTTTGATATTTTTACCGCGTTGCAGCAGATCGGTAGTCATTTGCACATCTCCATTACATGACGCCTGCGCGCAACAGGTCCTGCAGGTTGAAAGCTCCGACCGGATGATCATTTTCGTCAACGACGATGAGTGAGCCGATCTTGTTGTCTTCCATGATTTTCAATGCTTCAGCTGCAAGCATCTCAGGGCGGGCCGTCTTGCCGTGAACGGTCATCACGTCATCAATAGTCGCCAGGCGAATATCAATCGGACGATCCAGAGTGCGGCGCAGATCGCCGTCAGTGAATATCCCGGCCAGTCGTCCATCAGTCTCGATAACCGCCGTCATGCCCAGGCCCTTGCGGGTCATTTCCATCAGTGCGTCGCGGAGCAGGGTGCCACGCTGTACTTTCGGCAGTTGTTCGCCGACGTGCATGACGTGCTCGACCTTGAGCAGCAAGCGTCTGCCCAGCGCGCCACCCGGATGCGAAAAAGCGAAGTCTTCAGCCGTGAAGCCCCGGGCTTCCAGTAGCGCTACTGCCAGGGCGTCGCCCATGACCAGTGCCGCAGTCGTCGAAGAGGTCGGAGCCAGATTCAGCGGGCAGGCTTCATGCTCTACGCGGGCACTCAGATTGACGTCGGCTGCTTCAGCCAGGGTTGAACACGGGTTGCCCGTCAGACTGATCATCTTGATGCCGAGACGTTTGATCAGGGGCAGCAAGGTGACGATTTCAGCCGTTGTTCCCGAATTTGACAGGGCGAGGATGATGTCATCGCAGGTGATCATGCCCATGTCGCCATGACTGGCTTCGGCAGGGTGAACAAAAAACGAGGTGGTGCCGGTGCTCGCCAGAGTAGCAGCGATTTTTTTTCCGATATGTCCTGATTTACCCATGCCCACCACGACAACGCGTCCTTTGCTCGCGAGAATCATCTCGCAGGCCTCGATGAAATCTGCGTTGATATGCGCTAACAAACCCTCCACAGCTTCGATTTCGAGGCGGATGGTGCGTTGTGCTGACTGGATCAGGTCGCTGGATTGATTCATGTGAAAAATCGGTCGGCCGGTTAAAAGGCGGCGATTATAGCGGTAATGCGCGATTCCCTCACGTCTGATCGTCAAGCTTTGCGTTTAATCGTTCTGTGTAGCGATTGGTAGAGCTCGTTTGTAGGAAGTGTCGCAAATTGTGTATAGCGATATTGATTGATCGTCTTCGCCCTTTGGCGGGGCCTTATTGCGGTGGTATAGTTCGCCGCTGTTCCGCCCACCGAGACAGCATGTCTCCCGCCAGGGACTCGGCAGCTGAACGTGAGGCTGCATCGCAAGGAGTTTAGATGAGCGCCGATAACGCCTACGCGATCGAGCTGAAGGGCGTTTCCTTCAGGCGCGGTACGCGCAGCATTTTCGATAATGTTGATATTCGTATTCCCCGCGGCAAAGTCACCGGCATCATGGGGCCTTCTGGCAGCGGCAAAACTACTTTGCTGCGGTTGATGGGTGCCCAGTTGCGACCTTCTGCGGGCGAAGTGTGGGTCAACGGGCAGAACCTGCCCGCCTTGTCGCGCAGCGATCTGTTCGATGCGCGCAAGCACATGGGCGTGTTGTTCCAGAGCGGAGCACTGTTCACTGACCTGGATGTGTTCGAGAACGTTGCCTTCCCGTTGCGGGTCCACACCGAGCTGCCGGAAGAAATGATTCGTGACATTGTCCTGCTCAAGTTGCAGGCGGTGGGGCTGCGTGGTGCCATCGATCTGATGCCCGACGAGCTGTCAGGTGGCATGAAGCGTCGCGTGGCGCTGGCTCGGGCGATCGCCCTCGACCCCCAGATTCTCATGTATGACGAACCATTTGTGGGGCAAGACCCGATTGCGATGGGTGTGCTGGTTCGTCTGATCAAGCTGCTCAATGATGCGCTCGGTATCACCAGTGTTGTGGTCTCTCATGATCTGGACGAAACGGCGAGTATTGCTGACTACCTCTACCTTGTTGGCGACGGTCAGGTGTTGGGGCAGGGGACACCCGAGGAACTGATGGGCTCGGACAACCCCCGCATTCGTCAATTCATGACCGGCAACCCGGATGGCCCGGTGCCGTTTCATTATCCGGCGCCGGATTACCGCGAAGATCTTTTGGGGAAGCGCTGATGCGCAAGAAGTCATTAATGGAGCGAGTACGCCTTCTCGGGCGTGCCGCAATCGATATCCTGGCTGTGCTCGGGCGTTCGGCGATTTTCCTGGTTCACGCCTTGCTGGGGCGCAGCTCGATTGGCGGTAGTTTTCAGTTGCTGGTCAGGCAGCTCTATTCGGTTGGGGTCATGTCGCTGGCGATTATTGTCGTGTCGGGCATGTTCATCGGCATGGTGCTGTCGCTGCAGGGTTTCAGCATTCTGACCAAGTACGGTTCGGAGCAGGCCGTCGGGCAAATGGTTGCCCTGACACTTCTGCGAGAACTTGGGCCAGTGGTTACTGCGCTTCTGTTTGCTGGTCGTGCAGGTTCGGCATTGACCGCCGAGATCGGCAACATGAAATCCACCGAGCAGTTGTCCAGTCTGGAAATGATCGGCGTCGACCCGCTCAAGTACATCGTTGCGCCACGTCTTTGGGCCGGGTTCATTTCCCTGCCGCTGCTGGCCATGATCTTCAGCGTAGTGGGTATCTGGGGAGGGTCCTGGGTAGCGATTGACTGGCTGGGAGTCTATGAAGGCTCTTTCTGGTCGAACATGCAGAACAGCGTTTCTTTCGTTGATGATGTGATTAACGGAGTCATCAAGAGCGTCGTATTTGCGTTCGTTGTGACCTGGATCGCCGTTTTCCAGGGTTATGACTGTGAACCCACCTCGGAGGGGATCAGTCGTGCCACGACGAAAACAGTCGTGTATGCCTCCCTGGCCGTGCTGGGCCTGGACTTTATTCTGACCGCCTTGATGTTTGGAGATTTCTGATGCAAAACCGCACCATCGAAACAGGTGTAGGCCTGTTCCTGCTGGCCGGGATTCTGGCTTTGCTCCTGCTTGCCCTGCGCGTCAGCGGTCTTAGCTCCAGTGCCAGCACTGATACTTATAAACTTTATGCAAATTTCGACAATATTGCCGGTTTGACTGTCAGAGCCAAGGTGAGCATGGCTGGCGTCACAATTGGCAAGGTCACGGCGATCGATCTTGATCGCGATACCTTCACAGGTCGGGTGACCATGGAAGTCCAGAAAAAGGTGAATAACCTGCCTCTCGATTCCACTGCATCGATTTTGACCGCTGGCTTGCTCGGTGAGAAATATGTGGGTATCAGCGTAGGTGGTGACGACGGGTTGCTGAAGGATGGCAGTACCATTCATGACACGCAGTCGTCGCTTGTGCTGGAAGACCTTATCGGAAAATTCCTGCTCAATACCGTGAGTAAAGACGCTAAATGAGGAGCTTTTACATGATCTCTATCGTGCGCCGTGGTCTGTTGGTGTTGCTGGCATTGTTACCAATGCTGGGGAATGCCGCCGCCACACCGTCCGCTCATGATCTGGTGGATCGCACCACCAAGGAATTGCTGAGTGATCTGGCAGCCAACAAAGAGCAGTACAAAACCAATCCGGGCGCTTTTTACGATGCGTTGAACCGCATTGTCGGTCCGGTGGTAGATGCCGATGGCATTTCCAAAAGCATCATGACCGTGAAGTACTCGCGCAGCGCCTCCCCAGAGCAAATTCAGCGTTTCCAGGAAAACTTCAAGCGCAGCCTGATGCAGTTCTACGGCAACGCACTGCTTGAGTACAACAATCAGGGCATCATCGTCTCCCCTGAAAAACCTGAAGGTGCCGATCGCACCAGCGTTGAAATGCAGGTCAAGGGCACCAACGGCGCGGTCTATCCAGTCTCCTACACGCTCGTCAAGATTAGCGGGGAGTGGAAGGTACGTAACGTGATCATCAATGGCATTAACATCGGCAAGCTGTTCCGCGATCAATTCGCCGATGCAATGCAGCGTAACGGCAATAACCTCGACCAGACGATCAACAACTGGGCGGGTGAAGTTGCCAAGGCTAAAGAGAAAGCGCCTGAAGCGGCTCCGCAATGACCGAGTCAGCCGTCAAGCTCGTGGCACCGGGCGAGCTGCAGTTAATCGGCACGCTCGACTATTCGACCGGCCCGGCCTTGCGCAAGCAGGGGGCTGCACTGATTAAGTCCAGTGAGTTGTCCACCGTTGTTCTGGACTGCGCGGGTGTCGAGAAGTCCAGCAGCGTTGGCCTCGCCTTGCTGCTGGCGTTCATGCGTGATGCGCGGGACGCTGGCAAGGATGTAAGCATTCGCTCGATGCCGGAAGACATGCGCAAGATCGCCCAGGTGTCCGAGTTGACTGAACTGCTTAACGCTCATTGATTGCCCTTTATGGAAGCCCCTCGTCCGGGTCCTGCGTTGCGGGGTTCGCATTGAGTGGGCTTTTTTGTATGATGGCCGACCCGCGCGCGTAGGTCGCCAATCGAGGTTTTGCATGCACGCCGTAGAAGTTAAGAGCTTCCTTGAAGGGAAGCTGCCCGAGGTACAGGTCGAAGTTGAAGGCGAAGGCTGCAACTTCCAGCTGAACGTGATCAATGACGAGTTGGCTACGCTGAGCCCGGTCAAGCGTCAGCAGCAGATCTACACGCATTTGAACCCCTGGATTGCCGATGGCAGCATCCACGCGGTCACCATGAAATTTTTCAGCCGCGCTGCGTGGGCCGAGCGCACCTGAGCCACTTGGCGTCGAGACTCTAATGGATAAATTGATTATTACTGGCGGGGTTCGTCTTGATGGCGAAATCCGCATTTCCGGGGCGAAAAACTCTGCCCTGCCGATTCTGGCCGCTACCCTGTTGGCCGATGGCCCGGTAACCGTCCAGAACCTGCCGCACTTGCACGACATCACCACCATGATCGAGCTCTTCGGTCGCATGGGCATTGAGCCGGTGATCGACGAAAAACTCAGCGTGGAAATCGATCCGCGCACGATCAAGACGCTGATTGCTCCGTACGAGTTGGTGAAGACCATGCGCGCCTCGATTCTGGTGCTCGGCCCTATGGTCGCCCGTTTCGGCGAAGCAGAAGTTGCGTTGCCAGGTGGTTGCGCCATTGGTTCGCGTCCAGTGGATCTGCACATCCGTGGCCTCGAAGCCATGGGCGCGATCATTGACGTCGAGGGCGGCTACATCAAAGCCAAGGCCCCTGAAGGCGGCCTGCGCGGTGCCAACTTCTTCTTTGATACCGTCAGCGTGACCGGTACCGAGAACATCATGATGGCCGCGAGTCTGGCCAACGGCCGCAGCGTTCTGCAGAACGCCGCCCGTGAACCCGAAGTCGTTGACCTGGCCAACTTCCTGATTGCCATGGGCGCGAAGATTCATGGCGCGGGTACTGACACCATCACTATTGATGGCGTGAAGCGTCTGCACTCGGCGACTTACAAAGTCATGCCAGACCGCATCGAGACCGGCACTTATCTGGTCGCTGCTGCTGCAACCGGCGGTCGCGTCAAGGTCAAGGACACCGATCCGACCATCCTCGAAGCTGTATTGCTCAAGCTCCAGGAAGCAGGCGCTGAAGTCACCAGCGGTGTCGACTGGATCGAGCTGAACATGCACGGCAAGCGTCCTAAAGCCGTCAACGTGCGTACCGCTCCGTATCCTGCGTTTCCGACTGACATGCAGGCGCAGTTCATTTCGCTCAACGCCATTGCTGAAGGCACGGGTGCGGTGATCGAGACCATCTTCGAAAACCGTTTCATGCACGTGTACGAAATGCACCGCATGGGCGCGCAGATCCAGGTTGAAGGCAACACGGCCATCGTGACCGGTACCGAAGTGCTCAAAGGCGCGCCAGTCATGGCCACCGATCTTCGTGCATCGGCCAGCCTGGTTATCTCGGCACTGGTTGCCCAGGGCGATACGCTGATCGACCGCATCTACCACATAGATCGCGGTTACGAGTGCATCGAAGAGAAACTGCAGATGCTGGGCGCGAAGATTCGTCGCGTTCCGGGCTAGCAGCCGTATGACCTGATGCCCGAGCCAGCAGTGGCTTCGGGTGTCGGTCTCGCACGCTTCGGCGTGTGAATTCTGATTCGTTTCACCTTGTGCCCGTTTTTATGCGGCACGAGGGTTTGCCCGGCGTCGATTGCGTCCGGGCAAAAGCTTCCTGATAAGGACTGACGTTTCCCATGTTGACCATCGCACTGTCCAAGGGCCGCATTCTTGATGACACGCTGCCGCTTCTTGCAGAAGCAGGCATTGTGCCGACCGAGAATCCGGACAAGAGCCGCAAGCTGATCATCCCCACGACCCAGGCCGATGTGCGTCTGTTGATCGTGCGTGCTACCGATGTGCCGACCTACGTCGAGCATGGCGCTGCTGATCTTGGTGTTGCCGGTAAAGATGTGCTGATGGAATACACCGGCCAGGGCCTTTATGAGCCGTTGGACCTGCAGATTGCCAAGTGCCGTCTGATGACAGCAGGCGCGATTGGCGCTCCCGAGCCTAAAGGCCGTCTGCGCGTGGCAACCAAGTTCGTCAACGTTGCCAAGCGCTACTACGCCGAGCAAGGCCGTCAGGTCGACATCATCAAACTGTACGGCTCCATGGAGCTGGCACCACTGATTGGTCTGGCTGACAAGATCATTGATGTTGTCGACACCGGCAACACGCTGCGGGCCAACGGTCTAGAGCCTCAGGAGCTGATCGCGACGATCAGTTCCCGTCTGGTGGTCAACAAGGCTTCCATGAAAATGCAACACGCCCGTATTCAGTCGCTCATCGATACCCTGCGCAATGCAGTGGAATCGCGACACCGCGGCTGACTTACCCGCGCAACGTTGAGTTGCGCCCGTCTATCCGCCTCATAGCCAGAATTCTCAGGTGCCCAAGCGGAACGACTGCTAATTTAGGGCGCCTGAGTTTTTGCCATTCCTATGAGGCTCTCGCTATGACCGCACCGACTGCAATTCGCCGACTCAATGCTGCTGACCCGGATTTCGCACATCATCTGGATCATCTGCTGAGCTGGGAAAGTGTGTCTGACGATTCGGTCAACCAGCGTGTTCTCGACATTATCAAAGCCGTGCGTGAGCGGGGGGATGCCGCACTGGTGGAATTTACCGAGCGCTTCGACGGTTTGCAGGTTGGCTCCATGGCTGATCTGATTCTGCCTCGCGAGCGTCTTGAGCTGGCACTCACCCGTATCACTCCGGCCCAGCGCGCAGCGTTGGAAAAAGCCGCGGATCGTGTACGCATTTACCACGAAAAGCAGAAGCAGGATTCCTGGACCTACACCGAGGCCGACGGCACGGTCCTTGGTCAGAAGGTCACGCCCCTGGATCGCGCTGGTCTTTATGTGCCTGGTGGCAAGGCGTCGTATCCCTCGTCGGTGTTGATGAACGCTATTCCTGCCAAGGTTGCGGGTGTTGCTGAAGTCGTCATGGTAGTGCCGACCCCGCGTGGGGAAATCAACGAGCTGGTATTGGCTGCGGCCTGTATTGCCGGGGTTGATCGCGTGTTTACTATTGGCGGTGCCCAGGCAGTGGCGGCGCTGGCTTATGGCACTGAAAGCGTGCCGCGTGTCGACAAGGTCGTCGGTCCGGGCAACATCTACGTCGCCACGGCCAAGCGTCATGTCTTTGGTCAGGTCGGGATCGACATGATCGCCGGTCCTTCCGAGATCCTCGTGGTGTGCGACGGTCAGACAGATCCGGACTGGATTGCCATGGACCTGTTCTCTCAGGCCGAGCACGACGAAGATGCCCAGGCCATTCTGGTAAGTCCGGATGCAGCCTTTCTGGATCAGGTAGCGGCAAGCATTGCCAAATTGATGCCGACTCTTGAGCGTGCGGACATCATCGACAAGTCGATCAATGGTCGCGGCGCGTTGATCAAGGTCGCTGATATGCAGCAGGCCATAGAAGTCGCCAACCGTATTGCTCCGGAGCACCTTGAGTTGTCGGTGGCAGATCCGGAAGCCTGGTTGCCGCAGATTCGTCACGCGGGTGCGATCTTCATGGGGCGTCACACTTCCGAGGCGCTGGGCGACTACTGCGCCGGTCCAAACCACGTGTTGCCAACTTCCGGCACAGCGCGCTTTTCATCGCCGCTGGGTGTTTACGATTTCCAGAAGCGTTCGTCGATCATCTACTGCTCGCAGCAAGGTGCGTCCGAACTTGGCAAGACCGCATCGGTACTGGCGCGTGGCGAATCATTGACTGCACACGCCCGCAGCGCCGAGTACCGCATCATCGACAGCGAAGGGCAGGGGAACTGAGCATGAGTAAATTCTGGAGTCCTTTCGTCAACAGCCTGGTGCCTTATGTGCCAGGTGAGCAGCCCAAGCTGACCAAGCTGGTCAAGCTCAACACCAATGAAAATCCTTACGGCCCTTCGCCAAAAGCGTTGGCAGCGATGCGTGCCGAGCTGACTGATGACCTGCGTCTTTATCCAGACCCTAACAGCGACCTGCTAAAGCAGGCAGTGGCTACCTATTACGGCGTGCAGACCAGCCACGTGTTTTTGGGCAATGGCTCCGATGAAGTGCTGGCTCACGTGTTC
Source organism: Pseudomonas sp. Irchel 3A5 (assembly GCF_900187575.1). Classification (NCBI taxonomy): domain Bacteria; kingdom Pseudomonadati; phylum Pseudomonadota; class Gammaproteobacteria; order Pseudomonadales; family Pseudomonadaceae; genus Pseudomonas; species Pseudomonas sp. Irchel 3A5. The sequence continues at coordinate 156,454 of NZ_FYDU01000008.1, read as the reverse complement.
AATGCGTTTTTCCAGCACGGCAAGCCTTTGCTGTTTCCGGACATCAGCTACAGCTTTTATCCGGTCTACTGTGGCCTGTACGGCATTGAGTTCGACGCTATCGAACTGGATGAGCAGTTCCAGATTCGTGTGTCGGATTACGCCAGGCCTAACGGCGGGATCATCTTCCCGAACCCTAACGCTCCAACCGGTTGCGTAGTGGCGCTTGATGCTGTCGAGCAGATGCTCAAGGCGAGCCCCGACTCAGTGGTTGTGGTGGATGAGGCCTATATCGATTTCGGTGGCGAGACGGCGATTTCGCTGGTGGAGCGTTATCCGAACCTGCTGGTGACGCAGACGTTGTCCAAGTCCCGCTCGCTGGCGGGTTTGCGGGTTGGTCTGGCGATTGGGCATCCTGATCTGATCGAGGCGCTTGAGCGGGTCAAGAACAGCTTCAACTCCTATCCTCTGGATCGTCTGGCAATTGTCGGTGCTGCTGCCGCCTTCGAGGATCGCGAGCACTTTGATTTCACCCGTAATGCGGTGATCTCCAGTCGTGAAGCATTAACCGCTGAGCTGCAAACCCTTGGTTTTGAAGTGTTGCCGTCTGCGGCCAACTTCATCTTTGCACGCCACCCGCAACATGACGCGGCAGGCATCGCGGCGAAGCTGCGGGAGCAGGGTGTGATCGTTCGGCACTTCAAACAGGAGCGTATTGCTCAGTTCCTGCGCATCAGCATTGGCACGCCGGAGCAGAATCAAGCGTTGCTGGATGGGTTGGCGGGGTTGTAAGAACTCCATCGCGGTATCGCCACACCTGTGGGAGATTCTATGTTTGCCTGCAAGCTGATTGACGACGTGGGACCGGCTTTAGCCGGGAAGGCGATATTTCTGCAGATAAAAATCCAATGTCTGTCACTGCCTCTTCCCGGCTGAAGCCGGTCCCACGTCATCAGTGAACTCTGTGGGAGCGAGGCTTGCCCGCGATAAGGCCGCCTCGGTCTATCAGATAGACCGCAGTGCTCTTATCGCGGGCAAGCCTAGCTCCACAGGTATCTACGCAACTCAGTGATCACTGCTCCTCAACCGGCGTAGCCGACGGCGGAGGCGGCGGGCGCAGGCCTACCTCTGCGTTGAGTTTGACCTCTTTCCCGTTGCGCATGACTTCGATGGCGATCTTGTCGCCGGGCTTGGTGCGTGCGACCTGATTCATCGAACGACGACCGTCACCCGCAGGCTCGCCGTTGATGCTCAAAATCACATCACCCAATTGCAAGCCTGCCTTCTGTGCCGGGCCATCGCGAAAGATACCCGCGACAACGATGCCTGGACGGTCTTTCAAGCCGAAGGACTCGGCCAGATCCTGAGTCAGTGGCTGCACTTCAATACCCAGCCAGCCACGAATCACCTGGCCATGCTCGATGATCGATTTCATGACTTCCATCGCCAGCTTGGTCGGAATCGCGAAACCGATGCCTTGAGAGCCGCCAGACTTGGAAAAGATTGCTGTGTTGATCCCGGTCAGATTGCCGTTGGCGTCAACCAGCGCACCACCAGAGTTACCTGGGTTGATCGCCGCGTCGGTCTGAATGAAATCTTCGTAAGTGTTCAGGCCAAGCTGGTTGCGTCCAGTGGCGCTGATGATGCCCATGGTCACGGTCTGGCCGACTCCGAAAGGGTTGCCGATGGCCAGTGCAACGTCACCGATACGGATGCTGTCGGAGCGACCAATCGTGATTGACGGGATGTTCTTGAGATCAATCTTCAGCACTGCCAGATCGGTTTCCGGATCATTGCCGATAACCCTGGCAATGGTTTCCCGACCGTCCTTCAGCGCAACGACGATTTGATCGGCGCCGGTCGTGACGTGGTTATTGGTCAGAATGTAGCCTTCCGGGCTCATCAGCACACCGGAGCCGAGGCTCGACTCCATACGTTTCTGCTTGGGCATGTTGTCGCCGAAGAAACGCCGGAATTGCGGATCTTCGAACATCGGATTGGCCGCTTTATTGACCATCTTGGTGGTGTAGAGATTGACCACCGCAGGCGCCGCCATGCCAACCGCATCGGCATACGTGACCGGGCCTTGCTGGACGTAGGTGGTTTGTGGTGCCTGTTGCAGGTTGACGTCGAGGCTTGGCAGACCCACCAGATCCGGGAAACGCTGAATAATCAGCAGTGCGACGAGTACGCCTGCCAGCAATGGCCAACCAAAAAAGCGCAGTGCCTTGAACATTGAGCAAATCCTGAAAGTGATCCGACGCTGCGGCTTGCTGCCCATCTGCGCCATAATGGGCGGCATTATACGAGCACTTGGGGTCGTGTCTCGCAAATAAGATCTTCAGAAGTGAAGCATTTCAGCAACACGACCCTATCAGCTTCAAATCACACATTCAGGAGTCTTTTATGGCTGTTGCGCTCAGCACTCTGGTAGAAGAAGCCGACCGTTATCTCAGCAGTTCACGTATCCAGGATTATTGCCCCAACGGCTTGCAGGTCGAAGGTCGTCCGCAGGTCATGCGCATCATCAGCGGTGTCACTGCCAGCCAGGCTTTGCTGGATGCCGCAGTGGATGCGCAGGCCGATCTGATCCTGGTGCATCACGGTTATTTCTGGAAAGGCGAGAACCCATGCGTCATCGGCATGAAGCAGCGCCGCCTGAAAACCCTGCTCAAACACGACATCAGTCTGCTGGCCTATCATCTGCCGCTGGACGTGCATCCGGACGTGGGTAATAACGTGCAGTTGGCGCGCCAGTTGGATATCACTGTGGAAGGCCCTCTGGATCCTGATAACGCCCGCGTCGTCGGCTTGGTCGGCTCGCTGAATGAACCCATGATGCCCCGCGACTTTGCCCGTCGCGTGCAGGAAGCGCTGGGTCGTGAGCCTTTGTTGATTGAAGGCACGGATATGATTCGCCGGGTGGGTTGGTGTACCGGGGGAGGGCAGGGTTATATCGATCAGGCAATAGCGGCGGGTGTCGACCTGTTCATCAGCGGCGAAGCATCTGAGCAGACCGTTCACAGTGCCCGGGAAAACGGGATCAGCTTTATTGCCGCCGGACACCACGCAACCGAACGCTACGGGGTTCAGGCATTGGGTGACTATCTGGCGCGGCGATTTGCACTGGAGCACCTGTTTATTGACTGCCCGAACCCGGTTTGAATACCTAACGAGACGGTATATCCATAGAACGTTTCGATCTATTGGGTCTCCTGAATAGAAGCAGGTGCTGTGCTAGAGTGCGGCCTCGAACACGGCCCGCTGGCCGTCCCGGGCGTTGTCCGGTCAATAATGAATGCAACCCGTGAGTAACCATGGTCGATAAACTGACGCATCTGAAACAGCTGGAGGCGGAAAGCATCCACATCATCCGCGAGGTCGCCGCCGAGTTTGATAACCCGGTGATGCTGTACTCCGTCGGTAAAGACTCAGCCGTAATGCTGCACCTGGCGCGCAAAGCGTTTTTTCCGGGCAAGCTGCCATTCCCGGTGATGCATGTGGACACCCGCTGGAAATTCCAGGAAATGTACCGCTTTCGTGACCAGATGGTTAAGGACATGGGCCTGGACCTCATCGTCCACATCAACCCGGACGGCGTGGCCCAAAACATCAGCCCGCTGACCCACGGCAGCTCTAAGCACACTGACATCATGAAGACCGAAGGTCTCAAGCAGGCCCTGGACAAGCACGGCTTCGATGCAGCGTTCGGTGGCGCGCGTCGTGATGAAGAGAAATCCCGCGCCAAAGAGCGCGTGTATTCGTTCCGCGACAGCAAGCACCGCTGGGATCCGAAGAACCAGCGCCCCGAGCTGTGGAACGTGTACAACGGCAACGTCAACAAAGGCGAGTCGATCCGTGTGTTCCCGCTGTCCAACTGGACCGAGCTGGACATCTGGCAGTACATCTATCTGGAAAGCATTCCGATTGTCCCGTTGTACTTCGCCGCCGAGCGAGATGTCATCGAGATGAATGGCACCTGGATCATGATCGACGACGAGCGTCTTCTGAATCACCTCAGCGATGAGGACAAAGCACGCATCGTCAAGAAGAAAGTCCGCTTCCGCACACTTGGCGACTACCCGTTGACGGGCGCAGTCGAGTCCGAGGCCACGAGCCTCACTGACATCATTCAGGAAATGCTTCTGACGCGTACTTCCGAACGTCAGGGCCGAGTCATCGATCACGATGGCGCTGGTTCGATGGAAGAAAAGAAACGTCAGGGTTATTTCTAAAGAGCAGCTAAAAGCTTCAAGCGGCAAGCTGCAAGTGGATCAAAAACAGGTGATCGAAATGGATTTCGAGAAACTCTTGGTTTGGCAAAGAGCCAAGGCTTTGGCAGTCAATCTTTACAAGGAGATGGCTTCCTGTCCCGATCTGGCTTTCAGGAGTCAGATCACGCGCTCTGGGCTGTCGGTCCCGAGCAATATTGCGGAAGGTATGGAGCGTTTCACTGCGAAGGACAAATGCCGTTTTCTATCGATTGCTAAAGCATCCTGTGGCGAGCTAAGAACTCAGCTCATCATCGGCGGTGAAATTGGTTATATCGCTGAACCACTTGCAGCAGCCTGGATTATCGAAACCCGTGAGCTTTCAAAAATGCTTTGCGGGCTGATCAATAAAATTTCTGACTAGCTGTACGCCGACAAGCTTGCCGCTTGAAGCTTACAGCTTGGAGCTCGAATGAAATGAGTCACGCATCTGATTTGATCAGCGAGGACATCCTCGCCTATCTGGGCCAGCACGAACGCAAGGAAATGCTGCGCTTTCTTACCTGTGGCAATGTCGACGACGGCAAGAGCACGCTGATCGGGCGTCTGCTGCACGACTCCAAGATGATCTACGAAGATCACCTGGAAGCCATTACCCGCGATTCGAAGAAGTCCGGCACTACCGGCGAAGACGTCGATCTGGCGTTGCTGGTTGACGGCCTTCAGGCCGAGCGGGAGCAGGGCATCACGATTGATGTTGCCTACCGTTATTTCTCCACCGCCAAGCGCAAGTTCATCATTGCCGATACCCCGGGCCATGAGCAGTACACGCGCAATATGGCGACCGGTGCATCGACCTGCGACCTGGCGATCATTCTGGTGGATGCCCGTTACGGCGTGCAGACCCAGACGCGCCGTCACAGCTACATCGCATCGCTGCTGGGCATCAAGCATATCGTTGTGGCCATCAACAAGATGGACCTCAATGGCTTCGACGAAAGCGTCTTCGAGTCAATCAAGTCCGACTACTTGAAGTTCGCCGACGGCATCGCGTTCAAGCCGACCACCATGGCCTTCGTGCCGATGTCGGCTCTCAAGGGCGACAACGTGGTGAACAAGAGCGAGCGTTCGCCTTGGTACACCGGTCAGTCCTTGATGGAAATCCTCGAAACCGTCGAGATTGCCAACGACCGTAACTACACTGACATGCGTTTCCCGGTGCAGTACGTCAACCGTCCAAACCTGAACTTCCGTGGTTTCGCCGGTACGCTGGCGAGCGGTATCGTGCACAAGGGTGACGAAGTCGTCGTGCTGCCTTCGGGCAAGACCAGCCGCGTCAAATCCATCGTTACCTTTGAAGGTGAGCTGGAGAATGCAGGGCCCGGTCAGGCCGTCACCCTGACCATGGAAGACGAGATTGATATCTCCCGTGGTGACTTGCTGGTACACGCCGATAACGTTCCGCAAGTGGCTGACGCGTTCGATGCCATGCTGGTGTGGATGGCAGAAGAGCCGATGCTGCCGGGCAAGAAATACGACATCAAGCGTGCCACCAGCTATGTGCCGGGCTCGATTGCCAGCATCACCCATCGTGTCGATGTGAACACCTTGGCCGAAGGGCCTGCCAGTTCGCTGGGCCTGAATGAGATTGGTCGCGTCAAGATCAGCCTCGACTCGGCCATCGCGCTGGACGGATACGACAGCAACCGCACCACGGGTTCGTTCATCGTCATTGACCGTTTGACCAATGGCACTGTGGCGGCGGGCATGATCATCGCCGAGCCCGTTGGCAGTGCAGGTGCCAATCATCACGGTGCTTTGGCTCACGTCGCGACTGAAGAGCGTGCTCAGCGTTTTGGTCAGCAACCGGCCACCGTACTGTTCAGCGGCCTGTCCGGCGCTGGCAAAAGCACCTTGGCCTATGCGGTCGAGCGCAAGCTGTTCGACATGGGCCGTGCGGTTTATGTACTGGATGGCCAGAACCTGCGTCATGACCTGAACACCGGTCTGCCACAGGATCGCGCCGGGCGTACCGAGAACTGGCGTCGTGCCGCTCATGTCGCGCGTCAGTTCAACCAGGCAGGGTTGATTACCCTGGCTGCGTTCGTTGCACCCGATGGCGAAGGGCGCGAACAGGCCAAGTCCCTGATCGGTGCTGACCGCCTGCTGACGGTCTACGTCCAGGCATCCCCTGCGGTTTGCCGCGAACGCGACCCACAGGGCCTGTACGCAGCTGATGGCGATAACATCCCGGGCGAGTCCTTCCCGTACGATGTGCCGCTCAATGCGGATCTGGTCATCGATACTCAAACCCTGAGCCTCGAAGACAGCGTCAAGCAAGTGCTGGACCTGCTGCGCAGTCGCGGCGCGATCTGACGATCGTTTTCTTTAACAAGAAACCCGCCAGAGATGGCGGGTTTTTTGTTTGTGTGGAGGGGCCCGGGCACCCTGTGGGAGATTCTATGTTCACCTGCAAGCATGATCTTGATCTTGTAGGACCGGCTTTAGCCGGGAGAGCGGTATTTCTACCGAAGGATATTTAGCGAATGTCCCGACATCCTCCTGGCTAAAGCCGGTCCTACGGAATAGCGCGGTATATGTGGGAGCTAAACTTGCTCGCGACGAAGCTGTACGCGGTTCACTTTAGATCGCGTCCAGCCTTATCGCGAGCAAGCTCGGCTCCCACAAGAGATTGTGGGTAGGCCTTAAGAATAATTTAGAGGCGGTATATATTTATCGCATGCTGTTGCTCGAATTCAGGTTAGTTGATTACTCAATCAATAACTTTCAAAGGTGAAAGTATGAGTATTCAGTATGGTGTGTTTAAAAATAATGGCAAACCCCGGTACTGCCGCCCAATCTGAAAATGACACCGGGCCAGTTTTTACAGTCGCCTAATGGGCGTTTTCGTCTGGAGCTGCAAAGCGATGGCAACCTGGTTATTAAAGATAGTGGCGCTATAGTCTGGGTCGCTGATCGCGGTCAGGCTTTTAGTAGCACGTTGTCTCGCAAGCAGAGAGGCGCTCCGTGGTTTGTCGTGAGCAACAGCGGCTTCCTCTATGATCCAGCCAGGTCGAGGCTTTGGATAGAGGAAAGCACGCACACCAAGGACAAATCGTTGTGGTACCACAGTCACATGTCCATACAGAATGATGGGCGGCAGGGCGACCTCCGGTGGGCGCGTTTTGGCTTTACACCGGGGCGTATCAAGAAACCAAAGCTAATTAACGTCAATGGCCCCCATAACAAAAAAGATATTTACACGTGGCACTTTTGACTGCCTGTCTACCTGTTGACGGGGCAGTCTGATCGATAAGGGTCCATGTTGCATTTGTGCTCGAGTTCCAGATCTTTGCTTGTGAGGATGTAGCAGTCTTTTGTGCAGTCACCTGGTACGCAGCCAAATAGCAAAATGCTTGCTGCGAGTATTTGGAATGTTTTCATGCTTCCTCCGTTTCCCAAAAAGCATAGAGGTCGCAACAAAATATATATAGCCGCTGTATTCCTGAAAGTGCGTAGGAAGCTTCTTCACCAGGATTTTATCCCGGTGTGATCCACAAAAAAGCCCGCCATTCTCATGAATGGCGGGCTTCCCTGATCCAGCTTTCGCTTACGGCTTTTTCAAACCGTAATGCTCGTCGAGCATGCCGGGAGCGTTGGGTGATTTCGGCGCGTAGTCTTTCGGCGCTTCATTTGTGCGCGGTGGGGTCAGGCGGTCGCGGTGAACCTGGCTGGCTTCAGGATGCAGGGCAGCCAGCAGGCGCTGGCGAGTCAACTCGTCGGTAGCAAGACGGTTGGCACCTTCGGCGAGATGCTCCTGTACGTCCTGATAGCTTTGCGAAAGCTTCTGGACCAGATTGGCCGTGCTGTTGAAGTGGGTGACCACTTCGTTCTGATAGTTATCGAAACGCTCCTGAACGTCATCCAGCTGGCGCTGGGTTCCATTGGGAGCGGCGTTGGGCACCAGGCGTGCGACCAGAAAACCGATGACAACACCGACAACCAGGGCAATGGTCGGCAACAACCAAACTAAGAGCGACAGTTCCACGAGTCCTTCCTCTATAAACGGCTTTGCTTTACGTTAACGGCTCGAACCTGCTCTGTATACCGCGACACGCTCACGGATATGCTATTTGCAGACAATCAGCTAGACGAGTCGACCCATTGCGAGGTCACGGAGTTCCTTTTTGCTCATGCGCGAAACCCCCGTATTGATCGATGGCCCGGTGGGCCAGCTTGAAGCCCTTTACCTTGATTTGCCGGATGCTACGGGCCTGGCGTTGATTTGCCATCCGAACCCGATTCAGGGCGGCACGATGCTCAACAAGGTCGTCTCGACTCTGCAACGCACCGCTCGTGATGCAGGTTTGATCACATTGCGTTTCAATTATCGTGGCGTAGGCGCGAGTGCCGGTACTTCCGAAGCAGGGGCCGGTGAAGTCGAAGACGCTCAGGCTGTGGCTCGCTGGCTGCTGGAAAAGCACCCTGATCTGCCCCTGACACTTTTTGGTTTTTCGTTTGGTGGTTTCGTCGCAGCCAGTCTTGCTGGCCGTCTTGAAAGCGCCGGACAGAAGCTTGGCCATCTGTTCATGGTCGCGCCTGCGGTCATGCGCTTGAGCGAGCAATATCCTCTGCCGCAGAATTGCCCGCTGACCGTTATCCAGCCGGAGACCGACGAAGTCGTCGAGCCAGAATTGGTTTACAACTGGTCGGCAACGTTGCCGCGCCCACATGAGCTGCTGAAAGTGGCAGAATGCGGACACTTTTTTCATGGCAAGCTGACCGATCTCAAAGATCTGGTTGCGCCACGCCTTTCAAACTGATGACAGCCCCATAAGCGACCTGCCATGACCACTCGTATCCTGACCGGTATCACCACCACCGGCACGCCTCACCTGGGTAACTACGCGGGCGCGATCCGCCCGGCCATCGTTGCCAGCCGCCAGAGCGATGCTGATTCGTTCTACTTCCTGGCTGATTACCACGCTCTGATCAAATGCGATGACCCGCTGCGCATTCAGCGCTCGCGTCTGGAAATCGCTGCGACCTGGCTGGCTGCCGGCCTTGATGTGGACCGCGTGACGTTCTATCGCCAGTCCGATATCCCGGAAATCACCGAGCTGACCTGGCTGCTGACCTGTGTTGCCGCCAAGGGCTTGCTTAACCGTGCGCATGCTTACAAAGCGTCTGTGGACAAGAACGTCGAAACCGGCGAAGACCCGGATGCTGGTGTCACCATGGGCTTGTACAGCTACCCGGTGTTGATGGCGGCCGACATTCTGATGTTCAACGCGCATCAGGTTCCGGTCGGTCGTGACCAGATTCAGCACGTCGAGATGGCTCGCGATATCGGTCAGCGCTTCAATCACCTGTTCGGCAAGGGCAAAGAGTTCTTCGTTATGCCTGAAGCCCTGATCGAGGAAAGCGTCGCCACGCTGCCTGGTCTGGACGGTCGCAAAATGTCCAAGAGCTACGACAACACGATTCCGTTGTTCAGCAGCGCCAAGGACATGAAGGACGCGATTTCGCGCATCGTTACCGACTCCAAGGCACCGGGTGAAGCCAAGGATCCTGACAACTCTCATCTGTTCACGCTGTACCAGGCATTTGCTACCCCTGAGCAGATCGCAGAGTTCCGTTCCGACTTGTTGCAAGGCCTGGGTTGGGGGGAGGCGAAGAGTCGCCTGTTCACCTTGCTGGACAGCGAACTGGGCGAGGCGCGTGAGAATTACCATGGCCTGATCGAGCGTCCGGCTGACCTGGAAGACATTCTGCTGGCCGGTGCGGAGAAAGCCCGCAAAGTCGCTACACCGTTCCTCGGCGAATTGCGTGAAGCGGTTGGCCTGCGGTCATTCCGCAGCAACGTGCAAGTGGCCGAGACTGGCAAGAAGAAAGCTGCAAAAGGTGCACGCTTTGTCAGCTTCCGTGAAGACGATGGCAGCTTCCGTTTCCGTCTGCTCGCTGCCGATGGCGAGCAGTTGCTGTTGTCGCGCAATTTCGCTGATGGCAAGTCCGCTGGCGCAGTCAGCAAACAGCTGCAGCAAGGCGGTGAGCTGGACCTTCGTACCGAAGCCGACAGCTTCACCCTCTGGCTTGATGGCCAATGTGTGGCTGACAGCCCGGTATTCAACGACGCCGCTGCTCGCGATGCTGCCATCGAAAGCCTCAAGCTGGCCCTCGCACCACAACAGGATTGATTGCCAATCTGCCGGGCCGTCGCTACAGTGACGGCCCGTTTTTGTTGCCTTGTTAGCGAATATGACCCCTCTAGAACGATACCAAGCTGATCTGAAACGCCCTGACTTCTTCCATGATGCGGCGCAGGAAACGGCTGTGCGTCATTTGCAGCGTCTCTATGACGATCTGATCGCCGCTAACCAGAGCAAGCCGGGCATGTTCGGCAAACTCTTTGGCAAGAAGGAACAGGCGCCGGTCAAGGGCTTGTACTTCTGGGGTGGCGTTGGCCGGGGCAAGACCTACCTGGTCGACACCTTCTTCGAAGCCCTGCCGTTCGAGCAGAAAGTCCGCACTCACTTCCACCGCTTCATGAAGCGCGTGCACGAAGAGATGAAGCCCCTCAAAGGCGAGAAAAACCCGCTGACCCTCATCGCCAAGCGTTTTTCCGATGAAGCGCGGGTGATCTGTTTCGACGAGTTCTTTGTGTCCGACATCACTGACGCCATGATCCTTGGCACCTTGATGGAAGAGCTGTTCAAGAACGGCGTCACACTGGTCGCGACTTCGAATATCGTGCCAGACGGCTTGTACAAGGACGGCCTGCAACGTGCGCGCTTCCTGCCGGCCATCGCACTGATCAAGCAGAACACCGACATCGTCAATGTGGACAGCGGCGTTGACTACCGCCTGCGTCACCTCGAACAGGCTGAGCTGTTCCACTTCCCGCTGAATGAAGCCGCTCAGGAAAGTCTGCGCAAGAGCTTCAAGGCGTTGACGCCGGATTGCGCTCAGACTGTCGAGAATGACGTACTGATGGTCGAGAATCGCGAAATCCGCGCACTGCGCACCTGTGATGACGTGGCCTGGTTCGACTTCCGCGAACTGTGCGACGGCCCGCGTAGCCAGAACGATTACATCGAACTCGGCAAGATCTACCACGCGGTGCTGCTAAGTGGCGTCGAGCAGATGAGCGTCACCACTGACGACATCGCTAGACGCTTCATCAACATGGTCGACGAATTCTACGACCGCAACGTCAAGCTGATCATCTCGGCTGAAGTCGAGTTGAAGGATTTGTACACCGGTGGGCGTTTGAACTTCGAGTTCCAGCGAACGCTGAGCCGGTTGCTGGAAATGCAGTCCCATGAATTCTTGTCGCGGGCGCATAAACCCTAGTGGTCATGGGTCTGTAGGAGTGAGCTTGCTCGCGATAGCGTTGTGTCAGTGTGTGAATATGCAACTGACACAACGCTATCGCGAGCAAGCTCACTCCTACAGGTGATGCCCTTAAGCAGCTTGCTGAAACTGCTGCCGATACTGATTCGGCGACAGCTCCGTATGTTGGCGAAACAGTCGGGCGAAGAAGCTGGCGTCGTCGTAGCCCACTTCGTAGCTGATGGTCTTGATGCTTTTGCGCGTGCCGGACAACAGGCCTTTGGCTGTTTCGATACGCAGCCGTTGCAGGTAGTGCAGAGGCTTGTCGCCGGTAGCGGTCTGGAAGCGGCGCATGAAGTTGCGGATGCTCATGCCATGATTGCGGGCGACATCTTCAAAGCGGAATTTGTCGGCGAAATGCTCTTCCAGCCAGTGCTGGATTTGCAGGATCACGACATCCTGATGCAGTTTCTGCCCGCCAAAACCCATGCGACCCGGTGCATAGTTGCGTTGTACTTCGTACAGAATGTCCCGGGCAACGGCTTGCGCAACGTTGGCGCCGCAGAAGCGCTCAATCAAATAGATGTACAAGTCACAGGCTGACGTCGTGCCACCTGCGCAGTACAGATTGTCGGCGTCTGTCAGATGTTTCTCCTGATTCAACAGAACTTTCGGAAATCGCTCACCGAAGTCGTTGAAAAATCGCCAGTAGGTCGTCGCTTCCTTGCCGTCCAGCAGGCCGGATTCTGCCAGCCAGAATACGCCGCTGGCTTCACCGCACAGCACCGCGCCGCTGGCATGTTGTTCGCGCAGCCATGGAATGACTTGGGGATAGCGCAGGCGCAGGGCATCGAAGTCATCCCAGAATGCCGGGATCACGATGACATCGCTCTGGCCTAGGTCGCCATCGACGGGCAGTACCACGTCGCTGAAACTGCGCACGGGCTTGCCGTCCGGGCTGACCATGCGTGTCTCGAAGGCGGGGACTCTGCCCAGGCCCAGCTGTTTGCTGTAGCGCAGTGCAGCGAGGTGAAAGAAATCCTTGGCTTGCATCAATGTGGAAGCGAACACCCCGTCAATAGCCAGGATGCTGACGCGCCGCAGGGGCGCGGAGGCGTGAGTCGACATATTCTTTTATTCTTATATGGGGAAGTGGTCAGTTTACGGCTGGATCGTCTTATTTTTTGGCGAGTGTGTCCAGTTCTGGAATGTTGAGCAGGCTACTGGGGATTTTCATCCGGGTTTACTCGGTTTTTGTGGGAGCGGTGCTTGGTCTGGGCGGCATTCCGACGATAAGGCCGGACGCGATTTACTTTATATCGCGTCCAGCCTTATCGCGGGCAAGCACCCACAGAGCCGCATTTCAATTTTGAGATGGGCAAGTCAAGGCGCAGGATTCGGATGATCCTTGTGAATCGCCTCAATACCCGCCAATACCTCGTCGGACAACTCCAGCCCGAAACTGGCAATGTTGCTGTCCAGTTGTTCGAGGGTGGTCGCGCCAATGATATTGCTGGTCACGAACGGTTGGCGGGTGACGAAGGCCAGTGCCATTTGTGTCGGCTCCAGGCCGTGCTCGCGGGCAAGTGCCACATAGCGGCTGCAAGCTGCTTCCGATTGCGGATTGAAGTAGCGGGTGAAGCGACTGTAGAGGCTCAGGCGACCTTTGGCCGGGCGAGCGCCTCCTTCGTATTTGCCTGAAAGCATGCCGAACGCCAGAGGTGAGTAAGCCAGCAGCCCACATTGCTCGCGAATGGCGACTTCGGCCAGACCCACTTCAAAGCTTCGGTTGAGCAGGTTGTAAGGGTTCTGGATTGACACCGCCCGCGGCCAGCCGCGGCTTTCGGCCAGTTGCAGGAATTTCATGGTGCCCCACGGCGTCTCGTTGGACAGGCCAATGTGGCGAATCTTGCCCGCCTTGACCTGCTCGTCGAGTGCTTCGAGGGTCTCTTCCAGCGGGGTGAAGTCTTCTTCTTTGTGGGTGTAACCCAATTTGCCGAAGAAGTTGGTACTGCGCTCGGGCCAATGCAATTGATAAAGATCGAGGTAGTCGGTCTGCAGGCGCGCCAGGCTGGCATCGAGTGCCGCCACGATGTGTTCGCGGTTGTGCTTGAGGCTGCCGCCGCGAATATGATCAATGGCGTTGCCTGGGCCCGCGATCTTGCTGGCAAGGATCCAGTCGGCGCGGTCACCCTGTTGCTTGAACCAGTTGCCGATGATTGTCTCGGTGGCGGTATAGGTTTCTGCTTTTGGCGGAACCGGGTACATCTCGGCGGTATCAAGGAAATTGATACCGGCTTCTTTGGCGCGCTCGATCTGGGCAAAGGCTTCAGACTGGCTGTTTTGCTCGCCCCAGGTCATGGTGCCGAGGCAGATTGCGCTGACTTTCAGATCGGTCCGGCCAAGTTGGCGGTAGTCCATTTGCTTCTCCTCAAGTAAAGAACCATAAAAGCAGGTTGATATTTATTTCGCAATCCGCATAATCCCGCGGCTCTTTGCAGTGGAAGTGATGCGCCATTTGCCAGAGAGACATGTTTGCCGTACCACAGATGCGCCGACCCGAGCCCTCGGCAGCGTCTGTATAACGGCTGCCTTTGACATGCTGCTTGTCAAAGTACGATCTATTCAGTAAGATCCGCCGTCTCAATTTATCAGGGCGGCCCCTGAGGCTAAATAATGAAAACTTATACTGCTAAACCGGAAACAGTTAAGCGCGAATGGTTCGTAGTCGATGCTGCTGGTCAGACCCTCGGTCGTCTGGCTACAGAAATCGCTAGCCGTCTGCGTGGCAAGCACAAAGCGGAATACACCCCGCACGTTGACACTGGTGACTACATCGTTGTTATCAACGCTGAGCAAATCCGTGTTACCGGTGCTAAAACCACCGACAAAATCTACTACTCTCACTCCGGTTTTCCGGGCGGGATCAAGTCGATCAACTTTGAAAAGCTGATCGCCAAAGCTCCTGAGCGTGTGCTCGAGACCGCGGTTAAAGGCATGCTGCCTAAGAACCCGCTGGGTCGCGACATGTACCGTAAGCTGAAAGTCTATGCGGGCACTGCACACCCTCATACTGCTCAGCAGCCCCAAGAACTGAAGTTTTAACGGAATAGTTGATTATGTCGGCGACTCAAAATTACGGCACTGGCCGTCGCAAGACCGCTACCGCTCGCGTTTTCCTGCGTCCAGGTACCGGTAACATCTCCATCAACAACCGTTCGCTGGATAATTTCTTCGGTCGTGAAACTGCCCGCATGGTAGTTCGTCAGCCGCTGGAATTGACTGAGACTGTCGAGAAGTTCGACATCTACGTCACCGTGATTGGCGGTGGTGTAAGTGGTCAAGCTGGCGCAATCCGCCACGGTATCACTCGCGCTCTGATGCAGTATGACGAAACCCTGCGCGGCGCTCTGCGCAAAGCTGGCTTCGTTACCCGCGACGCCCGTGAAGTTGAACGTAAGAAAGTCGGTCTGCGTAAAGCGCGTAAGCGTCCGCAGTACTCGAAGCGTTAATTCGCACTTCGTTCAAGAAGAACGCCCAGCCTCCTCACGGAGCTGGGCGTTTTTTTATGCGCGCCTTATACGTGTGACAACATGACTCATTTGACGCAGGCCCCGTATTACAAGGCTTTCGGCTTTTAGTGAAAAGTAATTCCCTTGTGGTTTGAAGGGTTTTTATCTACCATCCGGCAAAATTTAGATACATGGATTTTTAAATTAGACGCCTGATCGAACAGGCCATATAGCTGATGGGAGAGGACGGAATGAGCAATGACGGCGTGAATGCAGGCCGGCGTCGCTTCCTCGTGGCGGCCACATCTGTGGTTGGTGCAGCAGGAGCGGTGGGGGCGGCGGTCCCGTTCGTAGGGTCATGGTTTCCCAGTGCCAAGGCGAAAGCCGCAGGCGCACCGGTAAAGGTGAACATCAGCAAGATCGAAGCAGGGCAGCAGATGATCGCCGAGTGGCGCGGTCAGCCGGTTTTCATTGTCCGTAGAACCGATGAGATATTGGGCAACCTCGGCAAAATCACTGGCCAGTTGTCAGACCCGGAATCCAGGAGCTCAGTCCAGCCTGCTTACGTTGACCCTGTTGTACGATCCATCAAACCTGAAATCCTGCTGTTGATTGGTATCTGCACCCACTTGGGTTGCTCCCCGACTTACCGTCCTGAAGTAGCGCCAGTCGATCTGGGCAAGGATTGGGTCGGTGGTTACTTCTGCCCTTGTCACGGCTCACATTACGACCTCGCTGGCCGCGTCTATAAATCTCAACCTGCACCTTTGAATCTGCCAGTGCCGCCGCATTTCTATGAGTCGGACAACATTATCGTCATTGGCGTCGATCAGGAGAGCGTGTAATGAGCAAGTTCATGGATTGGATTGATGCTCGCTTCCCCGCTACCAAGATGTGGGAAGACCACCTCAGCAAGTATTACGCGCCCAAAAACTTCAACTTCTTCTACTTCTTCGGCTCTCTGGCCTTGTTGGTGCTGGTCAATCAGATCCTGACCGGGGTCTGGCTCACAATGAGCTACACGCCGACGGCTGAGGAGGCGTTTGCGTCCGTTGAAGGCATCATGCGTGATGTGCCTTACGGCTCGATCTTGCGTTTGCTGCACTCCACCGGTGCTTCGGCATTCTTCATCGTCGTGTACATGCACATGTTCCGCGGCCTGTTGTATGGCTCATATCAAAAGCCTCGTGAACTGGTGTGGATCTTCGGCATGCTGATTTATCTGGCGCTGATGGCTGAGGCGTTCATGGGGTATTTGCTGCCCTGGGGGCAGATGTCGTACTGGGGTGCGCAGGTGATCATCTCGCTGTTCGGCGCCATTCCGGTTATCGGTGATGACCTGACGCAATGGATTCGCGGTGACTACCTGATCTCAGGAATCACACTCAACCGCTTTTTTGCGCTCCATGTGGTTGCGCTGCCGATCGTGGTCCTGGGCTTGGTCGTTCTGCATATTCTGGCGTTGCATGAAGTGGGATCGAACAACCCCGATGGCGTCGATATCAAGAAGTATAAAGACGAAAACGGCATTCCTCTGGATGGAATTCCTTTCCACCCGTATTACACCGTGAAAGATATCGTCGGGGTTGTCGTCTTCCTGTTTGTGTTCTGTTTTATTGTGTTTTTCTTCCCTGAAATGGGTGGCTACTTCCTTGAAAAGCCTAATTTCGAGATGGCAAACCCGTTCAAGACACCCGAACATATTGCACCTGTCTGGTACTTCACACCGTTCTACGCAATTCTGCGTGCCGTTCCAGACAAGCTGATGGGAGTCATGGCGATGGGCGCCGCCATCGCGGTCCTCTTCGTGTTGCCATGGCTGGATCGCAGTCCAGTCAAATCAATGCGCTACAAAGGCTGGTTGAGCAAAATCTGGCTGCTGGTGTTCTGTGTGTCTTTCGTGATCCTCGGTGTGTTGGGTGTCCTGGCTCCAACGCCAGAACGCACATTGCTGTCGCAGGTCTGCACCTTCCTGTACTTCGCCTACTTCATTCTGATGCCGTTCTATACCCGGCTCGAGAAGACCAAACCGGTTCCAGAAAGGGTGACTGGCTGATGAAAAAGCTATTTGCTGTATTGATGCTTGCGGCTCTGCCAATGCTGTCGTTCGCAGTCGAGCACGGCGGTCCAGAGCTGGAAAGTATCGATATCGATGTATCGGACAAGGCCGCGATGCAGGATGGGGCGCGGACGTTCGTCAACTACTGCATGGGCTGTCATAGCGCTAAATTCCAGCGTTACGAGCGTGTTGCGGATGATTTGGGCATTCCTCATGAGCTCATGCTGGAGAAGCTGGTGTTTACCGGCGCCAAGATCGGCGATCACATGAATATCGGCATGCAATCAGCTGACGCGAAGGCCTGGTTCGGCGCTGCTCCGCCAGATCTGACGCTGGTGGCACGGGTGCGCGGTACAGACTGGCTGTATGGCTACCTGCGCTCGTTCTATGAGGATCCGGCACGTCCATGGGGTGTGAACAACACCGTCTTCCCGAATGTCGGGATGCCCAACGTGCTGGCCGGTTTGCAAGGACGTCAGATCATTGGCTGCAAGCAGATTCAGGTGGTCGAGGAGGGCAAGAAGCAGTATGACCCGTTGACGGGCGCACCGCTGACGCACGAAGCATGCGATCAACTGACGATTGTCCCCAATACGGGCAGCCTGAGTCCGGAACAGTTCGATGAAAAGATCAAGAATCTGGTGACCTTCCTCGCTTATTCGGCGAACCCGACGAAGCTCCAGCATCAGCGGATCGGGACGTATGTGTTGCTGTACCTGGCCTTCTTCTTTGTCTTTGCTTATCTGCTCAAGCGTGAATACTGGAAGGACATTCGCTGATTGTTTGTAACGCTGAAGTAACACTTGCGCCCTCGGGCGTCTCTTTTAGGCAATAAAAGCAGGGCAAATGTGGTTGTGACGACAAGATTGCAGAATTTACTGCGCGTAAATGAGCTATCTTGTCGCCCGCGATGACCACTGCCTCAATGCGGTTGTTGTCGGAGGCGTCCGAGGGCGCGTCCGTTTTTGTGTATTCGATAAATTCAACAAGCGAGGAGGATCGCCATGGGCGTGACCAACCGGTTGGCCTGTTACTCCGACCCCGCCGACCACTATTCCCACCGCGTGCGCATCGTGCTCGCCGAGAAAGGTGTCAGCGCCGAGATCATTGATGTTGTGACGGGCACCCACCCGCCCAAGTTGATCGAGGTGAATCCATACGGCAGCGTACCCACCCTGGTCGATCGTGATCTGGCGTTGTACGAGTCGACTGTGGTGATGGAATATCTGGATGAGCGTTATCCGCACCCGCCGTTGCTGCCGGTCTATCCGGTCGCACGCGCCAATAGCCGCCTGCTGATCCACCGGATTCAGCGCGACTGGTGCGCTCAGGTGGACCTGATTCTGGATCCGCGCAGCAAGGAATCTGCTCGTGCGGTAGCTCGCAAGGAGCTGCGTGAAAGTCTGACCGGCGTTTCGCCATTGTTTGCCGAGAAAGCTTTTTTCCTCAGTGACGAGCAAAGTCTGGTTGACTGCTGTCTATTGCCCATACTCTGGCGTTTGCCTGTTTTGGGTATCGAATTGCCGCGGCCTGCCAAGCCGTTGCTTGATTATATGGAGCGCCAGTTTGCGCGTGAGGCATTCCAGGCAAGTCTGTCTGCTGCCGAACGTGACATGCGCTAAGGCCTAAGGAGCCGTTGATGAACTCCAGTCGCCCTTATCTGATTCGTGCTCTCTATGAGTGGATCGTCGATAACGATTGCACCCCGCATATGCTGGTCAATGCGGAATATCCGTCGGTGCAGGTCCCGCAAGGGTTTGCCAACGATGGGCAGATTGTCCTGAACGTTTCTCCGTCTGCTGTGCGTCATTTGCACATGGACAACGATGCAGTCAGTTTTGAAGGCCGCTTTGGCGGTGTCCCGCATACCCTGTACGTCCCTGTAGGGGCGATTCTGGGCATTTATGCCCGGGAGAATGGCCAGGGTATGGTTTTCGATCTGGAGCCTCCTTTCGAGGATGATGACACCATCGATGGGGATGATGATCTTCCACCACCGGATACCGAGCCACCGCGTCCGAGCGGTCGGCCGAGTCTTAAAGTGGTCAAGTAATAAGCTTCACACGCGTAACAAAAAAGGCGACCTCAGGGTCGCCTTTTTCATGTGCATGAAGTGGAAGTCAGTCGATGTACTCGAACAGCTTCACGATCTTCTGCACGCCGGAAACGCTCTGTACCAGATTGGTTGCACGCGTAGCTTCCTGCTGCGTCACCAGGCCTAGCAGAAAGACGATGCCGTTCTCGGTCACGACTTTGATGCGCGAGCCGGGGATTGCACTGTCGGTCAGCATCTGGCTTTTGATCTTGGTGGTCAGCCAGGCGTCATTGTTGCGGGCCAGCAAAGAGGAAGGCGCCATAACCTGTAGCTCGTTGTTGACCTTCTTCACCCGTTGTACGCCGCTGGCTTCTTTTTCGGCCAGGGCTTTGAGGTCTGCACGGGGAGTCTGGCCAGCCAGCAGCACAATGCCGTTGTAGCTGGTGACAACGATGTGCGAGTTCTGATCCAGATCAGGGCTCGCCTTGGCGATGTTCACGGCTGCCTTGGTTTCAATCAGCGAGTCATCGATTTTGCTGCCGAACGTCCGCGTCCCACGATCGTCTTCAATCGGGTTGTCGCGGGTAGCAGTCAGCACCGAGCTGCATCCGCTGATGCTTACGCACAGGGTCAGGGCCAGCAGGCTGAGACGATTAACGGTCATTCTTCACTCCCGAACAGTTGGCTGTCGATCAAATCGCACAAGCAATGAATCGCCAGCAGGTGGACTTCTTGAATTCGTGCGGTGACTTTCGCCGGTACGCGGATTTCCACGTCTTCAGGCAGGAGCAGCGAGGCCATGCCGCCGCCGTCACGTCCAGTCAATGCTACGACAATCATTTCGCGGTCATGTGCGGCCTGGATCGCTTGAATTATGTTCGCCGAGTTGCCGCTGGTGGATATGGCCAGCAGCACATCGCCCGGCTGGCCCAGTGCGCGGATCTGCTTGGAGAAGATCTCGTTATAACTGTAGTCGTTGGCAATCGAGGTGATCGTCGAGCTGTCGGTTGTCAGCGCAATGGCCGGCAGGCTAGGGCGCTCACGTTCGAAGCGGTTGAGCAGCTCCGATGAAAAGTGCTGAGCATCGCCAGCCGAACCGCCGTTGCCACACGCGAGCATTTTGCCCTCGTTGAGCAGCGCATTGACCATGACCTGGCTGGCTTGCTCGATGTGAGGGGCAAGGACTTCCATTGCTTGCTGCTTGGTGTCGATGCTGGCCTGAAAAAGCTGGCGAATTCGGGATTGCATGTCCATCTGGGGTGACCTTAATTAGAACGTATCGCGGCTGATCGGCTGACACGGAGGGGGAAGCCCTCGGCGCAACGCGGTACAGCCCGCAGAGCGAAAAGCGAAATCTGTGTTGGGTGGCGTATTGCGTGAGTCGACGTTTCGGTTCCGGGTTCTGCCCGCATGGCCTGCATACCCGTGATATCAGCTCTCGAATGCATGCTTTATCCAGTTCAAAGGCGGGCCGCCACGGGGATCACCCTCAATGGCTATCACATCGAAACGGCATGCAGCATCTGCCCATCGTGTGTCGCTCTGCAGGAACAATTGTGCTGCCAGAACGAGCTTTTGCTGCTTGCGAAAATCAACGCTTTCCAGCGCTCCGCCCCATGTCGAATGGCGTCGGTAGCGAACTTCGACGAATACTACTGTATCCCCGTCGAGCATGACCAGATCAAGCTCGCCGCGTTTGCATAACCAGTTTTGTGCAATGAGCTGCAAACCTTGCTGCTGTAAATGCTGCAGGGCGCGGGTTTCAGCCTCGCGCCCTGCAGTCTGGCGGGTGTTGCCGGGCATTTACTGAGCGGTATCCGGCAGGCGTTGAATCTTGCCGTCAACGAATTCGGCCCATGGCAATTGACGTTCCACGCGGCGAGCCGGGTTGATGCTCAAGCTGCCGGACAGGCCGTCGATACGGCTTTCAGGCATGGTTTTGAGCTGGCCCAGACGCGGAGCGAGGCGATAGGCATCAACGCCCATTGCGTAGAGGCGGCCCAGGCTGCCAGACGCTTGTGGCCATTGGGTAACAACCTGCTGACGCAGCGGATCATTGGCATTGAGCAACCACGGGGTTTCGCAGAAGCGTACGCCGTTGAGGTCCATGTATTGCGCGTGATCGTTGCTGTTTGTGAACAGGTGCGACGTGGCATAGACCGGAACATCACCTGCGTACTGGAAAACCATGGTTGGCTTGATCTGCTGCGCCTGTTGCGGCGTCGCGGCCAGGAACATGAAGTCAATGTCCTGACGACGTGTCGGTTGGGCAGCCACTTGAGTTCCTACGGTGCTCTGCAGGCGTTGCGCGCGGCCTTCGCTGTTGCGCAACTGGAACAGATCGGCAACCTGTTGCGCCAGTGCAACGGGTTGGTCAACGTGTTCAGCCGCGATCAACGTACCGCCTTTGGCTTGCCAGCTTTGACGGAAAGCGTCGAGAACGCGGTCGCCCCATTCACCTTTAGGCACCATCGCAACAGCGCTGCGCTTGCCGTCGGCCCAGGCACGGCGTGCTACTTCGCGGGCTTCGTCTTCAGCGGATAGACCGAACTGGAACAGTTGCTGCGGGCCTTCCGGGCCTGCGTCACTGTAGTTCAGCGCCAATGTAGTGATAGGCAGTTGCGGGCGGGTGCTCAGCTGTTTGACCAGTGGTTTTTCCAGTGGGCCGACAACCAGTTGCACGCCTGCGGCTTGAGCTTCGCGGTAAAACTCGTCCATCGAGGTCAGGCGCGAGCTGTCGAATACCTGAATGGCTGGAGGATTCTGACCGGCCTGTTGCGCCTGATAATGCGCGGCCATGAAGCCTTCACGCAGTGCCTTTGCGACCGCAGCGAGCGGACCTTCCTGTGGCAGCAGCAGTGCGATTTTGGTCAGCGGTTCGCTGGTCAGTGCACGCAGTTGGGCCAGTGTCGTGGGCAGTTGGATAGCGGCGGGGTGCTTTGGATTCTGTGCTTTCCATGTGTCGATAGCTGCTTGCTGCTGTTCCAGTGTGCCAGCGCCTTTGATGCTGCGCGCGAGGCTTAGCCAGCCGCCCAGGTCATCTGTCGCGTTGCTTTGCAGTTGCTCCGGAGGCAGTGCCGCAACGAGTTTCCAGATAGCTTCGTTGTTGGCGCTCAGGTCATTGCCTTGCAGCAATGGACCCACGAAGACTCGCTCGCTGATTGCAGGGAGGATCTGGCCATCAGCTTCGAGTGCGCGAGCGCGAACGGTGTGGGTCCGAATCTGTTGTTCAACGGACAGCTCGCTCAGGCGTTGCAGGCTTGGATGGCTCAGTGCCGTCAGGGCTGCTTTTGGCTGATTGCGGCCCATCGCCAGTTCAGCGTCGAGGGTGGCTGCAAACACCTGCTGACCAGGCTTGAGCAATTCAATCTGCACTTGCGTGAGGATTTGCGCAGCGCGGCCGGGATTGTTCTGCCGATTGGCCAGGTCCGCGGCGCTGAGTCGGAGCAGGGAGGCCTGTTCCGGGGTTTTCGCGGCGACTGCCTGATCGAGTAACTGCTCGATGCTGGCGTCAGGGGTGCGTGGAAGTTCGCCAAGGCTGGACGAAGGCGAGCTGGCGCAAGCCGCCAACAGGGCAGCAAGGCAGAGGGCAGAGAACAGCCGCAGGCAAGCGATCATGTGTATGTTCCTGATACTCGAGCAAATTAGCGGGGAATTGTACCCAAGCACTGGCATGGGTGCGACGTCGTTAACATTTAAAGCAGTGATATAAGTCGCATTGCCTGATTACGCGGGGTAATACGGCGGTTACGAGGTGTTGCGCTGGCAGGTATCGGGCGCCAATCATGACTTTTCCTCCCTTTTTTCAGGTCTTCCTTGAGTCTGCGAGTCATTGGTCGCGGTCGTAGTCTGTACAATGATGACCTTCACCCTTAAGGGTAACAAATCATGAGGTCTGCGCTTTGACTGCTCCAGTTGCTTTGAATTCCGCCGCGGGCTCGCTTTATGTAGTGGCCACGCCAATCGGCAATCTGGATGACATGAGCGTGCGTGCATTGAAGGTTTTGCGTGAGGTGGCGCTGATCGCCGCCGAGGATACGCGTCACTCGTCACGATTGATGCAGCATTTCGGCATCCCTACGCCTCTGGCTGCGTGTCACGAGCATAACGAGCGCGAAGAAGGCAGTCGGTTTATCACTCGTTTGCTGGCGGGCGATGACGTTGCGCTGATCTCCGATGCGGGCACGCCACTGATCTCTGATCCGGGATATCACTTGGTGCGTCAGGCTCGCGCGGCGGGTATTGCGGTGGTTCCGGTGCCAGGCGCATGCGCATTGATCGCTGCGCTTTCAGCAGCCGGTTTGCCATCTGACCGCTTTATCTTTGAGGGCTTCTTGCCGGCCAAGGCTGTAGGTCGTCGCGCTCGCCTGGAGTTGCTCAAGGAAGAACCACGGACACTGATCTTCTATGAAGCGCCGCATCGTATTCTCGAATGCTTGCAGGATCTGGAGCTTGTATTCGGTGCTCAGCGTCCTGCATTGCTGGCGCGTGAGTTGACCAAAACCTTCGAAACCCTCAAAGGGTTGCCGCTCTCTGAGCTGCGTGAGTTCGTCGAAAGCGACAGCAACCAGCAGCGCGGCGAGTGTGTGGTGTTGGTGGCGGGCTGGACCGAGCCTGAAGATGAAGACGTCATTGGTAGCGAAGCACGACGGATTCTGGATTTGCTGCTTGGAGAAATGCCGCTCAAGCGTGCTGCAGCCCTGGCGGCAGAGATTACCGGCGTGCGTAAAAATCTGCTTTATCAAGTGGCTCTGGACAAGCAAAAGGGCGAATAAATCCCTGAGCTGAGAGTCTGCGGCGTATTAAAGCTTGTTCTGAGGGGGCTGTGCCGCTAACCTTGTCGGCGGAGAGTCGATTGGACAGTCGCTGCCTCTTATTGTTCGCAATTAAGGGGGGGAGGAAAGTCCGGGCTCCATAGGGCGGAGTGCCAGGTAACGCCTGGGAGGCGTGAGCCTACGGAAAGTGCCACAGAAAATAACCGCCTAAGCGCTTCGGCGCCGGTAAGGGTGAAAAGGTGCGGTAAGAGCGCACCGCGCGTCTGGCAACAGTTCGTGGTCAAGGTAAACCCCACTCGGAGCAAGACCAAATAGGGTTCCTAGGCGTGGCCCGCGCTGGAACCGGGTAGGTTGCTAAAGACGTCCAGTGATGGCCGTCGTAGAGGAATGACTGTCCTCGACAGAACCCGGCTTACAGATCGACTCTCCACCTTTTTTCCCCTCTCGTTTCAACAGCATTGCCCCCTCCGTAATATCAAAAAAATCTTAAACCTCACAAATCACTTTAAGTTCGCGCTGCAGCGTTTTGAGCTGTGTCGGAATTTTCCGTAAGACCCCTCCTGAAATTCGCGCTAACCGTCCGATATCGCTCCTAAATCCCAGTTATGTAAGGGTTTTCCTTAAGACCGTGCCTTGACTGTGTGGTGGGCGGGTTCCTATAGTGTGCGCAAGTGGCAGAAAGTGGCGCGAAGTGGGTTTTTTTAACGCAAAAAGTTAGAATTCGGAGAAAGCGCCTGTGTTTCGTGGTGCAAACGCTATCAATCTCGACGCAAAGGGCCGTCTCGCTATGCCGAGCCGGTACCGTGACGAGTTGGATTCGCGTAGCGCCGGGCAATTGATCGTGACCATTGACGCCGTTGACCCTTGCTTATGCCTTTATCCGCTCTCCGAATGGGAGCTGATTGAGGCGAAATTGCGTGAGCTTGCAACCTTCCGCGAAGAAAACCGCCGCCTGCAGCGTTTGCTGATCGGTAATGCGGTTGATCTGGAGCTGGATGGCAGCGGGCGTTTTCTGGTTCCGCCGCGCCTCCGTGAATATGCCAAGTTGGATAAACGCGTGATGTTAGTGGGCCAGCTCAACAAGTTTCAACTGTGGGACGAGGACGCCTGGAACGCTCTTGCTGATGCGGATCTGGCGGCCATTCAACAACCGGGCGCGATGCCTGATGAATTACGTGATCTGATCCTGTGACTATGAATAGCGGCTTTACCCACATCACCGTACTGCTCGACGAAGCCGTAGAGGCTCTCGCGGTGCGTGCTGATGGCTGCTATATGGATGGCACATTCGGGCGCGGTGGGCATAGTCGACTCGTACTGCAGAAGCTTGGCCCTGATGGCCGATTGCTCGGGTTCGACAAAGATCCTCAAGCAATTGCCACCGGGCAAGCGCTAGCGGCCGAAGACGGCCGCTTTGTCATTGTGCAGCGCAGCTTCGCTGAATTGGGCTCGGAGGCTCAAGCACGCGGCATTGCGGGCAAGGTCAGCGGAATTCTGCTGGACCTTGGCGTCTCCTCGCCGCAGCTTGATGACCCGGAGCGCGGCTTCAGCTTCATGAATGATGGTCCGCTGGACATGCGTATGGACCCGACCCGTGGCGTCAGTGCTGCGGAGTTCATCGCCACCGCACCCGTCGAAGAAATTGCCCGCGTGTTCAAGGAATACGGCGAAGAGCGTTTCGCCAAGCGTATGGCCGGTGCCGTGGTTGCCCGCCGTGAAGTGCAGCCTTTCGAGCGCACGGCAGATCTGGCCGAGGTGCTCAAGGTCGCCAATCCTGCCTGGGAAAAAGGCAAGAACCCCGCCACTCGTGCTTTCCAGGGCTTGCGCATTCACGTCAATAACGAGTTGGGCGATCTGGAAGCGGGTCTTGACGCTGCGCTTGACGCGCTGGAAGTAGGCGGGCGTCTGGTTGTCATCAGCTTCCATTCCCTTGAAGACCGCATCGTCAAGCTGTTCATGCGCAAACTCGTCAAGGGTGAAGCGGATAACATGCCGCGCAACCTGCCGATCCAGTACAAGGCCTTCGAGCCCAAGATCAAACTCATCGGCAAAGCTCAATTCGCCTCGGACGAAGAAACCAAAGCCAATCCACGCTCGCGCAGCGCTGTCATGCGTGTCGCGGAGAAGCTCAGGTGAGCCGTCTGTTCCTCAAGCCTTTGCCAGGCGGCAGCTTCTTCATGCTGCTGCTGTTCCTTGCCGTCCTCGTTTCGGCCATCGGTGTTTCCTACAGCGCTCACTGGAACCGTCAGTTGCTCAACTCGCTTTACTCCGAGCTGAGCATTCGTGACAAGGCGCAGGCTGAATGGGGTCGTCTGATTCTCGAACAGAGCACCTGGACCGCCCATAGCCGCATCGAAACCCTGGCCACTGAACAACTGAAGATGCGCATCCCGAGCGCTGCTGAAGTGCGGATGGTGGCGCCATGATGAAGCTCGACGGCGCACTTTATCCATGGCGCTTTCGCGTTGTTGTCGGCCTGTTGCTGGCACTGGTCGCGGCTATCTGCTGGCGCATCATCGACCTGCAAGTGGTTGATCACACGTTCCTCAAGGAGCAGGGTGACGCGCGCAGTCTTCGGCATATTCCTATTCCGGCACACCGTGGCTTGATCACCGATCGTAATGGCGAGCCTTTGGCTGTCAGTACACCGGTAACGACCCTGTGGGCCAACCCGAAAGAAATGCAGCTGGACAAGAGCAAGTGGGCTGTTCTGGCGACTGCATTGGGGCAGGATCCCAAGGCGCTGACCGAGCGGCTCGACGCCCAGGCCGGTAAAGAATTCATCTATCTGGTTCGCGGCCTGACGCCTGAGCATGGTCAGGCTGTGCTTGATCTGAAAGTGCCAGGCGTTTACGGCATTGAAGAGTTCCGCCGCTTTTACCCGGCAGGCGACGTGACCGCCCACATGGTTGGCTTTACTGACCTTGACGACCACGGTCGCGAAGGCGTTGAGCTGGCCTACGACGACTGGCTCGCTGGTGTGCCAGGCAAACGGCAGGTCATCAAGGACAGGCGCGGACGACTCATCAAAGACGTTCAGGTCACCAAAAACGCCAAGGCTGGAAAGACCGTGGCGTTGTCTATTGATCTGCGTCTGCAATACCTGGCCACTCGCGAGCTGCGTAACGCAATTGTCGAGAACGAAGCCAAGGCAGGCAGCATGGTGATCATGGACGTGAAGACCGGCGAAGTGTTGGCCATGGTCAACTCCCCGACTTACAACCCGAACAACCGTCGCACCATGGTTCCAGCAGCCATGCGTAACCGGGCGATCATTGACGTGTTCGAGCCTGGTTCGACCATGAAACCGATCTCCATGACCGCCGCGCTGGACAGTGGTCGCTGGAAACCTACTGACAAGGTTGAGGTTTATCCAGGCACGTTGCAGATCGGCAAATACACGATCCGCGACGTGACCAAAACCGAAGGCCCGGTTCTCGACTTGACCGGCATTCTGATCAACTCCAGTAACGTCGGCATGAGCAAGGTCGCGTTCGATGTGGGTGGCGAAGCGATCTTCCAGGCCATGCAGCGCGTCGGTCTGGGGCAGTACACCGGTCTGGGCTTCCCGGGTGAACGTGTCGGTAACTTGCCGAATTATCGTGAGTGGCGCAAGGCGGAAACTGCAACGCTATCTTACGGCTACGGTTTATCCGTGACGGCGCTGCAACTGGTGCACGCCTATGCGGCCATCGCTAACAACGGCCGCATCGTGCCGTTGACCATTCTGAAAAGCGACAAACCGCCGGTGGCAACTCAGGCAATTCCGGAGCAGACCGCCAAGACCCTGCAAACCATGCTGCAGGCCGTGATTGAAGATTCTCGTGGTGTTTATCGCGCACGCGTTCCTTCGTATCACGTGGCAGGCAAGAGTGGTACGGCACGTAAAACCTCGGTTGGCACCAAGGGCTACGCCGAAAACTCCTATCGCTCGCTGTTCGCGGGCTTCGGTCCGATGAGCAACCCACGCTACGCCGTGGTTGTGGTCATTGATGAGCCAAGCAAGGGCGGCTACTACGGCGGTCTGGTATCGGCACCTGTGTTCAGCAAGGTCATGTCCGGCACCCTGCGTCTGATGAACGTGACACCTGACAACCTCGCTCCGATTCCCGCCGAGCAGGTCAATGCAGCTCCAGTCGTTAAAGGAGGGCGTGGTTGATGTCGTCCAGCCTGAACAAGATTTTCGCCCATGCCTCCAGCGATCTGATGATTCGCGAGTTGACGCTGGACAGCCGTAACGTCCGCGGTGGCGACCTGTTTCTTGCGGTTCCCGGTGGCAACTTCGATGGTCGCGATCACATCGCCGATGCATTGAAACGTGGCGCTGCGGCCGTAGCTTATGAAGTTGAAGGCGCGAAAGTGCTGCCGATCACCGACGTACCGCTGATCCCGGTCAAAGGCCTGGCTGCGCAGTTGTCGGATATCGCCGGGCGTTTTTATGGTGATCCGAGTCGCAGCCTGAATCTGGTTGGCGTAACCGGCACCAACGGTAAAACCAGCGTCACCCAATTGGTCGCGCAAGCAATGGACCTGCTGGGTCAGCATTGCGGCATCGTCGGCACTTTGGGCACTGGTTTTTACGGTTCATTGCAGAGCGGTCGGCACACCACGCCAGACCCTATCGCAGTGCAGGCAACGCTTTCGGATCTGAGAAAAGCCGGTGCGCGTGCAGTGGCAATGGAAGTGTCTTCCCACGGTCTGGATCAAGGCCGCGCAACCGCGTTGGCCTTTGATGTTGCAGTGCTCACCAATTTGTCCCGTGACCATCTGGACTACCACGGCACCATGGAAGCTTACGGAGCGGCCAAGGCCAAGCTGTTCGCCTGGTCCGATCTGCGTTGTCGCGTGATTAATATCGACGATGACTTCGGTCGCACGCTGGCGGCTGAAAAGCGCGAGTCTCGGCTCATTACTTATAGCCTGGAAGACTCCAGGGCTTATCTGTATTGCCGCGATGCAAAATTCGATGATGAAGGTGTTCGCGCCACACTGGTCACGCCGCAAGGTCAACACCTGTTGCGCAGCAGTCTGCTGGGCCGTTTCAACCTGAGCAACGTGCTTGGCGCAGTGGGCGCATTGCTGGGGCTGGATTACGCCCTGGACGAAATTCTCAAGGTCCTGCCAAAGCTGGAAGGCCCGGTAGGGCGCATGCAGCGTCTGGGTGGCGGTGAGAAGCCGCTGGTGGTGGTCGATTATGCCCACACCCCGGATGCTCTGGAAAAAGTGCTGACCGCTTTGCGTCCGCACGCCAAAGGTCGCTTGCTGTGCCTGTTCGGCTGCGGTGGTGATCGTGATCGCGGCAAGCGTCCGCTGATGGCTGAAGTCGTTGAGCGTCTGGCTGATGGTGTCCTTGTCACTGATGACAACCCTCGCACTGAAGCGCCAGCGCAGATATTCGACGACATTCGTCAAGGTTTCAGCGCCGCGCACAACGTTCGTTTCGTTGAAGGCCGTGGTCAGGCAATTGCCGAAATGATCGCCAGTGCCGCGGCCAGTGATGTAATCGTGCTCGCAGGCAAAGGCCACGAGGACTATCAGGAAATCAACGGTCAGCGCCAGCCATTCTCCGACCTGGAAGAAGCGGCCAAGGCGTTGGACGCGTGGGAGGTGACGAATGCTTAAGCCGCTATCTCTCAGTGAATTGACCACGGTGCTTGATGCGCGTCTTGTGGGCGATGACCGTACATTCGATGGCGTGAGCATCGACAGCCGCGCTATTAGTCCAGGTCAGCTGTTCGTAGCGCTGACCGGCCCTCGTTTTGACGGTCATGACTACCTCGATCAAGTTGCAGCCAAAGGCGCGGTAGGTGCATTGGTCGAGCACGAAATCCCGGGCGCCGTATTGCCGCAACTGGTGGTGCTCGATTCCCGCAAGGCGCTCGCCCAGTTGGGTGCGCTCAATCGAAATGCGTTTGTCGACAGGCCAGTTGCAGCCATTACCGGTTCCAGCGGCAAAACCACTGTTAAAGAAATGCTCGCCAGCGTCATGCGCACACGCGGTCCGGTTCTGGCCACCCGTGGCAACCTGAACAACGAGCTGGGCGTTCCGCTGACCCTCCTTGAACTGGCGCCTGAGTACTCGGCTGCCGTCATCGAAATGGGCGCGTCTCGTGTGGGTGAAATCGCTTTCACTGTCAGCCTGACCAAGCCTCACGTAGCGCTGATTACCAATGCGGGTACTGCCCACGTCGGCGAGTTTGGCGGACCCGACAAAATCGTCGAAGCCAAAGGCGAAATCCTTGAAGGGCTCGATAGCTTTGGCGTCGCCGTTCTTAATAAAGAAGACAAGGCTTTCCCGATCTGGGCAGCCCGTGCAGGTGATCGCCGGATCGTGAGCTTCGCGATTGCCGATCAAAGCGCCGATTTTCATGCTCAGGAACTGAGCCTTGATGCCCGGGGTTGCCCTGGCTTCCTGTTGAACAGCCCACTGGGCTCTGCGCCGGTGCAGCTCAATCTGCTGGGTACGCATAATGTGGCCAATGCGTTGGCTGCAGCCGCTGCGGGTCATGCGATGGGTGTCGATCTGAGCGGCATCGTTGCCGGGCTCAATGCTGTGCAGCCGGTCAAAGGCCGCACTGTTGCGCAAATCGGGATCAATGGTGTGCGGGTCATCGATGACACCTACAACGCGAATCCGAGCTCCATCAATGCTGCCGTAGACATCCTCACCGGTTTCTCCGGCCGTACCGTGCTGGTCCTCGGTGACATCGGCGAGTTGGGCGATTGGGCCGAACAAGGTCATCGCGACGTCGGTGCCTATGCCTCTGGCAAGGTCTCGGCGCTGTATGCCGTTGGTCCATTGATGGCCCACGCTGTCAGTGCCTTCGGCGAGCATGCGCGGCATTTTGCCAATCAGACTGACCTGATCGCTGCGCTGGGCGCCGAACAGGATCCTCAAACCACTATTTTGATCAAGGGCTCGCGGAGCGCTGCGATGGAAAACGTCGTTGCTGCTCTCTGCGGTTCTAGCCTGGAGACACATTAATGCTGCTGCTGCTGGCCGAGTTTCTGCAACAGTTCCACAAAGGCTTCGCGGTCTTCCAATACCTGACCCTGCGCGGGATTCTCGGCGTGCTCACCGCATTGTCGCTCTCGCTGTGCCTGGGCCCATGGATGATCCGTGCATTGCAGATGCGCCAGATCGGTCAATCCGTTCGTAATGACGGGCCACAGTCTCACCTGTCCAAATCCGGTACGCCGACCATGGGCGGGGCGTTGATTCTTTCTTCCATCGGCATCAGCACCTTGCTCTGGGCTGACCTGAGCAATCGCTATGTCTGGGTGGTGCTGCTGGTGACCTTGTTGTTCGGCGGCATTGGCTGGGTGGACGATTACCGCAAAGTTATCGAAAAGAACTCGAAAGGCCTGCCGAGCCGCTGGAAGTATTTCTGGCAGTCGGTGTTTGGCTTGTGCGCGGCGATTTTCCTCTATGTAACCGCGCCTTCAGCGGTAGAAACCACGCTGATCATTCCGATGTTCAAAGACGCCAGTATTGCGCTGGGCATCGGTTTTATCGTGCTGACCTATTTCGTGATCGTGGGCTCCAGCAACGCGGTCAACCTGACCGACGGTCTGGACGGTCTGGCGATTCTGCCAACCGTGCTCGTCGGCGGCGCTCTGGGCATCTTCTGCTACCTGTCGGGTAACGTGAAGTTCGCCGAGTACCTGCTGATTCCTTATGTGCCGGGCGCAGGCGAGTTGATTGTGTTCTGCGGGGCATTGATCGGTGCCGGGCTTGGTTTTCTCTGGTTCAACACCTACCCGGCCCAGGTTTTCATGGGCGATGTAGGCGCGCTGGCACTCGGTGCAGCGCTGGGCACTATTGCCGTCATCGTTCGTCAGGAAATCGTCCTGTTCATCATGGGCGGCGTGTTCGTGATGGAAACCCTGTCAGTCGTCATTCAGGTTGCATCCTTTAAATTGACCGGCCGCCGGGTTTTCCGCATGGCACCGATCCACCACCACTTTGAACTCAAGGGCTGGCCCGAGCCGCGTGTGATCGTCCGTTTCTGGATCATTACCGTGATTCTCGTGTTGATCGGCCTCGCCACGCTGAAACTGAGGTAGAACGAGTGTCTCTTATCGCTTCAGACCATTTCCGCATCATTGTCGGCCTCGGCAAGAGCGGCATGTCCCTGGTTCGCTTTCTGGCGAGCCGGGGCGTGTCGTTTGCCGTGGCCGATACGCGGGAAAATCCACCGGAGCTGGCGACCTTGCGTCGTGACTATCCGCAGGTGGATGTGCGTTGTGGCGAACTGGACGTTGAATTCCTGTGCCGTGCCAACGAGCTTTACGTGAGCCCGGGTCTCGCACTGGCGACACCGGCGTTGCAGCAGGCAGCTGCGCGTGGCGTGAAGCTGTCCGGCGATATCGAGCTGTTTGCCCGTAACGCCAAGGCCCCGATCATTGCGATCACTGGCTCCAACGCCAAAAGCACTGTTACCACGCTGGTTGGCGAGATGGCTGCAGCGGCGGGCAAGCGCGTTGCGGTCGGCGGCAATCTGGGTACGCCCGCGCTGGATTTGCTCAGCGACGATGTTGAACTCTATGTGATGGAGCTTTCCAGCTTTCAACTGGAAACCACTGATCAACTCGGCGCAGAAGTGGCGACCGTGTTGAACATCAGTGAAGACCACATGGACCGCTACAGCGGTTTGCCTGCTTACCATCTGGCCAAGCACCGGGTATTCCGTGGTGCTCGTCAGGTGGTGGTCAATCGTCAGGACGTTCTGACCCGGCCGTTGATTGGTGAAGGTCTGCCGTGCTGGACCTTTGGCCTGAACAAACCCGATTTCCATGGCTTTGGTTTGCGCGAAGAAGACGGCGAAAAATATCTCGCCTTCCAGTTCGACAACCTGATGCCTGTACGCGAATTGAAAATCCGTGGCGCTCATAATCAGGCCAACGCTCTGGCTGCGCTTGCGCTGGGCCACGCTGTCGGTTTGCCGATGGACGCGATGCTTTCCAGCCTGCGCACGTTTGGCGGCCTTGAGCATCGCTGTCAATGGCTGCGTGAGCGCAATGGCGTGAGCTATTACGACGACTCCAAGGCCACCAATGTTGGCGCCGCACTGGCCGCCATCGAAGGCCTGGGCGCAGACATCGAAGGCAAGCTGGTGTTGATCGCCGGTGGTGATGGCAAGGGTGCCGACTTCAGTGGTCTGCGTGCTCCGGTTGCTGCCAACTGCCGCGCTGTGGTGCTGATCGGCCGCGACGCCGAGCTGATCGCGCAGGCGTTGGGCGATGGCGTAGAACTGATCCGGGTTGCAACGCTTGAAGACGCTGTTTTGCGCTGCGCCGATATTGCGCAGGCGGGCGACGCCGTGTTGCTGTCTCCGGCGTGCGCCAGTTTCGACATGTTCAAGAACTACGAAGAGCGCGGTCGTCTGTTCGCGCAAGCCGTGGGGGACTTGTCATGATCTTCGGCGTAATCAAGCCTTTCCCGTCCCCGATAATCAGCGGTCGTGGCGTTGATGTCGACTTCCCGATGCTGGCGGGCTGTCTGGCGTTGCTGGGCCTGGGTCTGGTGATGATCACCTCTGCTTCCTCGGAAGTGGCGGCGGTGAATTCCGGCAACACTCTCTACATGATGACTCGCCATTTGATCTACATGATCATCGGCATCTTCGCCTGTGGCTTGACCATGATGATTCCGGTCGCCACCTGGCAGCGTTTGGGCTGGATGATGCTGTTGGGCGCATTTGGTCTGCTGGTCATGGTGCTGATACCGGGTGTTGGTCGTGAGGTAAACGGCTCGATGCGCTGGATCGGCTTTGGCATGTTCAACGTTCAGCCTTCGGAAATCGCCAAGGTCTTCGTGGTGATTTTTCTCGCCGGTTACCTGATTCGTCGCCAGCAGGAAGTTCGCGAAAGCTGGATGGGCTTCTTCAAGCCATTTATCGTCCTGCTGCCAATGGCCGGCCTGCTGCTCATGGAACCGGACTTCGGTGCCACCGTCGTGATGATGGGTGCTGCGGCTGCGATGCTCTTCCTGGGTGGCGTAGGTCTGTTCCGTTTCAGTCTGATGGTTGCCCTGGCGGTCGGCGCGGTGTTCGTGCTGGTTCAGGCTCAACCGTATCGGATGGCGCGTCTGATTACCTTCACCGACCCATGGTCCGACCAATTCGGTTCCGGCTACCAGTTGACTCAGGCTCTGATCGCGTTTGGTCGTGGTGAGTGGCTGGGCGTTGGTCTGGGCAACAGCGTGCAGAAACAGTTCTATCTGCCGGAAGCCCACACTGACTTCGTGTTCTCGGTACTCGCCGAAGAGCTGGGCGTAGTGGGATCGCTGTTGACCGTCGCTCTATTCGTGTTCGTCAGTATCCGCGCCATGTACATCGGCATGTGGGCCGAGCGCGCCAAGCAGTTCTTCGGCGCTTACGTGGCTTACGGTCTGGCCTTCCTGTGGATCGGCCAGTTCCTGATCAACATCGGGGTGAACGTCGGCCTGTTGCCAACCAAGGGGCTGACCCTGCCGTTCCTCAGTTACGGCGGCAGCTCGTTGGTGATCTGCTGCGCAAGCCTGGGCCTGCTGCTGCGGATCGAGTGGGAATCGCGCAACAACATGGGCAGCGAAGAAGCGGAATTCAATGAAAGTGACTTCGCCGAGGAGCCTAACCATGGACGCTAACGTGCTGATCATGGCAGGTGGCACCGGCGGACACGTATTCCCGGCGCTGGCATGCGCGCGCGAGTTTCAGGCCCGTGGTTACAAGGTTCACTGGCTGGGGACGCCCCGCGGAATTGAGAACGAACTGGTGCCACAGGCCGGGTTTGCCCTGCACCTGATCAACGTCACCGGTTTGCGTGGCAAGGGCCGGTTGTCCTTGCTCAAGGCGCCGCTGATGCTGCTCAAGGCATTGATGCAGGCCCGCAAAGTCGTGCGTGAGCTCAAGCCGGTTTGCGTGGTGGGCTTTGGTGGTTACGTCACCGGCCCGGGCGGCCTTGCCGCGAAGCTGGGCAAAGTCCCTCTGATCATTCATGAGCAGAACGCGGTTGCGGGTACTGCCAATCGCAGTCTGGCCTCGTTCGCCAGCCGTGTATGTGAGGCGTTCCCGAATACCTTCGCGGCTTCCGAAAAACGCCGCACCACGGGTAACCCGGTGCGTGTCGAGCTGTTTCTGGAAACCCCGCGTCAGGCACTGGCCGGGCGCAAAGCACGCTTGCTGGTACTGGGCGGTAGCCTGGGTGCCGAGCCGCTGAACAAATTATTGCCGGAGGCGCTTTCGCTGGTGCCTGTCGAGCTGCGGCCTGAAGTGTTTCATCAGGCTGGCAAGAATCACGACGAAATCACCTCAGAGCGTTATCGCACTGCCGGTGTCGAGGCGCAGGTCGCCCCGTTCATCAAAGACATGGCCCAAGCCTATGGCTGGGCCGACCTGGTGGTCTGTCGCGCAGGCGCGCTGACCATCAGTGAATTGGCGGCGGCCGGACTGCCTTCGCTGTTGGTGCCGTTGCCCCATGCGATCGACGACCACCAGTCCCGTAACGCCGACTATCTGGCTCACGAAGGCGCAGCCTTCGTCATGCCACAAGCGACAACTGGTGCAGCCGATATGGCGGCGCGCCTGAAAGAGGTTTTGATGCAACCCGAACAACTCACCACCATGGCGCGTACCGCCCGCCGGCTGGCCAAGCCTGATGCGACCAATACCGTTGTAGATATCTGTCTGGAGGTGGCTCATGGTTGAGAATCAACGCGCGATGCCACAGCCGGAAATGCGCCGTATTCGTCGCATCCACTTCGTCGGTATCGGCGGCGTGGGCATGTGCGGGATTGCCGAGGTTTTGCTGAACCTGGGCTATGAAGTCTCCGGTTCCGATCTGAAGGCCTCTCCGGTGACCGAGCGTCTGGAGTCCTTTGGTGCTCACATCTTCATCGGCCACCGCGCAGAGAACACCGTAGGCGCTGATGTGCTGGTGGTTTCCAGTGCCGTGAACACCTCCAACCCGGAAGTGGCGACCGCCCTTGAGCGTCGTATTCCGGTGGTGCCGCGTGCCGAGATGCTGGCCGAGCTGATGCGTTATCGCCACGGTATTGCCGTTGCCGGTACGCATGGCAAAACCACCACCACCAGCCTGATCGCCTCGGTGTTCGCGGCCGGTGGTCTGGACCCGACGTTTGTGATTGGCGGTCGTCTCAACGCTGCCGGTACCAACGCGCAGTTGGGCACCAGCCGCTACCTGATTGCCGAAGCCGATGAAAGCGATGCCAGCTTCCTGCACCTGCAGCCGCTGGTTGCCGTCGTCACCAACATCGACGCCGATCACATGGCGACCTACGAAGGCGACTTCAACAAGCTGAAGAAAACCTTCGTCGAGTTCCTGCACAACCTGCCTTTCTATGGTTTGGCGGTGGTGTGTATCGATGATCCGGTCGTGCGTGAAATCCTGCCACAGGTCAAGCGTCCGACCGTGACCTACGGCTTCAGCGAAACGGCCGACGTGCGCGCCATCAATGTGCGCCAGGAAGGCATGCTGACGTTCTTCACCGTATTACGTCGCGACCGCGAGCCGCTGGACGTATCGGTGAACATGCCGGGCAACCACAACGTACTCAACTCGCTGGCAACCATCGCCATCGCGACGGATGAAGGCGTCAGCGACGAAGCCATCGTCCAGGGGCTGTCGGGTTTCCAGGGTGTCGGTCGACGCTTCCAGGTTTATGGCGAGCTACCGGTCGAAGGCGGCAATGTCATGCTGGTCGATGACTACGGTCACCACCCTCGCGAAGTCGCTGCGGTGATCAACGCTGTGCGTGGCGGCTGGCCGGATCGCCGTCTGGTCATGGTTTACCAGCCCCACCGTTTTAGCCGGACCCGTGATCTGTACGACGATTTCGTGCAAGTGCTGGCCGAGGCCAACGTGCTGTTGCTGATGGAAGTCTACCCGGCAGGTGAAGAGCCGATTCCAGGTGCGGACAGCCGCAACCTGTGCCACAGCATTCGTCAGCGTGGTCAGTTGGACCCTATCTACATTGATCGCGGTGTCGAGCTGGCGCCGTTGGTCAAGCCTCTGCTGCGTGCGGGTGACATCCTGCTGTGCCAGGGCGCTGGTGATATTGGCGGGCTGGCTCCGCAACTGCTGAGAAGCCCCTTGTTCGCGGGTGCTGTCATCGCGCCTACCGAAGGGAAGCTGAAATGATTGCGCAACTGCAATCGTCCCTGCTCTCGACGCTGGAGCCGAAATCGTTCGGCCGCGTTGCCGTGCTGTTCGGTGGCAAGAGTGCTGAGCGGCCGGTTTCCTTGAAGTCCGGGCAAGCGGTGTTGCAAGCGTTGCAGAGCGCGGGTGTCGATGCATTCGGCATCGATGTTGGCGACGACTTCCTGCAGCGTCTGGTCAGTGAAAAGATTGATCGTGCGTTCATTGTCCTGCACGGACGCGGTGGCGAAGACGGCACTATGCAAGGCCTGTTGGAGTGTCTGGAAATTCCTTACACCGGCAGCGGCGTGCTGGCTTCAGCGCTGGCCATGGACAAGCTGCGGACCAAGCAGGTCTGGCAGAGTCTTGGCCTGCCAACGCCTTTGCACGCAGTGCTTGGCAGTGAATCGGATTGTATTTCTGCAGCTGCGGAACTGGGCCTGCCTTTGATCGTCAAACCGGCTCATGAAGGTTCCAGTATCGGTATGGCGAAGGTGACCAGCGTCGAGGAATTGATCGTCGCGTGGAAAGCCGCCAGTACCTACGATTCGCAAGTTTTGGTTGAGCAATGGATTCAAGGTCCGGAGTTCACCATCGCATCGCTGCGTGGCCAGGTATTGCCTCCCATCGGCCTGGGCACTCCCCACAGTTTTTACGACTACGACGCCAAGTACGTGGCTGACGATACCCAGTATCGGATTCCGTGCGGCCTCGATGACACCAAGGAACAGGAACTCAAGCAACTGACCGCTCGTGCATGCGAAGCCGTTGGCGTTACCGGCTGGGCGCGTACTGATGTCATGCAGGACTCAAACGGCAAGTTCTGGCTGCTGGAAGTGAACACCGTACCGGGGATGACCGATCACAGTCTGGTGCCGATGGCAGCCGGTGCTGCAGGTCTGGATTTTCAGCAACTGGTGTTGGCGATTCTGGCCGACAGCGTCCAGGCGCGAGGTTAAGTCATGAACGCGACGGCGCGTCATCAGCCTCCAGCATCCGGCCGCAAGCCGGTGCCGCGTGGTGCCAGTCGCACGGTGACCAGAGAGCCGCTTTCGGCACGTGTGCCGAAAGCCAAAGTGGGCGGGTTCTTCAAGAAACTGGGTTGGTTGATATTGATGGTTGCGCTGGGTTACGGCGTTTACGAGGGCGCGCAACGGTTGCTGCCTTACGCCGACCGGCCGATCACCAAGATCAACGTTCAGGGCGACCTGAGCTATATCAGCCAGCAGGCGGTGCAGCAGCGGATCGCGCCTTATGTCGCGGCGAGCTTCTTCACCATCGACCTCGCTGCCATGCGCAGCGAGCTGGAAAAGATGCCATGGATTGCTCACGCAGAAGTACGACGTGTATGGCCGGATCAAGTAGTGATCCGTCTGGAAGAACAACTGCCAGTGGCGCGCTGGGGTGATGAAGCTTTGCTCAACAACCAGGGCGAAGCGTTTACACCACGCGAACTGGCCAATTACGAACACCTGCCGCAATTGTTTGGCCCGCAGCGGGCCCAGCAGCAGGTGATGCAGCAGTATCAGGTGTTGAGTCAGATGTTGCGCCCAATGGGGTTCTCCATCGCTCGGCTGGAATTACGTGAACGTGGCAGCTGGTTTTTGACCACGGGCGCGGGCAGTGCGGGACCCGGTATCGAGCTGTTGCTGGGACGCGATCACCTTGTAGAAAAAATGCGCCGTTTTATCGCCATTTACGACAAAACGCTTAAAGAACAGATCACGAATATTGCGCGCGTCGATCTGCGTTACTCCAACGGCCTTGCCGTCGGGTGGCGCGAGCAGGCAGCGCCCCCGACGGACAAACCCGCCGTCGCGAAGAATTGACAAGAGGCAGGACCATGGCAAACGTGCAAAGCGGCAAAATGATCGTTGGCTTGGATATCGGCACCTCCAAGGTGGTGGCGCTGGTAGGCGAAGTCGCGGCCGATGGCACGCTGGAAATCGTCGGTATCGGTACCCATCCATCCCGCGGCCTGAAGAAGGGCGTGGTGGTGAATATCGAGTCCACCGTTCAGTCGATCCAGCGCGCAGTGGAGGAAGCTCAGCTGATGGCGGGCTGCCGTATTCACTCGGCGTTCGTCGGCGTAGCGGGCAACCACATTCGCAGCCTGAACTCCCACGGCATCGTCGCGATCCGTGATCGTGAAGTCAGCTCGGCGGACCTGGAGCGCGTACTTGATGCTGCCCAGGCGGTTGCGATTCCGGCTGACCAGCGCGTGCTGCACACCTTGCCGCAGGATTACGTGATCGATAACCAGGAAGGCGTTCGCGAGCCACTGGGCATGTCGGGCGTACGTCTTGAAGCCAAAGTGCATGTGGTGACGTGTGCTGTGAACGCTGCGCAGAACATCGAGAAGTGCGTGCGTCGCTGTGGTCTGGAAATCGACGACATCATTCTGGAACAGCTCGCTTCGGCTTACTCGGTGCTGACCGACGACGAAAAAGAGCTGGGCGTGTGCCTTGTGGATATCGGTGGCGGTACCACCGACATCGCAATCTTCACCGAGGGCGCGATTCGCCACACGGCGGTGATCCCGATTGCCGGTGATCAAGTCACCAACGACATCGCCATGGCCTTGCGTACACCGACGCAATACGCCGAAGAAATCAAGATCCGTTACGCCTGCGCCCTGGCCAAACTGGCCGGTGCCGGTGAAACCATCAAAGTGCCAAGCGTTGGCGACCGTCCGCCGCGCGAGCTATCGCGTCAGGCGCTGGCCGAAGTGGTCGAGCCGCGCTACGACGAGCTGTTCACCCTGATCCAGGCGGAACTGCGTCGCAGTGGCTACGAAGATCTTATCCCGGCCGGCATCGTGCTGACCGGCGGTACCTCGAAAATGGAAGGCGCGGTCGAACTGGCCGAGGAAATCTTCCATATGCCGGTGCGCCTGGGTGTGCCGCATAGCGTCAAAGGGCTCGCAGATGTCGTGCGTAACCCGATTTATTCCACCGGTGTCGGCTTGTTGCTGTACGGCCTGCAAAAGCAGTCTGACGGTTTCTCTTTGTCTGGCATCAGTAGTAGCAGTAGCGGCTATGGAGATGAGCCTAAAGCTCCAGTGCTTGAACGCTTCAAGCGCTGGGTGCAAGGCAACTTCTAAGCCTCAAGGCAGTAATGGCAGCAGTGGGCACCAGGCAAAAAAACTAGAGAATGAAAGGAGAGGGAAAATGTTCGAACTCGTAGACAACGTCCCGCAAAGCCCGGTAATCAAAGTTATCGGTGTGGGTGGTGGTGGCGGCAACGCCGTTAATCACATGGTCAAGAGCAACATCGAAGGCGTGGAATTCATCTGCGCCAACACCGATGCTCAAGCGCTGAAAAACATCGGCGCGCGCACCATCCTGCAACTGGGTACTGGCGTTACCAAAGGTCTTGGCGCTGGCGCCAACCCTGAAGTCGGTCGTCAGGCTGCTCTGGAAGATCGTGAGCGCATTGCAGAAGTTCTGCAGGGCACCAACATGGTTTTCATCACCACTGGCATGGGCGGCGGTACCGGTACCGGTGCAGCTCCGATCATTGCTGAAGTGGCCAAGGAAATGGGCATCCTCACCGTAGCGGTGGTGACTCGTCCGTTCCCGTTCGAAGGTCGCAAGCGTATGCAGATCGCCGATGAAGGCATCCGCATGCTGTCTGAAAGCGTCGACTCGTTGATCACCATTCCTAACGAGAAGCTGCTGACCATCCTCGGTAAAGACGCCAGCCTGCTGTCGGCTTTCGCCAAGGCAGACGATGTACTGGCCGGTGCCGTTCGCGGTATCTCCGACATCATCAAGCGTCCGGGCATGATCAACGTCGACTTCGCCGACGTACGTACCGTGATGAGCGAAATGGGTATGGCGATGATGGGCACTGGCTGCGCCAGCGGTCCGAACCGTGCACGTGAAGCGACTGAGGCAGCCATTCGTAACCCGCTGCTC
Organism: Pseudomonas sp. Irchel 3A5; assembly: GCF_900187575.1. Classification (NCBI taxonomy): domain Bacteria; kingdom Pseudomonadati; phylum Pseudomonadota; class Gammaproteobacteria; order Pseudomonadales; family Pseudomonadaceae; genus Pseudomonas; species Pseudomonas sp. Irchel 3A5. Next base: position 115,491 of record NZ_FYDU01000008.1, on the reverse strand, counting down.
GAAGACGTTAACCTGCAGGGCGCTCGCGGCATCCTGGTCAACATCACTGCCGGTCCTGACCTGTCTCTGGGTGAGTACTCGGACGTGGGTAGCATCATCGAAGCGTTCGCCTCCGAGCACGCAATGGTCAAGGTCGGTACCGTTATCGATCCGGACATGCGCGACGAGCTGCACGTGACTGTGGTTGCCACAGGCCTGGGCGCGAAAATCGAGAAGCCTATGAAGGTTATCGACAACACCCTGCAAACTGCCCAGCCGTCTCAGGCTCAGCCTGCTGCAGCTCGTCAGGAAGCCCCTTCGGTGAACTACCGCGACCTGGATCGTCCTACCGTGATGCGCAATCAGGCTCACGCAGGCGCTACAGCCGCAAAAATGAGCCCGAATGACGATCTGGATTACCTGGACATCCCGGCTTTCCTGCGTCGTCAGGCTGATTGATGAAATGTATCAGGGGTATTAGGGTGATTGGTGTTCAGCAAAGGCCGGGTCTGCTATTATCGCCAGCCTTTGTTGATACCAGTTCGCAACTTGCGCTGAAGCGGCCAATGCCATGATTAAACAACGCACCCTGAAAAATATTATCCGTGCCACAGGTGTCGGTCTGCACTCCGGGGAGAAGGTTTACCTGACCCTCAAGCCTGCACCTGTGGATACCGGTATCGTGTTCGTACGTGCTGACCTCGACCCCGTCGTGCACATTGCTGCCCGTGCGGAAAACGTCGGTGACACCACTCTGTCGACCACGCTGGTCAGCGGTGATGTCAAAGTCGACACCGTAGAACATTTGCTCTCGGCCATGGCTGGCCTGGGCATCGATAACGCTTACGTTGAACTCTCTGCCTCCGAAGTTCCAATCATGGATGGCAGCGCGGGGCCCTTCGTATTCCTGATTCAGTCGGCTGGCCTGGAAGAACAGGACGCGCCGAAAAAATTCATCCGGATCCTGCGGGAAGTCACACTGGAAGAGGGCGGTAAACGCGCTACTTTCGTGCCTTTCGAAGGATTCAAAGTCAGTTTCGAGATCGATTTCGATCATCCGGTCTTCCGCGATCGCACACAGAGTGCAAGCGTGGACTTTTCCAGCACTTCCTTCGTGAAGGAAGTCAGCCGTGCCCGAACCTTCGGGTTCATGAGTGACATCGAGTACCTGCGCAAGCACAACCTCGCACTCGGCGGCAGTGTGGAAAATGCCATCGTGGTGGATAAGGATGGCGTACTGAACGAAGACGGCCTGCGTTACGAGGACGAATTCGTCAAACACAAGATTCTTGATGCAATTGGTGACCTTTACCTGCTGGGCAACAGCCTGATAGGTGAGTTCATTGGCTTCAAGTCGGGGCATGCACTGAACAACCGTCTTCTGCGTAAATTGATCGCAGAGACAGACGCTTGGGAAGTTGTGACCTTCGAAGATGCCAGTACTGCACCGATTTCTTACATGCGCCCTGTAGCGGCCGTGTAAGGACAGCTTTACTCTCCTTCCTTTTTGTTGTTTTTAAAGGCTGCCCTCGGGCGGCCTTTTTTTATTGTCAGTTTGATGCTCCAGGATTCTCATAAGCCAGATGCTTGAAGTCTGAGCGTCAAACTTCGCAGATGTACCTGCCCCGGTCTTCTTTCAGTCGGCCAATATTTCCTCTATGGGTCCAGCTCAAGCTCCCCCTGAGCTATTCTTTAGGAGTTGTCCTACGTGCAGGGAGGCTGTTTCTCACATTAATTCCTGAGGTCTTCGTCCAAAGTCGCTCGTTGGGTATTAGCAGCTGTGCTGCTTTTCGATACTCCTTTGAGTTGCTTATCCTGACGGAGACTGAATCATGGAATTTCCACCCCCCAAAGGGAGTTCATTGCTTTCCACTCTTTCGCTATCTCTGAGCATCGGCTTGCTGTCGGGCTCGCTGCCGATTGGTGAGTCTGCGGCGAATGCCGCTTCGATGCTGGCGACCTGCGAGAGCTGCAATTTTCGAGACGGTTACGCCATTGTTAATCAGGATAAAGTGCGGTTGCATTACGTCGCGGGTGGCAAAGGACCTGCGCTTTTGCTGATTCCTGGCTGGCCCCAGACCGCATATACCTGGCACAAGATCATGCCGGAGCTGGCCCGGAAATTCACCGTCATAGCCGTTGATCCTCGAGGTTTGGGCGATTCGAACAGGCCTGTGGCCGGATACGATACGGACAACGTGGGGCGCGATTTGCATGAGCTGATGCAACAGCTCGGGCATTCGACTTATCAAGTCGTCGGGCATGATGTGGGGATGTGGATTGGCTACTCGATGGCGGCTAACTATCCCGATGCCATTACGCGCATTGTGCTTTCTGAAGCGGGCATTCCCGGCCTTGATCCATTACGCTCCTGGCACTTTGCTTTCAATCAACTTGTGGATCTGCCAGAAGCGCTGATTGAGGGTAAGGAACGTATCTACCTGGAATGGCTGTTCAATAGCTTTGCTTACAGGCCGAGCGATCTGGCAACCGAAGAGTATGTCCGTGCTTATTCCAAACCGGGGGCAATGCGGGCTGGTTTCGCTTATTACCGGGCTATCCCGGAAACAATCGAACAGAATAAAAAGCATGCTGCTGTGCCGCTGACAATGCCCGTGCTGACGGTGGGCGGCGAGTTCGCAAGAGGCAGTGGACTTAAAGCAATGCTGGACCCGGTTGCGGCCAACGTGGCAGCCCGTGTTATCAGCGATGCGGGGCATTATCCTCAGGAGGAAGCTCCCCAAGAGATGTTAAAAGTCCTGATGGAGTTTCTTGACGCAAAGGAGTAGCAAAAGCGGTTGATCGCGCCATTCGGTTTCGGCTTATTCCTTTGGCTTGGCGTGACTTGCCAAACGCTCCAGCGCGGCGCGCAGTTTCGGATCGGTAATCCCGTCAGCCGTCGCCTGAATGCTCTCGGCGGCTACGGTCGACAAGTCCATCGTGTGACCTTTAGCCCCTTGAGCGGGCGTAGGGGGTTGGACCTTGAAGACAATCCGCGTGAGGCTGGCGAATTCGTCGAAGGCCGTCAGCTGTCGCTGCAGGCGCTTTTGTTGATAGCGCAGACGCGTCGCCCAATGACCGTCGGTCACAATCAGCAGCAAGCTGCCTTCGCGCCACGAAGCAACATGACAATGTTCGCGCGCAGCAGGCTGCAACTGGCTTTCAAGCAGCCGTTGCAGGTGTCCCAAGCGTTGAGCGTGATGAAAAATACCCTTCAAAGGCTTTGCTTCACGCAGCAATACTGCGGGTGCCCGAGCGGGGAGTGGACGAAACGCCATGAGCAACAACCCTGGATGACAAGTTTGTCATGTTATCAGAAAGCGCCCGCAACCCCTTGTCCCATGCGGGTTTGCCTGTTTTACCCGTTAAATCAATGGCTAACTTCTGCGTTGGACGGGTTGAACTCTCAGGAAATGACCCTATCTACAAACAGCCCCGTCACAGCGCTGTGCCAGCATCGTGGAATAACGCCACTTTCCTCACCATCGTTTCCGGGTAGAATACTCGTTCGCATGCGGCCATGAGGGCTGCACGGGCGACTCACGGGGCCGCCCTCCATTCCTATGTCTGGAAGATCCTGTCGATATGTTTGCGCCTTTGTTAAAAAAACTTTTTGGAAGCAAGAACGAGCGTGAAGTGAAGCGCATGCTCAAGACGGTACAGATCGTCAATGCCTTCGAAGAGCAAATGGTGGCCCTTTCGGACGAGCAACTCCGTGCCAAGACCGAAGAGTTCAAGGCCCGCTTAGCCAAAGGTGAGACCCTCGATCAGCTGCTTCCTGAAGCTTTCGCGGTCGCACGTGAAGCTGGCAAGCGCGTCATGGGTATGCGCCACTTTGACGTTCAGTTGATTGGCGGCATGACTCTGCACGAAGGCATGATTGCCGAAATGCGTACCGGTGAAGGTAAAACCCTGGTGGGTACACTGGCGGTTTACCTCAATGCATTGTCCGGCAAGGGCGTGCACGTGGTAACGGTCAACGACTATCTGGCTCGTCGTGACGCCAACTGGATGCGTCCACTGTACGAATTCCTTGGTCTGAGCGTTGGCATTGTCACGCCATTCCAGCCGCCAGAAGAAAAACGTGCGGCTTACGCGTCGGACATCACCTACGGCACCAACAACGAATTCGGTTTCGACTACCTGCGCGACAACATGGCGTTCAGCATGGACGACAAGTTCCAGCGCGAACTCAACTTTGCCGTGATCGACGAAGTGGACTCCATCCTCATCGACGAAGCGCGTACGCCGCTGATCATCTCCGGTCAGGCTGAAGACAGCTCCAAGCTGTATACCGAGATCAACCGCCTGATCCCGCGTCTCGTGCAGCACATCGAGGAAGTGGAGGGCGTAGTCACCAAAGCCGGTCATTACACCGTTGACGAGAAGACCCGTCAGGTCGAGCTGAATGAAGCCGGTCACCAGTTCATCGAAGAAATGCTTACCGAAGTCGGCCTGCTGGCTGAAGGCGAAAGCCTGTACTCGGCACACAACCTGGGTCTGCTGACTCACGTTTATGCCGGTCTTCGTGCGCACACGCTGTTCCATCGCAATGTCGAGTACATCGTTCAGGATGGCCAGATTCTGCTGGTCGACGAGCACACCGGTCGTACCATGCCGGGTCGTCGTCTGTCTGAAGGCTTGCACCAGGCGATCGAAGCGAAGGAAAACCTGAATATTCAGGCCGAAAGCCAGACGCTGGCTTCGACCACGTTCCAGAACTACTTCCGTCTGTACAACAAACTGTCCGGCATGACCGGTACAGCCGACACCGAAGCGTTCGAGTTCCACCAGATCTACACCTTGTCAGTTATGGTCATTCCGCCTAACAAGCCGTTGGCGCGTAAAGACTTCAACGACCTCGTGTACCTGACGGCAGAAGAGAAGTACGCCGCCATCGTCACTGACATCAAGGCCTGTCTGGCCGAGAATCGTCCGGTACTGGTCGGTACTGCGACCATCGAAACTTCCGAGCACATGTCCAAGTTGCTCAACCAGGAAGGTATCGAACACAAGGTTCTGAACGCCAAGTTCCACGAAAAAGAAGCTGAAATCATCGCGCAGGCCGGTCGTCCAGGTGCCTTGACCATCGCCACCAACATGGCCGGTCGTGGTACTGACATCCTGTTGGGCGGTAACTGGGAAGTTGAAGTTGCTGCACTGGAAAACCCGAGCCCGGAGCAAATCGCACAGATCAAGGCCGACTGGCAGAAACGCCATCAGCAAGTGATCGAGGCGGGCGGCTTGCACGTTATTGCTTCCGAGCGCCACGAATCGCGTCGTATCGATAACCAGCTGCGCGGTCGTGCCGGCCGTCAGGGTGATACCGGTTCAAGCCGTTTCTACCTGTCGCTGGAAGACAGCCTGATGCGCATCTTCGCTTCTGATCGAGTGAAGAACTTCATGAAGGCATTGGGCATGCAGTCCGGTGAAGCGATCGAACACCGTATGGTGACCAACGCGATCGAGAAGGCGCAACGCAAGGTTGAAGGCCGCAACTTCGATATCCGTAAGCAATTGCTCGAGTTCGACGACGTGTCCAACGAGCAGCGTAAAGTGATTTACCACATGCGTAACAGCCTCTTGGCCGCTACCAACATTGGTGACACCATCGCCGAGTTCCGTGAAGACGTACTCAACAGCCTGATCAGCCAGCACATTCCGCCGCAATCCATGCCGGAACAGTGGGACGTTGCCGGTCTGGAAGCTGCACTCGATACCGACTTCGGTGTGAAACTGCCGATTCAGCAATGGCTGGACGAAGACGATCACCTGCACGAAGACACACTGCGCGTGAAGCTGCTCGAAGAGTTGCTGGCCGCGTACAACGAGAAGGAAGAGCAGGCCAGCGCCGAAGCGTTGCGCACGTTCGAGAAGCAGATTCTGCTGCGCGTACTGGACGATCTCTGGAAGGACCACCTGTCCACCATGGATCACCTGCGTCACGGTATTCACCTGCGCGGCTACGCTCAGAAGAACCCGAAGCAGGAATACAAGCGCGAGTCCTTCACGTTGTTCCAGGAACTCCTGGATTCGATCAAACGCGATACCATCCGTGTGCTGTCTCACGTTCAGGTACGCCGCGAAGATCCGGAAGAAGAGGAAGCTCGTCTGCGTCGCGATGCCGAAGAGCTGGCGCAGCGCATGCAGTTCGAACACGCTGAAGCACCGGGCCTTGAACAACCAGAAGCGTTGGTTGAAGAGGGCGTCGATGTCGCGACCCTTCCGGTCCGTAACGACCAGAAGCAAGGTCGTAACGAATTGTGCTGGTGTGGTTCCGGTAAAAAGTACAAACATTGCCACGGTCAAATCGGCTGATCCTGATCTGATCCGGTAGTGGTTTTGAAGTAACAGCACTAACGCCGCGACCGGCTTACCCGTCGCGGCGTTTTTCAATCGACTGCCGTACCGAAGCGGGCGGCGCAGATATCTTTCAAGGAGCGCACCTCATGGCTGTTGGTCTTGGTCCTTTGCCGACATTGCACCCGGTTCCCGGTTTTGAACTGGGCATTTCTTCTGCCGGCATCAAACGTCCGGGTCGCAAGGACGTTGTGGTCATGCGCTGTGCCGAAGGCTCCAGTGTTGCAGGTGTTTTCACCCTTAACGCGTTCTGCGCAGCACCGGTCATTCTCGCCAAACAGCGCGTCAACGGCCCTGTTCGTTATCTGCTGACCAACACTGGTAATGCCAACGCCGGTACCGGCGAGCCGGGTCTGGCCAACGCTGCGCGCACATGCGCCAGGCTGGCTGAGCTGACTGGCGTGGACGCCAATGCCGTGCTGCCATATTCCACCGGTGTTATCGGCGAGCCATTGCCTGTGGAAAAGATCGAAGGCGCGTTGCAGGCGGCCCTCGATGACCTGTCTGTGGATAACTGGGCTGCTGCGGCAACCGGCATCATGACCACTGACACGCTGCCAAAGGGCGCGAGCCGTCAGTTCCAGATCGATGGCGTAACCGTCACCGTGACCGGTATCAGCAAAGGCGCAGGCATGATTCGCCCGAACATGGCGACCATGCTGGGCTACATCGCCACTGACGCCAAGGTTTCGCAAAGCGTGCTGCAGGATCTGATCCGTGACGGCGCCAACAAGTCGTTCAACCGCATCACTATCGATGGCGACACGTCGACCAATGACTGCTGCATGCTGATCGCAACGGGCCAGGCTAATCTGCCGGAAGTGACCGAAGCCAAGGGGCCGCTGTTCGACGCGCTGAAAACAGCCGTATTCGAGGTATGCATGGAAGTGGCTCAGGCCATCGTCCGTGATGGCGAAGGCGCTACCAAGTTCGTGACGGTTGAAGTCAACGGCGGCGGCAATCACCAGGAGTGTCTTGACGTGGGTTACGCCGTGGCTCACTCGCCATTGATCAAGACCGCGCTGTTCGCGTCCGATCCTAACTGGGGCCGTATTCTGGCCGCTGTAGGTCGTGCCGGTGTGCCTGATCTTGATGTGAGCAAGATTGATGTGTTTCTGGGCTCCGTGTGCATCGCCAGCAAGGGCTGCCGCGCGACCACCTACACTGAAGAGCAAGGCTCGGCAGTAATGGCCGAAGCCGAAATCACCATTCGCATCGAACTCGGCCGTGGTGATTGCAGCGAGACCATCTGGACCACCGACTTGTCCCACGAGTACGTGAAGATCAACGCGGAATACCGCACTTGATCTGACGACAATCGGACCTGTGGGAGGGGATTCATTCCCGAAGACGTCAACGCGATTTACCTGATAAACCGCGCCAGCTTCTTCGCGGATGAATCCGCTCCTACCGACCACAGTTTTCTGTAGGAGTGAGCTTGCTCGCGATGGCGTCGATACAGGTGCCGATCAATTTGCAGGCAGTGTAAAGTCCACAGAAACATGATCAGCTCGTTCTATCTGGAGAACTCCTCATGACCCTGCACCTGATCATCGGCGACAAACGTTACTCTTCATGGTCTCTGCGACCGGCGCTGGCGCTTTACATGACGGGTGCGGCGTACACCGAACAGCTGATCCGCCTGGATCAGACAAACACCCGCCAGCAGATTCTCGAGCACTCGCCGTCCGGCAAGGTGCCCCTGCTGAAAACCCCGCATGGTTCGATTGCCGACTCGCTGGCGATCATCGAATACCTCGCAGAGCAATTCCCTGATGCAGGGCTGTGGCCCAGCGACACCGCTGCGCGTGCTCAGGCGCGCTCGGCATGTGCGCAAATGCACAGCGGTTTCATCGGGCTGCGCTCGAATCTGCCCATGGACTTGCACCGAGACGCAGCACTGGAAGTCATCTCTGTGGAAGCTCAGAACGACATCGAACGCATCGTCCAGCTATGGGCTGAGTGCCGGGCGGTTGCGGCTGAAAACGGTCCGTTTCTGTTCGGCAATGCCAGCGCAGCTGACGCGTTCTTTGCACCTGTGGCGGTACGCTTGCGCACGTACCGGATCGAACTGCCCGCCGAAGCGTTGGCGTACATCGAAACCCTCTACCGATGGCCGCTGTTCCAGCGTTGGCAGAAGGCTGCTTTAGAGGAAGTCGAAGGGTGAAACGTATTCATGTAGCAGCAGCGGTTATCCGCGGCGTTGACGGCAAGATCCTTATCGCGCGGCGTGCCGACACTCAGCACCAGGGCGGTTTGTGGGAATTTCCCGGTGGCAAGGTCGAACTGGGAGAGGCTGTCGAGTCGGCGCTTGCCCGTGAGCTTCAGGAAGAGTTGAACATCGTGGTCACCCAGGCACGGCCGCTGATCAAGATTCAGCATGACTATCCGGACAAGCAGGTGCTGCTGGATGTCTGGGAAGTGTCGGCATTTACCGGCGAACCGCATGGCGTCGAAGGGCAGCCACTGGCCTGGGTAACCCATCGTGAATTGGCAGATTATGAATTCCCAGCCGCTAATCAGCCCATTGTTGCTGCGGCGCGTTTGCCGGGTGAGTACCTGATCACCCCTGGCGAACTGGAAACCCCGCAATTGCTGCGTGGTATTCAGAAGGCTGTTGCGGGCGGTATCAAACTGATCCAGTTGCGTGCGCCGAATGGGTATGACCCGCAATACCGCGATCTGGCGGTAGACGCCGTGGGGTTGTGTGCCGGTAAAGCGCAATTGATGCTCAAGGGGCCGCTGGAATGGTTGGGGGACTTTCCCGCTGCGGGTTGGCACCTGACGTCGGCACAGCTACGCAAACTGGCCCCGAACGGGCGTCCGTTTCCGAAGGATCGCTGGCTGGCGGCCTCTTGTCATAACGCTGAAGAATTGGCTCTGGCCGAACTGATGGACGTCGACTTCGTGACCTTGTCGCCGGTGCAGCCAACCCAGACTCACCCTGATGCTCAGCCGTTGGGCTGGGAGCAGGCGCGTGAGTTGATTACCGGGTGCAGCAAACCGGTTTATCTGCTTGGTGGTGTTGGCCCTGCTGAACAGCAAAAAGCCTGGGAGAACGGTGCGCAAGGTGTGGCGGGGATCAGAACGTTCTGGCCGGGGGAGTAGTTAGTCTCATGCGTAATGGTGACTGTGGGAGCGGTGCTTGCCCGCGATAAGGCTGGACGCGTTCTAAAGTGAACCGCGTCCAGCCTTATCGCGGGCAAGCACCGCTCCCACAGGTTTAACGTTCATCCAGCGGGAGCGGTGATTAAGGCTTCTTCGCCGCTTCCCACAATATCTCTGCAATACCCTGCCGCTTGGCAATCAATCGCGCTGCGACAAACAACAAATCCGATAACCTGTTGATATACGCCAAGCCAACCCCGGCCAGCGGCTCGATGGCATTGAGATGCTGACAGCGTCGTTCGGCACTGCGGGCCAGGCTGCGGCAGACGTGGGCCTGGGCGATCAGCGCCGAACCACCGGGCAGAATGAAATTCTCCAGCGGCCCCAGCTCTTCATTCCACAGGTCGATGGCCGCTTCCAGTCGATCAATTTCAGCCTGATCAAGGGCCTGATAAACCGGCATCGCCAATTCGCCACCCAGGTCGAACAATCGATGCTGACACGGCGCGAGCACTTCGATCACCTCCGCGAGAGCAGGCTTTGCCGACAATTGCTCGGCCAGCCCGGCAAGGAGTAATCCCAACTGGCTGTTCAGCGTATCAACCTCGCCGATTGCCTCGACCCGGGGGTGATCCTTTGGCACGCGTCGGCCGTCACCCAGGCCGGTTTCGCCGGTGTCGCCAGTGCGTGTGTAAATCTTCGACAAGCGAAAGCCCATTCTCAATGCTCCGTTATAGCGGCGAAATAACCGCTTCAGGCACGTTCACCTGGCTGCCCGCCAAGGGCAGGCGCAAGGTGAAGCAGGTGCCTTGGCCGACAGAGGAGTGCACCTCCATCTGGCCTTTGTGATTGTTGGTAATGATGAAGTACGACACCGACAGCCCAAGCCCGGTGCCCTGACCAATTTCTTTGGTGGTGAAGAACGGTTCGAACGTACGTTTGCGCACTTGTTCGGTCATGCCGATACCGTTGTCTTCGACCTGAATCTCGGCCCATGGCGGATTCAGTCGGGTACGCAGAATGATACGCCCCGGTTCTGCATCATCCGGGCGTTGATGAATGGCCTGTGCGGCGTTCTTGAGCAGGTTCAGCAACACCTGCTCCAGTTCGTTGGCCGTCCCCGGCACCGGACCCAGTTCCGGGTCGAATTGACGAATGATGGCCTGGCCCTTGAAGTCGAAACCGATGGTCAGGTCAAAGTCATTACTGGCGATCTCTACCGCCTGATCAATCAATGCCGGCAGGTCGCACGGGGCCATTTGCCGGGTGCTGAGACGACTGAAGCTGAGCATGTGGCTGACGATCTTCGCGGCCCTTGCACCGGCTTGCTGAATGCCATCGAGCAGTTTGGGTACTTCTCGGCTGACCAGATAACGATTCACTGTTTCCAGTTCGATGCCTTCGGCTTCGGCCTGCTCGATGTTTTTCTGCAGGTCGGTCGACAGCCGCCGCCTAATGTTTTGCACGTTATGCAGGATCGCACCCAGCGGATTGTTGATCTCGTGGGCCATGCCTGCCGCCAGGCCGCCGACGGAAAGCATCTTTTCGGACTGCACCATCATCTCTTCCAGCGACAACCGCTGGGTGATGTCATCGACACGAATCACCACGCCTTGTCCCGCGCCGCCAGTCAGTGGGTAAAAGGTCAGGGCGTAGTGACGACGCTCTTCGTCCTTGATCCAGGTGACCCGTTCGATCTTGGTGACACTGTGTTTCTCCACCGTCTGCTTGAGCTGCGGCAGGAAGGTTCTCATCGGCGGGAAGGCCAGAAATATCGGCTGGTTGAGTGCTTCATCCAGAGGCGTGCCGGAAAGTGCGCTGGCTTCCTGATTCCACTGGGTGACATACAGTTGTTCATCCAGCGCAATCAGCGCCGAAGGCATCGAGTCGATGATGCTGTTCAGGTAGTTCTGGAATCCTGTGAGCTTCTTCTCGATCTTGCTGCGCACCTTCACCTCAAGCTCCAGCTTGCGGTTGGTGTTACGGGTCTCTTCGGCCAGCCCCTGAGCCTGATCGTAGGCCTCCTGAGAGTCGTCCCGAGCGCGCTTGAGTTGTTGCTCCCGGGCCTCGATACGCGACAGCATGGTGTTGAAAGCTTCAGCGAGACTGCCGATTTCATCCTTGTTGCCTGGCGCTGCGCGCAATGCGTAGCTCTCTTCCCGTGTGACCTGACGTGAGAGCTCTTCCAACTGATAGATGGGTTCGGTAATCAGGCGCCGAATCTGCCGGGCAATGACCAGCCAGAGCAGCACGCTGAACACCAGAATGCCGAGGCTGGCAGTCAGGGTGCCGGTGTAGAACGCAGTCGGTAATTCGCTACTGGCAACCAGTAACAGGTGGCCCGGTGCCTGACCCGCTTTCGGTACCGGGATTAGCTGGGTATTACGAAATTCGGTGATGCGCCAGGCTTCGATGTCTTTGAATCGTCCCGGCAGCCTGAGCTTGTCGCCTTGTTGCAGCTGGCCAATTCGCTCGCCATTGGTGTCGTAAAGAGCAGCAGCGCGCAACGGACCGTAATTTTTCAGCTCCTTGAGCAACGATTCGGCATCCGCTGGTGAGCTGAGTGCCTGTTCAGCAAGGTTCGGATTGCTGATCAGGCGGCCAATGGTCTGCAGTGCCTGAGGGGCCATGGCCTCCTGAGAAATGTAATAGGCGGCACTGATGAACGTCAGATTGGCGACCAGCAGGACAGTGGTCAGCAAGACCAGCAAGGCTGCCAGTAGCTTCTGGCCGACTGGCAGGTTTTCCAGGCGTTGGCGCAATGGCATGAGGCGAATCACACGGGGATGAGGAATGTTCAGGGTAGCGCGCCCCCCGGCCATTGAGCAAACAGGCGGCCGGAGCTAGTTCGCGGGCAGCCCTTTGTCCGTCAGATGTTTTACAAGTCTGACCTTCAGTTGCTGCAAATGCGGAATAACGACGCCATGGCGCTCGGCGGTTGCACAGGCATGGCCCAGCAAATAGCTGATCTCTGTGCGGCGTCCTTGCGCGACATCCTGATACATCGACGAGTAATTGGCCGCTGTTGCCTGAATGACTCGTTGCACATCGCTGTGCAGATCCTCGGCTGCTGCTGGCTGTCCGCACTGTTGAAGCAGTTCACTCAGTTCTGCGCACAGTGTTGCAACCTCGCAGTGATGTTGCATCAAACCACCGTTTCGGCAGTCGTGAAGTACGGTCAGCGGGTTGATCGCACAGTTCAGTGCCAGCTTGCGCCAGAGCCGGGTGAGGATGTCCGGGGTCCATTCATGGGGAATGCCTGCCAGTTGCAGGTCGCTCAGCCACTCAGGCGGGGAGGGATCGGCAGGGTCGCCCAACCAGTTATAACCATGCCCGGCAAACACCACTGACCCGTCGCGTTGGCGAAACGCTCCTTCGATGCTGGAGGCACAGATGCAACGTGCTTTCGGGACTTTTGCGGCGACCGCGTCCTGACTGCCCAAGCCGTTTTGCAGCAGGATTATTTCCGCGTCATGTGTCAGTCGATGCGCCAGTGCCGCTACGGCCTGCTCGGCATCGTAAGCCTTGCACGCCAGCAATAGCCGTTTGACGGGCTCTGCGCTGTCGAGAGTCTGCGCGCTGATCGCCACTCGACTTTCAACACCCTGCTCAACCAGCGTCAGAGTCCCGCCATTGGCGTTATACGCGGCCAGACGCGAGGCATCACGCAGGATCAGTCGAACCGGCAAACCCACTCTCGCCAGCCGCACTGCCCAAAGGCCGCCCAGGCTCCCGGCACCCAGCACATGCCAGACGACGGACATTAGCGGCTCATGGCAAGGCGAAGAAAACTGAGCAGGAGCGAGAAATTGGCTGTCGACATGGATGGCTCGCAGTGAACGCGGGAAAGTCTCGTTATAATAACCGGGTTTTATTCACATCAAAGACTGGCGTTTCAGCGCCATCCATTGGAGAAATGACATGCCCTCGTTCGACGTAGTGTCCGAACTGGATAAACACGAAGTCACTAACGCCGTCGACAACGCTATCAAAGAGCTGGACCGTCGCTACGACTTGAAAGGTAAAGGCGAATTCGAGTTCAAGGAAAAGGACCTGACGGTCAGTCTGACTGCCGAGGCGGAGTTCCAGCTTGAAGCGATGATCGAAATCCTCAAGCTATGCCTGGTCAAGCGCAAGATCGACGTCAAATGCCTTGAAGTCAAAGACGCCTTTGCTTCCGGTAAATTGATGAAGCAGGACGCCGTTCTCAAGGAAGGCATCGACAAAGAGCTGGCGAAGAAAATCGTCGCTCACATCAAAGAAGCCAAGCTCAAGGTCCAGGCCGCCATTCAAGGTGAGCAAGTGCGCGTGACCGGCAAGAAGCGTGACGACCTGCAAGAGGCCATGGCCGTCCTGCGCGCCAATGAGTTTGGCATGCCGCTGCAATTCAATAACTTCCGCGACTGATCGACCGCCCTTGGCGCAGGAATCTGTTTCCCTGACGCGTCTACGGCTTGTGCAAGCTGTGTAACCATCGGGCACCGCCTGATGGTTGCGGCGTCAGGTCGCGAAATGTAAGGAGAGAAAGATGGATTTGAATGCCGAAGTGGATCATCTGGTAAAGGCTTCTCAGGCCTGGATCCCGATGATCATGGAATACGGCAGTCGCGTACTGTTGGCGTTGGTGACCCTGACGATTGGTTGGTGGCTGATCAATCGCCTGACCACTAAGGTGGGGGCGCTACTGGCACTGCGCAATGCTGACCTCGCGTTACAAGGCTTTATCAGCAGCCTCGCCAACATCATTCTCAAGATTTTGCTGGTTGTGAGCGTTGCGTCGATGATCGGGGTCGAAACCACCTCGTTCGTTGCCGCTATCGGTGCTGCAGGTCTGGCGATTGGTCTTGCGCTGCAAGGCAGCCTGGCGAATTTCGCAGGCGGCGTGCTGATTTTGCTGTTTCGCCCGTTCCGTATTGGCGACTGGATCGAAGCACAGGGAATCTCGGGCACTGTCGACAGTATCCAGATATTCCATACCGTGGTGCGTACCGGTGACAACAAGACGGTGATACTGCCCAATGGCAATCTGTCCAACGGGATTATCACTAACACCAACCGCCAGCCGACCCGCAAGATTACCTTTGATGTGGGCGTGGATTACGAGGCCGATCTGAAGCAGGCGCTGCAAGTCCTGATGGATATGGCAGATGATCCTCGCATACTGCAGGACCCTGCACCGCAGGCCGTGGTAGCTGCGCTGGGTGATAGCTCGATCACTGTTTCGTTGCGGGTCTGGGTCAAGACCGGTGATTTCGGCGATGTGTCCAACCGCTTCAACGCCGAAGCCCGTGACCGCCTGCGTGCTGCCAACATCGACATCCCGTTCCCGCAACGCGTTATTCGCGTGGTTCAGGATTCAGCAGCACCGCAGTAATTAGCCTATGACTTTGTAGGAGCTGCCGAAGGCTGCGAAAGCATTCTGGCTGACACGCCGCCATCGCAGCCTTCGGCAGCTCCTACAGATTCAGCGTTCCAGTCTTAAAGTTGATCTTGCGAGGGCTTCTCCGCCTCAAGCACCTCGGCCGCCTTGTCCTGGCGCGCTTCCTTGCTCCACTGCAGGATGATCATGATCAGCGTGGGTACGCCCAATAGCGCAGTGATCAGGAAGAAGTTGTGATAGCCATACTTCTCCACCACAACCCCCGAATAACCTCCCAGCAAACGCGGCAGCAGCAGCATGATCGAGCTGAGCAGCGCGTATTGTGTCGCCGAGAATTTGAGGTTAGTCAGGCTCGATAGATACGCTACGAACGCCGAGGTCGCCAATCCGGAGCTGAAGTTGTCCAGGGAAATGGTCAGCACCAGCATCTTCAGGTTCGGCCCCATGTCGGCCAGCATCAGAAACAGCAGGTTGGTAGCCGCCGAGGTCAGCCCGCCAATGAACAGAATCGGCATGATGCCAAAACGCACGATCAGCAATCCGCCAAAGCCTGCGCCCAGCAGCGTCATGATCAGACCGAAGATCTTGCTGACACTGGCAATCTGGTCCTTGGTAAAGCCCTGATCGATGTAGAAGACGTTGGCCATGACACCCATGACCGTGTCTGACATACGGTACGTCGCGATCAATCCCAGCAACAGGAACGCCTGCCAGCGATAACGCAGGATGAAGTCATTGATCGGCGTCAGCACCGGAGCCAGGCCACGCCGCCCCATTGAAGACAGGCACGCGACGGTCAGGACGATATAGAGGATGGCGCGCAGAAAGGCGCGGTCTTCCATCAGCAGGTCCGTCCAGCTGGCGTGCTGAAACAGTACGCTGGCGAAGTCTGTGTTGTAGAGCTGGGTGAACATTGCCGGAACCGATACGAGCAGCACAATCAGCACAAAGACGGACGCCAGCTGGTGCACGAAACCATAGCGAGCGGCAGACAACTGGGTGCGCAGTGCCACCGGAGGTTCGCGCATGATCAGCGTAGTAATCAACGCTGGCAGCATCAGCAGGCCAAACAGCACGTAGGTGCCGGTCCATGCCGAATGTTTATAGGCGAAACCCGTGGAGCCAAAACCTTCGGCGAAATACAGCGCGCCTGCGGTGGCGAGCAGCGCCGCGACACGGTAGCCGGACATGTAACTGGCTGCGAGGGCGGCCTGCTGGGTATCGTTGGCAATTTCCAGGCGATAGGCATCGATGGCGATGTCTTGAGTCGCGGATGAAAACGCCACGACCACGGCGATTGCGATCAGCCAGGACAAGTGCTGCTGCGGGTCGCAGAAGCCCATGCCGATCAATCCCAGAATCACCAGGCTTTGCGATAGGACGAGCCAGGAGCGTCGCCGCCCCAACTTGCCAAGCAGCGGCAGGCGCCATTGGTCGAGCAGGGGCGACCACACCCATTTAAATGCATAAGCCAGCCCGATCAGGCTGGCATAGCCAATGGTTTCTCGAGCGACACCGGCTTCACGCAACCAGACCGACAGAGTAGAAAACACCAACATGTAGGGCATGCCCGCAGCGAATCCGAGCAATAACAGCACTAACGTCGAAGGGCTGGCATATGCGGCGAGCGCGGCGCGCCAGGTTTTACGGGGCATGGGCTGGAGTCTGCCTCAGGTTACGAAAACAAAGGGCGCACTCTAACCGCTGTGCTCTATCGGACGCCAGCCATGACGCCGGATATCTACCCGATTGTTCTGCACAATGATGCCTTCTGCACGTAATCGGGCGCGTTGTTCGTCACCTGACGGTGTACCGACGGGCAAACTGACCTTGCCGCCAGCACCTATCACCCGATGCCACGGCAGCGAAGTGCCATCCGGTAACTGGCTCAATGTCCGCCCGACCCAGCGCGCAGCGCGACCCAGTCCGGCCAGTTCCGCCAACTGCCCATAGCTGACCACTTTCCCTTCAGGCACCTGATTGAGCGTAAGGTACAGCGCCGTGCGTCGCGCCTGCGTCGGGTCCATTCCGGTCGGATCCGATGAGTCCGGCTGCTGCTTGATCAACGCTTTGCTCCTGTTTATAGAGCTGTTTATGGATGGGCGGCCGCCTGGTATTTGAACTACTGAAGTTTTCTGCTGTCAGTGTTTTCTGTTCCAGCGGCGGTCTTCGATTGCCTTGACGTCATCCCGAGGGATGATGCCCGATTTTCCGCTAACTTGAGCCTCCTTGTTGCTTATGCTGACCAGAACTTTGCTGTTCCTCGCTGCCTCCGTTGCCGCTACTCCTTTGCTCGCTGATACCGTCTGGTTGAAGAATGGCGACAAAATCACCGGTACAATAAAACTCTTCGACGGCGGCAAGCTAGTGGTTGAAACCTCTTACGGGGGATCGATTCCCGTTGACTGGAAGCAGGTCAAGACCCTGGAGAGCGACCAGCCGCTGATGGTCAAGCAGGATCAGTATCAGGGCGAAATTGCCAAATCGTTGAAAGCCTCTGACGACGGCAAGGTCACGCTGACCAACGGCGACGCACCTAAAACGGTCGAGCTGGCCAGCATCCAGCAGATTCTCAAGCCCAAGCCGGTGATCACTGATCTGGTCTGGAAGGGCAATGTCGACCTGGCGGCGGATTTCCAGCAAGCCGAGAACGACACCAACGATTACAACGTCGCTTTCAAGACCTCGGCGCGGCATGGTCAATGGCGTCATAACGCCAAAGGCGATTACAACCGCGAGACTCAGGATGATGTGGTCAGCACTGACAACTGGAGTGCCGAGTACTCCATCGACCGCTTCCTGACCGAGAAATTTTTCTGGGATGGCCGGATCAGTTACAAGCGCGACAAAGTCGAAGACCTCAGTCGTCAGCGCGTTGTAGGTACGGGGCCGGGCTACCAGTTCTGGGATGACGAGCTGGGCGCTTTCAAGCTGGGCGCTCTGCTTAACCGCACCGATTTCGAGTTCAGAAACGGCGAGAAAGAGAATTTCTACTCTGTGGCGGGTACTTGGGATTACAACCGTTTCCTGATCGGCAAAAAGGTCGAGTTCTTCACCAACGGCGAAGTGGGCAAACCCATCAGCAACGTGGCTGACTATTCTCTGGATGCGGAGGTAGGGCTTCGCTACAAAGTGACGGATTGGGCGTCATTGAACCTCAAGGCCGAGAAGAACGTTATCAGCGGATCCGAAAATGGCGACCTGGACAAAACCCGCTACACCGCAGGGTTTGGTGTGAGCTGGTAAGACCTGTTAAATAGCTGGCACGCGCTCTTGCTCTGAATGATGCCTTGTTCGGTGGAAGATTAGGTGCGACCACCGACGCCCTCGCGGCTAAAGCCGCTCCTACGTACGCCGTCCGGCCGTAGGAGTGGCTTTAGCCGCGAGGGCATTGCTTTGACAAACCATACTGGATGAGTTGCCCTGGCTTTCCCGCCATCCCGCTGGCTCCCTTCGCAATAATTATTAACTTGTCTTTCAACCCCCTGCGCGTGCCCAATCAGCTGACTACTGTCAGCTTTATTCATAGGTGCGTCGATTGTCGGCGAGTGGGTTACGAGGAGTTATCAGATGAGTGGAAAGGCGATCAAGCAGGCACGGGAGTTGTTGCTCAAGGAATATCGGGGCGTGCTGTCCACACACTCCAAATCCATGCCGGGTTTCCCGTTTGGCTCGTCTGTTCCTTATTGTCTTGATGATCTGGGCCGGCCGTTGATATTGATCAGCCGTATCGCTCAGCACACTCACAACCTGGGCAAAGACGCGAAGTGCTCATTGCTGGTGGGCGAGCGCGAAGCTGACGATGTCCAGGCGACCGGACGCGTGACGGTCATGGCTGAGGCGCACAAGCTTGTTGAGCCAGACGCCATCGAGTCAGCTTCACAGCGCTATTACCGTTTTTTCCCCGAATCGAAAAGCTATCACTCCGCCCATGATTTCGATTTCTGGGTACTGATGCCCGTGCGCTACCGTTTCATCGGCGGCTTTGGTGCCATTCACTGGCTTGATCATGTTGAGCTGGCAAACCCGTTTGCCGGTTCCGCCGAAGCCAGCATGGTCGAGCACATGAATGCTGACCACGCCAAAGCCATTGCTCACTACGTGCAACTCACTGGTCTGCCGCAAAGTGAAGTTGCGCAATTGGCAGGTATCGACAGCGAAGGCATGCACCTGCGTATCGGTCAGAGCCTTTACTGGCTGGCGTTCGGTGAGCCCTGTAACACACCGAAACAAGTCCGCGAAGCCTTGGTTCAGCTGGCTCACGCGGAAAAATGGCCTGTTCGTGACACTCAAGAGGCTTGAATTCACGCTTTGATGACGTCACGTAGGGTCTACTGCAAGGCATTCTTGCGTTGAGGAATTCAATTGATGCGTGTTTTTCTACTGCTGTTTCTTCTTTTTCCGGTACTGGAACTGTTCGTTCTGGTACGGGTGGGCATGTCGATAGGCTTCTTTCCGACATTCCTGATGGTGGTCGCAACTTCGCTGTTGGGCCTGTTCGTGATTCGTGTGGCCGGGTTCGCGACAGCGATGCGCGCCCGTGAAAGTCTGTCTCGCGGCGAGCTGCCTGCCCAGCAGATGCTCGAAGGTCTGATGATTGCTGTCGGCGGTGGTCTGCTGCTGTTGCCAGGTTTCATCAGCGACATTCTGGGCGTGATCTGCCTGTTGCCGATCACCCGTCGGGTGCTGGTCAACACCATGCGCAAGCGTGCTGAAGATCAGGCCCTGCGCCAGCGTGCATTCGCTGACGACATGCCGGCCAGCAACGATCCGGGTCGCCCCGGCGCAATTCATCCTCCGACCCGTGAGCCGGATGTGATCGAAGGCGAGTTCGAACATCGCGACAAGTAATCGGGCTGATCGCCCCACCACGCGGCACCTCAGGGTGCCGCGTGCGTTTCACGACGCAGTAGCTTTCGACAAAAAAATTCAACCGCTGGCCTTGTAATCACCATGCCCGCCCTTATGTATGGGTCACCGCAAGGTTTCTGGCCTTTTTGCCAGACCGTATTCTGCGGTTCGCTCGTCGAACCGTAACCGGCAACGCCGGATGTTTAACTCGCCGGTGTATTCACTGGCCGTTTAAAAACCATAATCAGGAGATCGACAATGAAGCTTCGTCCTCTGCATGACCGCGTCGTAATCCGTCGCAGCGAAGAAGAATCCAAAACTGCTGGCGGTATCGTTCTGCCAGGTTCGGCTGCTGAAAAGCCAAACCGTGGCGAGATCCTCGCTGTTGGTACCGGCCGCGTGCTGGACAACGGTGAAGTACGTGCGCTGGCCGTGAAAGTGGGTGACAAAGTGGTGTTTGGCCCTTACTCCGGCAGCAACACTGTGAAAGTAGATGGCGAAGACCTGCTGGTGATGAGCGAGAACGAAATTCTCGCGGTCGTCGAAGCCTGAGTCACCCCACTAGTTTCCGTTACTACTCAAAGTATTTAAGGAAGATCGATCATGGCTGCTAAAGAAGTAAAATTCGGCGATTCTGGCCGTAAAAAAATGCTCGCCGGTGTCAACGTCCTGGCTGACGCAGTAAAAGCAACCCTGGGCCCGAAAGGCCGTAACGTCATTATCGAGAAGAGCTTCGGCGCTCCTCTGATCACCAAAGACGGTGTTTCGGTTGCCAAAGAAATCGAACTGAAAGACCGTTTCGAAAACATGGGCGCGCAGCTGGTCAAAGACGTTGCTTCCCGTGCCAACGATGACGCTGGTGACGGTACTACCACTGCAACCGTTCTGGCTCAGGCCATCGTCAACGAAGGCCTGAAAGCCGTCGCTGCCGGCATGAACCCGATGGACCTGAAGCGCGGCATCGACAAGGCGACCATCGCCATCGTTGCTGAGCTGAAGAAACTGTCCAAGCCTTGCACTGACACCAAGGCCATCGCTCAGGTAGGTACTATCTCCGCGAACTCCGACAATTCCATCGGCGACATCATTGCTGAAGCCATGGAAAAAGTGACCAAAGACGGCGTTATCACCGTTGAAGAAGGCTCGGGCCTGGAAAACGAACTGTCGGTTGTTGAAGGCATGCAGTTCGACCGCGGTTACCTGTCCCCGTACTTCATCAACAAGCCAGACACCATGGTTGCCGAGCTGGACAGCCCGCTGCTCCTGCTGGTCGACAAGAAAATCTCGAACATCCGCGAAATGCTGCCAGTTCTGGAAGCAGTGGCCAAAGCCGGTCGTCCGCTGTTGATCGTTGCTGAAGACGTTGAAGGCGAAGCCTTGGCGACTCTGGTTGTGAACAACATGCGCGGTATCGTCAAAGTTGCAGCCGTCAAGGCTCCAGGTTTCGGCGATCGTCGCAAGGCAATGCTGCAGGACATCGCTGTCCTGACTGGCGGTACCGTTATCTCCGAAGAAATCGGCCTGAGCCTGGAAACCACTACCCTGGAACACCTGGGTAATGCCAAGCGCGTCGTGCTGAACAAAGAAAACACCACCATCATCGACGGTGCTGGCGTTCGCACTGACATCGACGGCCGTATCTCGCAGATTCGTCAGCAGATCGGTGACACCACTTCGGACTACGACAAAGAAAAACTGCAAGAGCGTCTGGCCAAGCTGTCCGGCGGCGTTGCAGTCATCAAAGTCGGCGCCGGTTCCGAAGTTGAAATGAAAGAGAAGAAAGCCCGCGTTGAAGACGCCTTGCACGCAACTCGTGCAGCCGTTGAAGAAGGCGTGGTACCTGGCGGTGGCGTGGCTCTGGTTCGCTCGCTGCAGGCAATCTCCGAACTGAAAGGCGACAACGCCGATCAGAACGTCGGTATCGCTCTGCTGCGTCGCGCTGTAGAAGCTCCACTGCGTCAGATCGTTGCCAACTCCGGTGACGAGCCAAGCGTTGTAGTCGACAAGGTCAAGCAGGGTTCGGGTAACTTCGGTTACAACGCTGCTACCGGCGAATACGGCGACATGATCGAAATGGGCATCCTGGACCCGGCTAAAGTGACTCGTTCTGCTCTGCAGGCCGCGTCCTCTATCGCCAGCCTGATGATCACCACCGAAGCCATGATCGCTGACGCTCCGGACGACAAAGCACCAGCTGGCGGCGGCATGCCAGACATGGGCGGCATGGGTGGTATGGGCGGCATGATGTAAGCCAGCTTCGCCCCCTAGCTGTACCCCATAAAAGAACCCCGCCTTGTGCGGGGTTTTTTTATGGGGGTGTATCTCTCCGTCTAGACAGAGCGAAATGCGAGCTGAACCTCAGGAGATTCAATGTTCTTAAAGGCATGAGTTGACTGCAACGACGCCTTCGCGGGCAAGCCTCGCTCCAACAGGTGGCGATCCGTTGGAGCGAGGCTTGCCCGCGAAGTCGGTGGTTCAGTCAAAACAAAGCATTCAGGCGTAACGAAACCCAATCAGACACTGGCTCTTGCCCCCTATAGGCCTTAAGCTGCGCCAGCCTATTGCAGATGGAGGGCGTGCACGTGCGAATTCTTCTTGTTGAAGACAACCGGGACATCCTGGCCAACCTTGCCGATTATCTGGGCATGAAAGGCTATACGGTCGATTGTGCACAGGATGGCCTCTCCGGATTACATCTGGCGGCAACCGAACATTACGACCTCATCGTGCTCGACATCATGCTGCCCGGCATAGATGGCTACACCCTGTGCAAGCGATTGCGTGAAGACGCCCGTCGCGACACCCCGGTGATCATGCTGACAGCCCGTGACCAGCTGGACGATCGCCTGCAGGGCTTCCGCTCCGGTGCTGATGACTATCTGCTCAAACCTTTCGCCCTGTCCGAGCTGGCTGCGCGCATTGAAGCCGTATTGCGTCGCGCCCAGGGCGGTGGCCGACGTACCTTGCAAGTCGCCGAACTGGTGTACGACCTCGACACACTGGAGGTGACCCGTGAAGGTCGCCTGCTCAAGCTCAACCCGGTGGGCCTCAAGCTGCTTGCCGTGTTGATGCAGAAAAGCCCTCACGTGTTGCGTCGCGAGGTTCTGGAGGAAGCCCTGTGGGGTGACGACTGCCCCGACAGCGACAGCCTGCGCAGCCACGTTCATCAACTGCGCCAGGTGATCGACAAGCCTTTCGACAAGCCACTGCTGCAAACCGTGCATGGTGTCGGTTATCGTCTGGCCGAGGGCCGGGATGGAGTTTAAACAGAGCCTCGCTCAACGCATCATCATCGCTTTCGCATTGATGAGCGCGCTGGTGGCAGGCTCCTTTGCCATGGGCATCGTCGCGACCGTCCACCTGGTAGAAGAGAAACTGATTTCAGCCGGCCTTGGTGGCGACCTTAACCGTTTGCTGCTGCTCGACAGCGTCAGCGACTGGAGTCACCGTCCGGAGCCAGATCAGCTGTTCTATTTCAGCGGCGGCCCCGGTGATTTCGATATTCCCAGTGACCTCAAGCATCTCGAGCCCGGCTTTCATGAAGTGTTTCGCGGCCCGCTGTCCTATCACGCCATGGTTGAAGTGGTAGACGGTCGACGTTACGCACTCCTTCAAGACCAAAGCGATTTTGAAGAGCGCGAGCGCGTGTTATTCGCCGTCGTGCTGGTGGGTTTTGTGCTTGCCTTGGGGCTGGCCGTATTTCTGGGGTGGGTGCTGGCGCGCCGGGTTATGGCGCCGGTTGTGCGACTGGCCCGTCAGGTGCGTCATCGCGACCAGTTACTGGGACTGGCACCTCCGTTGGCGCCTGACTATGCGGCTGATGAAGTAGGTGAACTGGCCGTTGCCTTCGATGCCACGCTGGGGCGCCTGCGTCAGGCGTTGACCCGCGAGCGGATGTTCACCAGCGACGTCAGCCATGAACTGCGAACCCCGCTGATGGTGCTGGCCAGTTCCTGCGAGCTGCTGCTGGATAATCCAGCGCTGGATATGCGTGCCAGGGCGCAGGTCGAGCGCATTGCCCGGGCGTGTGAAGAAATGCGCGACCTGGTGCAGACTTTCCTGATGCTGGCTCGCACGCAACGTGAAGACGCCAACATGGTTCCCAAAGTGTCACTGGAAAGTGTTGCCGAAGACCTGATCGCACTCTGGCGCGGCCCGATTGAAAGCAAAGGACTGCAACTGACTGTGCGCTCAGTCGGCACGAGCGAGCCTTCAGGCGTTCTGTACAACTCCACCTTCCTTCATGCCGTCATGGGTAACCTGCTGCGCAATGCTCTGCACTACACCGACCAAGGCTTCATTACGCTGACATTGCAGCAGGAAGGTTTTCTCGTGGAGGACAGCGGAGTCGGTATCCCCGAGGAAAAGCGCGAGGCCATGTTCGAGCCGTTTGTAAGGGGTAACGAGCAGCGGGGTGAGGGTCTTGGGCTGGGGCTCTCGCTGGTTCAGCGTATCTGCGAAAACCAGGGTTGGAGCGTCAGTTTGAGCCCGATGGAGCCCAACGGCTGCCGTTTCAGCGTGAAGCTCAAGAAATAGCCCGGCTGGCGTCCATCATGGATATGCCTTGCCGTTTCAACCCCGAAATATCTCTGACAGTTTCTGCTCTTCAGGTCTTCAAGGGCGCTAAGCCTTTGACGCATCTGGAAACATCTGCGCAGACTTCCCACACTTTTTTCACATTGGCATGACCTGACGCTGACAGCGCCCTGACTATCTTGCCGGCATCGACATGAGTAGGTGCCCCCATGAGCAAGCGAATCGAACTCGAGTTTTCACGCAAGTACAACCAGGAACATGCCCAGCAATATTTGCAAAAGCATAAAGACAATCTGTCTCGTCGCCTGTCTCATTGGCGCGACGAGCAATTGGCGCGTACCGCTTTGCATCGTGCGGGTGATCCAGGATTAGTGCTTGACCTGCCTTGCGGCGCAGGGCGCTTCTGGCCATTGCTGGCTGAAAAATCGAATCGGATGATCATCGGTGCAGACAACTCGGCAGACATGCTGAAGACCGCTTGTGCTGCTCAACCAGCAGAAGTGGTGAAAAGGGTACAACCTTTGCAGACATCTGCCTTTGACATTGATCTGCCCGACAACGCCGTAGACAGCATTTTCTGCATGCGGTTGCTGCACCATGTGGGTCAGGCCGACCATCGGCTCGCTCTACTTAAGGAGTTTCAGCGTGTTACACGTGATAGCGTGATCATTTCACTCTGGGTCGATGGCAATTTCAAAGCGTGGAAACGCAAGCGCCTGGACCATAAACGTCAGGCGAAGAATGGGCAGGTTAGTTACCAGAATCGCTTTGTGTTACCGGCCGCTACTGTCGAGGCCGAGTTTGAACAGGCTGGATTCCGCATTCAGGATCGCCTGGATTTTTTACCGATGTATGCCATGTGGCGTGTGTATTTACTGCGTAAGAGGTAACAAGATGGGCGTACAGGTCGCTATGGAGCCCACAGTCTCAAAGGACGAGCGTTTTGATTCCTTCTGGACGCAACATGGCGAATGGGTTGAAGAACCCAACCGGCGTCGGGGCGGTGAGAGCGGTGTGCAACGAATAGTTGCCGATGATGGCCAGCTGATTTATGTCAAACGACAGGTTGGGCATATCTATCGCAGTTGGCTGCATCCCTTCGGGCGTCCGACGGTGTTGCGCGAGCGTGATGCAATTCATGGCTTGAGTGGGCTTGATGTAAACGTGCCCAAGCTCATCTTCTGTGGCGCTCAACGTGATAAAAGCCATGAGTGGCGTGCGCTTCTGGTAACTGCGGCCCTGGACGGGTTTGTGGAGATCGAAGACTGGTACGCCGCAGGTGGGCGCGAGCACCATGGCGAGGCGTTGCATGATCAACTGCTCCATGAGTTGGCAGGTAATCTGGCACGTATGCATAAGGGCCGCTGGCAGCACAGTTGCCTTTATATAAAACACGTATTTGTACGCGTTGTCGGCGAGGGTGATAACGCCAAAGCTGAAGTCGCATTGCTTGATCTCGAGAAATGCCGCCGCCGTCTGAGCGCAATGGCTGCCGCACGGCATGATCTCAAGCAGCTACGTCGCCATTCGTCGTTCACTTCCACAGATTGGCAGAAGTTGGTCTATTTTTATCAGGCAGCGTTTGGCAGCGCTATCAAGGGCTTAGACTGATGAAACTAGAACTGGCACGAGGTTTATTTATTCTGGGTGCGCTGGCGGTGACCTCCGTCGCAATGGCCGCCTGGGTACAGCCGGGAACACAGATTTTGAGCGCTCTACACGGCGAAGGGCATTGCCCGCTGCCACGGATCGCAAAAGCTCCCGATTTGGTGAGTCCGAGTCACGACTTGCTTTTATTGATGTTTGGGTTGGCTCAAGGCTCGAGTACCGGGCGCTAGCCATTGGCGTGTGCAGCACCAACTCCAGGGCCCCTTTAATGGGGCCTCGTTGCATCTGGGGTGATGATCTGGCTCGGTGTCACTTGCAGGCTTTCAGCCTCCTCGCAGGCAGACACCGTCCCACCGCGATAGCATTCCTCCCTCAAGCGCGACTCAGGTGCTTCACACCAGATGCAGATGGTTGTCCCAGAGTCCGGCGGGCAGGTCCAAAGGCTTGGCGAGCAGTTCGTTTTGTCGGCAGTCGTAAAAACGGCACCGGCCTTGTCCTGAGGTCACCACAAAGCCATCCGCTACCGCGCCGACACCTGCACAGTCGGGCAGGGCAGCGTCGAGGCGGATTGCGCCGCTGTCCAGATCCCAGATGAAAAACCGATTGCCCCGTGGCGCAGTCAGGGCCACCAGACGCAATTCGCTGTGTACGGCAACGCTGGCCGTGTAATGCCCCATCGAGGCCAGTTGCTGATCGTTGACCGGAAACGCAACAAACGGCTGGCCTGGACGTTTGATCGCCAGCAGCTCTGACGTCTCATGGGCGTCTCCCATGAATTGCTGACCGGAGACGATGGTGCCGTCGCTGGCTATACCCAAGTGCCGAACGCTGTTCATGGACTGCGCAAGGGTCTCCTTGCTCAACAGCGTGCCGTCGCGCCGCATCAACACCAGACTCGGCTGCATGGCGTTCAGATTCATTTCGACGCGGCTTTCCGCTTCAGTCCGAATCCCGCCATTGGCCACCACCAACGTTTCGCCATCGGGCATCCACGACACCTGATGCGGGCCAATACCGTGAGTGGAGATTTCCCCGGTATGCACCAGGCGCTCGTCCACGAATCGATACACGCCGAGCACGCCGCGGCCCGGATCAGTGGTGTCATTCTCGGTGGTGTACAGCCATTCGCCGCTATTGTGAATCACTGCATGGCCGTAGAAATGTCGATCGGGCTGCGAATGAATAGTCTGTAACAGGCGTCCATCATTCAGGTCGATCAGATAACTTTCCGTACCCGGCCGACGGGCAACGAACAGCGCCAGATTCAGCGTCGGATGATTGATGATGTCGTGGCAGCGCTGGCCGACCCGGGTGGCGAACACTTGTTGACCATCCAGGCGATAACCCACTGCGTAGTGTTGGCCGTCGCCATCATCGCGAGCGGACAGCAACAGCGGGCTTTTGCCTTTTTGTCGAAACAGCGTCCAGCCGCCCAGTGTGCAGGCACTGAGCAGCAAACTTCCGAGTGCCAAAGCCTGGCGTCGCAACATCATCGTTATCTCCCGGTCAGTCGCCGTCGTTGGCGTTGAAGCCCAACTGGATGCCCAGTGCCTTGGCCAGTTCGCCTTCATGCAGACGATGCACGACGTTGAGGCTGTCGTAGAAGGCATTCAACTGCTGACGACCTTCTTCACTGGCCAGCAAATCGACAAGGGGTGGTTTGAGCTCCGACAGCAATTTACGGCTGGTAGCGTAAGCAGCGTCGATCTTGTCGGCCAGCGGTTTCTGCTCGGCGGGTAACAGACCACGCAAGCCTTTGTTATCGACCCCGGCCCAGACTGTCTGAGCGCTGGCCAGGCTGGCATCGAGGCTGCTCAGGGATGACTGGCTACGCCACGCGTCAGCCTGGAACGGCTGCGGCTGACCTTTGCTCTGACGACCCAGCGGTGTGCCGAGCTTTTTCTTCAGCGTGTCCAGTGCGGTGACTTGTACGCGCAGCAACTCGGCGATGGCCTCATGAGAATCTGCATAACGCTGGTTGGGGAATTTGCTCAATTGCGCGAGCATGCCGTCGTTGCTGTTCCAACTGCTGAGGATCTCTTCGGCGAGGGCTTTCTGGCGCTCACCAATCGCCGTCAGCAACGGGCAATATCGGGCTTTCTGCTCGGCGTTGGCCATGTCGATGGCAGCGTCGAACAGGATGTATTCATAAGCGGACAGGCCTTGGACGACCACGCTGGATTTAGCCAGTGCATCGGGGGTGATCTGCGGTTGGGCCGTCACCAGTTGCTCCACCTGACGGCCGACCAGATTTTTCTTGTCCGGCCAGAACTGCACCTGCCACGAACGATTGCCCTCGGCCAGTGGCCCGATCAGCAGTGGCTGCAACTCGGCCCAGGTTTTTTGCGCGTACAGGAAGTCGGCGCGGGCCGTGGCCAGATCAGTCTTGCCTTCGCAGAACGCCAAAGCGCTTGTCGCCAACTTGCGATCAGCGTCAACCCAGCGGCTGTAGGTCGGCAGGATCACTTGTTTGGCAATCGCTGCCGAAGTGACCGCTTGCGGGTCCGAAGGCGCGCAGGCACCCAAGGCGAGCGCGGCAAGGCTGGTGAAGAGCAACTTGGGACGGAACATGTCCGGCTCCTTATAGTTTTTAAATGAAAGAAGTCATAACGAATTCAGGAACGCCAACAGTGCTGCGCGTTGCTCGGCATCGAACGCCAATACCTGACGCTGCGCAGCCTGAGCTTCGCCGCCGTGCCACAACACCGCTTCGAGCACATTACGGGCGCGTCCATCGTGTAAAAACTGGGTGTGGCCGCTGACGGTCTGCGTCAGACCTATGCCCCACAGAGGCGGCGTGCGCCATTCGCGTCCGGTCGCCTGAAATTCGGTGCGATTGTCAGCCAACTCGGCGCCCATGTCATGCAATAACAGGTCGCTGTAAGGACGTATTACCTGATTGGCGAGTTCCGGCTCGGCAGCATCATGGCGCGTCTTGAACTGTGGCGTATGGCATTGCTGGCAGCCCGCCTTGTAAAACAGATTCTTGCCGGCCAGTACCTGCGGGTTTTCGATATTGCGACGGGCAGGCACACCCAGGTTGCGGCTATAGAACAGCACCAGCCGCAGAATGTTGTCGCTGACCTCAGGCTCGCCATCCGGACCGTTGCCGTTCGGGGCTGCAAGGCAATCGGTCTGCGTGGGCGTGCAATCATCGAAATTGCGCAGGCTGGTGGTCAGCCCCATGTCGCCCGAAAACGCATGCACGTTCTGTTGATTCAGATTGGGCTGTCCGGCCTTCCAGCCAAAACGGCCCATGACGACCGTTTGCTGCTCATCGTCCCAGACCCAGTTCGGGCGACCGGAGATTCCATCGCCGTCCTTATCGTCTGGATCAGCATTGGCCAGAATCGCCGCATCGGGTATCGCCTCCAGCAGCCCAAGGCCAATCATCGGAGGTGCGACACGCACCGAAGCGCGGGTTTCAGGGTGCATCGGACCATAGCCCAGATGAGTGATGCTCAAGGTCGGCTTGCGCAACTCGACCTCCGTGCCGTCGCGAAACCTGACCGGCATGGGCTCGTATTCGATGCGCACTCTGCCTTCCGGCTCGACGCCGGGCACCGCCATGTCCTGCAACTGCCCGCCGTAGGTAGGCTCGGATAGCACGCCATTCTTCCTGACCAGTTCCGCTTGCGCCGGATCGTCCGGTATCGACAGGCGCACCAGCATCGACACGGCATTGACGTCATCCGGCTCGGGAGGATGACCTCGGCCGTCCTTGATGTGGCAATTCTGGCAGGCGTTGGTGTTGAACAACGGCCCCAGACCGTCGCGCGCCGTGGTGGTGGAAGGAGCAATCACCCAAGGGCTGCGGAAGAAACTGTTACCCACACTGAAGTCCAGACGCCGCACCGGGGACAGATTCGCCGACGGCATTGAAAACGCATTCACGTCCCGCTTGTTCACCGTCGCCTTGCCACCCGCCAACGCTTCGCCCGGCTCAGCCTGGGTGAAACGCGGGGCGTCATCGCACGCGCTCATCATCAGAGCACTCAGCAACACAACAAACGTACGCAACCGCGTAGCCATAACCATCCTGCAACAAGCCCGAAATCAGGGCGTGCAAGCTTAACAGCCTCGTCCTTTTTGAATAAGAGGGATTATCGTTTGCCTTGGTGGGTGCAATGTGTTGTTACGAAATCGTCGAGCGTGCATCAAATTCGGCCAGGGCCCTTAGCCGCTCGAATGAGTTGTCCGTATTTAAGGGCTGGGGAATCCGCCTCCGGGCGCGAGCAATAAGGGCAATTGTGTCCGTGTAGTGTCAAGCGGACGCAATTACCCTTAATTGGTATTAGTTCTGCGTAGGCAGCAGGTTAGTGCCGCGTCACGACAACCCCGTCATTTATGATTTAAAAAGCCACTGTCACCCGAGCATTTAACGTCTGATCCGACGCATCGCTGCTTACCTGTCCGTTGTAGCTCACCCCTACGCTTAGTGTATCGCTCAACCCCAGATCGACACCCGCACCTATCACCGCCGCGCTGCGTGCGATCGGAGCGCCGGACAGCTCGAAAGTGTTGCCTCCGCTGAATGCTGCGCGGCTTTCTGGCGTCACGTCGCCGTAGGCTCGACGCCAGCCCAGTGTCGCGTTGGGTTTGATCGCGACGCTGCCTGCACTAAAGCGAGTCGCGGCACGCAGGCCGAGGGTGCTGAAGGTGATGTTGTTGTCTTGAGACTTGTTCTCTAGCCTGATCGCATTGCTGTTCTCATCGAAGGAGTCCGTGTCCAGTCGCACATGCGCGAGGTTGGCGAAGGGTTCAAGCTGCGCTTTGCCCATCTCAATGGCGTAACCCAGTTCGCCAAACACCTGATTGGTCGCCGCTTTGTAATCTTCCTTGAAATGCTCGGAAGAACCCGGCAGATCCAGCGTGCGCTTGGCTGTCAGCTCGTGCCAGCTGCGCACCGCGCCGAGACGCAAGCCCAGTTGGCCCCACTTGGCGCCGGCATAGATGCCAAGATGGTAGTTGTCGCTGTCAGTGGAGCCGGATGCATGGCGCAGGTCGAAGCTACTGTTACTGAAACCGGCCAGCGCACCCACGCGCCAGGTATCGTCGAGTGGCACGTCAGCACCGAACAGCAAGCCGCTGGTGTGAGTGTCGAGGCCCGAAACATCACGGGTGCTTTCGGTCTTGCCGGTCGCGCCGATGGCTTGAGTCCACACCACACCACGAGAGTTAGCACCCACAAGGGTTTGCGTCGTGCTGCCAGGTGCCAATGTAGATTGCGCTTGCTGCAAGCGATCGTTCATAGCGTTGCGCACCAGACGGCTGTCTTCAATCAGCGCGGACTGCGTCGACGCATGCAGCTCATTGGACAGCGCCTGGAACGTGGCCTGTGCGGTCGACGCGTCGTCTTGCACCACCTCACGCCAGAGCGCGTTGCCAGCACCCGCGCTGTCCAGGCCTTGTGCTACGGCCCTGGCATTGCGAGTAGTCGCCAGACTTGCGAAGGTTTGCGCGTTACGGTCCAGCGTTAGCCCGACGTCAGTCGCCGTGTAGTTCAGCGTTGGTGTGAGGAAGGCGAAGTTGGTTTGTACGTTGGCAAACGCACCGCTGACGCCACCGGCTGCCGAGAGGATCGAGTAACGGCTCGCGGCCAGCCAGTTACCGCCTTCAACCAGCGAAAGAGTGCTGTTGTTGAGGGTTGCACGGCCGCTGGCGATGATGCGGTCGGCATTGCCGTTGGCATCCGATTCGACCTGGTAGACCGAGCCCTGAGCAAGGTTTACGTCACCGTTGACGTTCAGTTGTCCGACCGAATTACCCGGTGCAACGACACCGCCCTGAGCCACATTGATGCCGCCCACAGTGCCATTGCCACCCAGCGTTGCGCCTTGCTGCACGGTGACGATGGAGTTGCCGAGATTGCCGTTCACTGCCAGCCGACCCGCTTGTACAGTCGTTGCGCCGGACAGGCTGTTGTTGCCAGTCAGGTTCAGCGAGCCGACGCCACGTTTGATCAGTGCACCGTTGCCCACCAGCGTGTTGGCGAGGGTGTCGTTGGTCGACTGATCGACTACCAGCGTCGCGTTGTCGGTGATCGTCCCGCTACCGAACGCCTTGGCATGGCCGGTCAGAACGCCACCGTTGATCACGGTGCCGCCAGAGTAAGTGTTATTGCCGGTCAGCATGAGATTGCCGCTGCCATTCTTGATTAGCGCGCCACTGCCGCTGATATCGTTGCGCCACGCGTCGATGGCGTTATAGCCGCCTAGGCTGGCGTTCATGTTCACCGTAACGTTGGAGTTGAACGCCGCATAGCCATCGCCCGCTGCGTACAGGTTAAGACGGCCATAGCCTCCCGACTGATCAATCACCGCATAGCCGGACGAAATCTCCGTGGTCGCCAGTATCTCGCGGCGCTGACTGGCGTCCAGGTACGGGAAGCGGGTTTCCAGCAACACTTCGGCGTTGGTCGGTACCACGGCTGCCAGGTTGGTCGGGCCTACCGGATCGAAGCCATAGGTCATACGCGAGGTGTACAGCGCCTTGTCCTGAGCGTGTTGGGAGGTGCTATCTGTTGCCGGGTCGATGGTCGCCATGCAGTTGTTGATGTCACCGCCGCACTGAGCTGTGAAATAGGTCAGTGCCTGTGCGCGAGCATCGGCGCGCAGTTGGGCGTTGGCCGGGTTGGAGAGGTTGTCGATGGCGAAATACGTCGCTGTGATGCGCCCTCCCATGACGTCGAACGGCGAGTGCATGCCTGCTTCGATACGATTGTCGCCAATTTCCGAGGCGCGCAGCATCAACTCGCTGAAACGCTCGGGAATGGCATAGGCCAATGCGTATGAAGACAAGTACGCAGCGTTGGTATGGCCGCTGGGGAAGCCCGAGTCTGTGGCTGGCGTATTACTTCGTGCCGGGCGCAGCGAAGGCTGGATCACGAATTCCAGGCTCTGACCGTCCAGGCTTTGCCGCCATGGTCGCGGATATAAATAGTGGGATTTGGCGGGCGTGGTAGAGGCATCATTGCGCACAGCGCTGACCAGATCGACCACCTTGCCTAGCGCCGACGACGAGCTGCCTGCGCCATTGCCTTTATCGTCGTACTTGACGGTTTTGTTGCTGTCATCGAACTGCGTGATGGTAGTGAAGGCTCCAGAGCCAGCCTTGTAGGCATCGCTCAACGTACCGAGGCCGCTGATGGCGCTGTAGCTCTGGTCACGGCGATCATCAAAATAGGCGGCTGTCTCTTGGGCAAGCGTGCGAGAGTTGGCACGGTCAACCACAATTTGCAGGTTGCGTCTTAGCAAACTCTGACCCATGGCGGTCGGTGTACCGGTATCCCAGGTCGCGCCGGTCGTCCACAAGGTATCGAATCCGGAGAGCAGATCGACACCGTTGATTGTGTCGTCCCCTGCACGGCTTGCCGCCTGAACCGATACGGCGAGCAATGAAAGTACCAATGAAGAAACCATTACATGGGCAACTGGTTTGTTGGATCGCATAGCGCACGCCTTCACTCATTTGGACAGGCGACGACCCTAACAAGCAACTCTTTCACTTAAGTGTGTCAGCAGTGACACATTTGTGAAGACTGAAGATACATACCTATGTATTCGGCCCCTTCCAGGACTTCGGTTTCGCCAGATGAAGCACGCATGGCGAAGAACCGCCAGAACCGCGGCGCAGATCCCCTCATGCACGGCTTCCGACCTGAGCTATTCGGTTTGTATGGGCGATGCCACCGACAGTGGTGGCCGAGTGGTGTACCGCCAACGGGCAGGCACCCACCATTGAGCGAGACGCCTAACGTTTATCAGGCAGTGACCGGTCGGTTTTCGGAACTTCAAAGATGTCGCCCCGACAGCGAGCACTGCCATCAGGATGAGGCAACCACGCCAAGTGCAGTCCGGCAAACTGGCGCAGAATAGTAGTTTCATACAGAGACTCTTCCATCGCGGGGTCGCTGTAACCGAACCAGTTCTGCATCAAGTGGACCCGCAGCATGGCCATCAGCGGGTACGCAGGGCGGCCCCTTCGCCTTTTGGATAATGAGGCTCGATCAAGGCAATCAACCCCTTCCACGGCACGACCTTGTCCATCTCACTCAGGAAATCTCACGGCGGGTTCGCTCACGTTTACATGCGTACCCGGCATCAGCGAAAGAAATCTGCTTCATAGGGGGGCAACCGCTCAGCTCATGTGATGAAGGACATATCACCAGATTTTGAAACCTTTTTCAGAGTTTCCCTAAGTAGCCTGCTCTGGGAAAAAGCTCGTGCATACCCTCAGGCATTGTTCGTTTCCTCTACACTCAACTCACCTTGGAAGTGATCAAGCAAACTTTTACCCTTGCGCAGGCTTTTGCGGACAGCCTCACTTTGTTCGAGCAGTTCTTCGCTGGGCTGCTTCCACTCTTCAGGCGGTAGAGGTCTGGACCAGTCGAGTACTGATTTCGGAAAGCTGGTTTTAGGCAAGCGCTCCACCCAGGCCGCGATATAACAGGGCAGAGTCCAGCCGCTGCAGAACTGGATAAGAACGAAGCCCAGCAGGTAAGTCACGTACCAGTGATTGTCGCGGTACACCTCGCGGCAATAATGAAAATACGCGACGGTGCCTTCTTCAAATTCCTCACTTACAGCGCGCGGTAACGCGCTTAAACCTTCCTCCATGTAACCACGAATGGCCTCCCACTCACTGACGGCCAGCATGAGTGTGCCGGTTGGCACAGTCAGCCATACTACATCGCCAATTTCCGAATCCCTGAGTCCTATCATCAGCGAGAAGCTGTTATGCACGCCGTACTGGGTGACGACCTTGCCGCTTGTCACGCAGGCGATGACTTCTTCCCATGGGATGAAACGCGGTGGTTGGCCGCGTTTTGGGACGTAGGCGACTTCGCGGCGTTGGCGATTGAAGCGGATTGGGGGGTAGGTGGTTTGTTGATGGATTGTGCGGAGGAATAAATATCCGTTTATTAGCGATATAAAGGATAGAACACCCCATACAAACCAATTAGGCAATAGGAGCATAACTACGATGCTGAACAGCGGACTTCCGTATTTTATATAGTCATACGCGCCTAGCGCAAAACCGATCATTCCGAAAAAGAGAATTATCATTGCTGTTGATCCGATCCATCCTCTTACTCCGAACTCTACGTTGGCGGATCCGGAAGCGAAGTCCATAAATGTAGGGTTCGATTCCCTGTTCAAATTTCTTGAGCTAAACGCTGTAACGCCCGTAGGCACGGGTTTGGGAGATAAATAAAAGCTTTCGTGGTCGGTTTTCGACTCTAGGTCTCCAGCTCGTGGTAACCGCCAATATTTATCAGATTTCATTTAAGTGCTTCCGAGTGATCTGTATTTCCTGGAAGGCCTCTGTGGGCTTAGGGGTAACAGAAAAGGCACTAATTGCCTTACTATTAACGACGTCCAGAGACAGTGGGATGCGATAGTACAAGTGACCGGAATCCGCTTTCAGATAACTGGATGCAATTGCGGGTCTGACCATTAATCGCAGTTGTAATTGAGATTGCAGACCTAGCCATTGCTCAGGAATATCCAATTGCAAAACCAGAGGGCGATCAGATACCACTCGTATTAGCGAGGCTAGAGAGTGACCAGCGTCCCATTCATTTTGATTTTTTTGCAGTCGAGCGCTCCAGCGCAGAGACGTATCGTCGAAGGTTTGGAGATTGACCCCGGGCAAAACGAGATGCAGCTTGCGTACAGGTTCGTCTGTAAGCAGCAGACGATGAACCCCTTTATCTAGTACCTGCGGCGACAGGGTAGCTTCAGCCAGTTTTTGGGTGTGTGTCAGCCAATCCCAGTTTTCCGGTTTCAGCCCCCACCAGCACCCCAGCATCCAACGTTGCTGCTCGTCGAGATTGTTGTAGTTGTATAAGGTTTCTCCGCCTAGTTGCAGTGCTGTAAATGCAAGTCCTAATGGTGTAAGGCGCATAGAAAATCGAAGGAATCGAGATCCTCGTGTCGCCCACGATTTCGCTAGCGAGATTTTTCTTTCATTTAGCGGGGCGTTGATGAAGTCTTGGCGTAAGCCTGATACTTCAAAAAAGGCTTTGAAAGTGGCAGTGCCACTGACACTTGTAGATCCGATGTCGCCAGTCAATGCCGCAATGGCCCCTGCTTTCTCTCCTGGTGTGCCTGTGAGAAAAGCCTGTTGCCACTTGTCCCAATTGTCGAGTGTGGTGCCAAGTGCACCGAAAAGTGCCATAGGCGCAATGGCCATTCCAAGGCCCAGCCCTAACTTGCCGGCTCGGGCAGCGAACAGCATTCCAGCAGTAGAAACATTCACTTGTATAATTGAATGTAATGCTTTGTCGATCAGCGCAATATGTATAGTTTGATAGAGTGAAAGTGTGGCTGATGCGATGCTAGAAATAGTGCCGGCCAATACAAAGGCGTGCTTGAATAAAGTGGGATCATTTGGTCTTCTAGCTTCCCATACCCTCCAAGCCTCCCCCAGGTTTCCGATCTGCAACCCAACCGCCAACAACGGCACGAACCCACTCTTAAGTGCAACCTTCGTCGAGCCCTCAGTCGCATAGCCCCGCATCGCCCCAGCTCTAAAACGTCTCGTCTCATCATTCAACGCCGCACGATTCTCAGGGCTGATATCCAGTTGCACGCCAACCCGCCCCGCACCAAGCGTGCTGGTCGGAGTAATACCGTCTTCCAGTTGTCTCACCACCGCCGAACGCTCGTTGCGTGTCGCGAGTAACTCTTTGCTGAACGCTTCTTTACGCACCTGGTATCCGTAGCGTTCTTCTTCGCTCAGCATGCGTTTACGAGTGAGTTTGTCGCAGTTTTTGCGATCTGCCTTGATTTGCTCTTCACGTTCAAGCAGATGAAGCAGGCGGGTGAAGTTGTGAGTGAATTTCTCGACATCGTCGGCGCTGGCGATTTTCAGGTGGGCGCCTTCCTGTTGCAGGGCAACCAACATACCCAGCCTTTGCCCACGGTTGGTGAAAGTCTTGAAGTTGTCCATCTGCTGATGAATGGCAGGCGTTTCGAGTTTGGCCTGCATCTGCGCCAGCCATTTCTCCATGCCGAGTGCGATAGCGGGGATGTAAGTCGCGCTAACGGCTTGATGAAGTGAATGAGCGCGGCCTTTGATTTGCAGGCTTTTGCTCCAGTGGCTGCCCATTATGTGGCCGATATCGGATATCCGTTTTTCAGCGTCGGCCAGGCCATCTGTAAAGCCCCGCATGTCGTCCAGGAGTTTTATCAACGCGCCTGATTTGACCCGCAGAAAATCCAGATTCAGCCGACCATAAAACACTGGCAGTACGTAAAACGGCTTGTCATGAAAGTACGCGGCGATCTTCTCCAGCGCTTCATCGGTGCGGCACAAGTCGCGGGTGCAGTTGAACTCTGTCGCGAGGGCGTTGTTCAGTTGTTCGGGATGCTCTGGGTCGAAATACCACGCGCTGCGATGAAATTCTCCCAATGTAAATAACCGGGTTCGGTCATGGGTGATGGCGTCGAGGCGCTCGGTCCAGCGTTTGAGGTGGAGGCGTTCGCGTTTTAGATAGCGCTGCATTTCCTCATGGCGGACCAGATCGAAAATACCCCGCGAGCCTAGACCTACGCCTTGCAGCGTGCCGATGCTGCTGTCTTCGAGGGCCTCGATTTCATCCTCAAGGTCCTTGTGGAGCGGCTCGCCCAGCGCATCGACCATTTGCCGGTGTTTCTCGTCCATCTGACGTTTGGCGATAACTGTTTCAGATCGCTCGCGCAGGTGTGCACCGCGCATTGACGAATAGTTTCCGTTTTCTCCGCGGGGTACTTCCAGGCCTTGGCTCTTCTCCCAACGCCACTGATTCCGGACATTGATGTAGTCGTAAATGAACGTGCGTTGTTCCTGGGTGGTTTTTTCGAACAGATCCGATGTTGCGTCAGTCCGTAGAGCGTTGTTCTCGCCCAGCGTCATCAGGGTGTCGATATAGCTGCCCACCACGTAGCGCATTTCGTTGTTGTGGCGTTGAGTCCACTCTTCGATCCAGCCGACAACCGTATCCTGTTCCTCGGCAAGGTCGCGCATGATGCCGAGACTGTCTTCCAGAATCAGGTACAGATGGTCGAATTGGTACAGCGCGTTCAGTGAATCCTTGAGTTCGCCAATATGAGCTTCACGGAACAGCGGCTGATGTTCCCACGCGTAGTCCTGGCTTTCTTCGGCGGGCGCATCCGGCGTCGGGCACTGCGGTGCCGGTTGTTCGGCCAGTTCGGCAACTGTTGTTTTGATCTGCTTTTGAACCCGAAGATGCTTGCCGCCGCTTTCGCAGTTCGCTTTAGCCAGATCCACTTGCTGCATGAAGTAAAAGCGGTCAGGGCTGCTGGAGATGACGTGGGCGCATTTCGCAGCAGTCCATTGCAGCTCCGAATACGCTACATGCAGAACGCTGTTACGGGCGAAGATGAGTGTCGATTCGCCGGTGGCGTGGCTGCGTTCGTCCTGAGTGACATCATTGCCTTGCCACAACAGCTTTACGGGCGCGCCATTCTCTATGCGGTACTCATGCAGAGTGCTGGTAGTTTCTTCGATGACGTACAGAAAACCGTCGCGAATCAGCCGCAGACCAATCGGCCGCTGTAGCCCTTGATAGGATTCGGTATCTACCTTGCTGGTCAGTCGTTCTACCCGGCCATATCGCAGCGGCAGCAGCTGGATTTTCTTACCCATCAGCGGGCAGGTTCCGATACTGGTGCGGGCGTCCTTGTGGCTGCCGCTTCGGGCTTCCCAGTAAGCGCGATCTTCCTTGGGCAGACGTTTACCGGTCATGGCTGCGTTCCTCGCAATTGTCGGGCTCGCTCCAGGGCGAGCAGATTGGCTTTCTTTACCCGTTGCGAAGACGTCAGTGGTGAGCTTTGGTAAAGCAGATCCGTGATTTCCGGGTGGGCATCAGGCGGTTGGCTATGGAGAAATTGCATGACGTTAACGAAGTGCAGCAGATCGCTTTCACTATGAAAGCCACACTCATAGGCGCCGTTGGCCATGTCCAGGAAATACGCGAAGCGTTGTCGGGAATCGAGCTGCGCCTGAAACTCCGGGAAATGCCGACGTGCGTGGAGTTCGATGTTGATCACGACGTTGCGGAAGCCGAGCTCGTCCAGTGCTTCGATCTGAGCTTCGTTCAGACGATAGAGCGTCTGATGGTCATTGGTCGCGGGTGTTCCGAGACGCCGGTGATGGCGCCAGCGCTCTTCAAAGCGGTCTATCGCGTAGACATGCTCAATGGGGCCGAACAGGGCGTTATCGGTGTGTGAGGGATACAGATTGAACAAGGCGTTGGCGACTTGCGGGTCTGACAGGTTAAGCAGGGTTGCTTTGCCGACCGGCTCATCAACGCTGACCACCCAGCGCAAATGATCGACAACCTCATGTTTATTGGCATCGCTGAACAGCAGCAGGCCCCAGAGCTTTTGCGCGTTCTCCAGAAATGCTTCGAATGTAGGGTCGTATCGGTCTTCAACGGCCACCACAACGGGCGACATATCCAATAGCTCTTTGAACCGGGTTCCCAGGAAGAGCGGATGGCAGTCGACACCGGGGTTCCACTGATAAAGCCGCTTCAGCAGGTCGCCGGTTCTTACGGC
Organism: Pseudomonas sp. Irchel 3A5; assembly: GCF_900187575.1. Classification (NCBI taxonomy): domain Bacteria; kingdom Pseudomonadati; phylum Pseudomonadota; class Gammaproteobacteria; order Pseudomonadales; family Pseudomonadaceae; genus Pseudomonas; species Pseudomonas sp. Irchel 3A5. The sequence continues at coordinate 76,101 of NZ_FYDU01000008.1, read as the reverse complement.
GTTGAACAGAATGTAGCCATTTTGTGACCACGGCAGGTCATCCGGGCCGGATTCGAGAGATTTCATCGAGACGCGCCTTGCTCAACCGCTAAAGGAAGGCGCGCATATTCGGGGCGGGGGAGGGTAGCTACAAGACCGAAAAGTGTGTTTCGGAAAGGGCTTACAGCAGACGCAGAATTGTCTCGCTTCGATGGGCTTCCACAGGATCAACATCGAGCCGGTAGCTGAAAATGAACTGACAACCAGACCTGCTTGCACGGTTTTGCTCTCTGAGTAAGAGCCAGACCTGACCTGTTCGACGACTGAGCGAAACGTCTAACGTTTTTCAGACGGTGATCGGTCGTGCGGAGCACGGTCAGTTTCCGGAACGGCACAACTGTTGCCCCGACAGCGAGCACCACCATCCGGATGAGGCAGCCACGCCAAATGCGGACGCCAGCGGCAAAAAAGACGATAGCCGACGTCAAGCAGCGGTCTGGTCAACCGCCATGACAACGGCGCAGCCCAGACACCCAGGCCCGCTGCTCGCCAGCTCCAGAGCGTAGCGTCCAGGCCAGTGACCCATGTTCCATCGTCAAACCTGGCGTGCAGCGATGACTCCATTTGCGCAAGCGTGAATCCCACAGATTCTGTATCGAAAGCATCATCACTGATATCAACAAAACAAAGCCGATCAGGTCTGGCGCGTGCACGCAGGATTTTGATTTCTCGGGCGCAGAGTGGGCATTCGCCGTCAAAATAGAGCGTCAGTGGCCACTTTGTTGTCTCGTACATTGATCATGCGTCCCGAATTGCTTTTCCACACAGTATTCCCAAACATCCAGGCCGACAATGGGCACTTCAGTATCCCGCTCCAGCTTCAGAGATAATTAGCAGCCAAAAAAAATGCCAGTCAGCAAAGCCAACTGGCATTTCATTTACCCATTTCAAACGTTCAAAAACAAACGTTCAGAGCTCGCTGATCAGAACTCGTGATCGGCGTTGTCCGGGTTCAGGTCGGTGATGCCAAGCTTGCCTGCGGCTTGCTCGATAGCACCGGTCTGCTTGACCAGAGAGGCGATGGCGTCGCGAACGATCTGGTTGCCTTCGGTGTTGCCAGCTGCGATCAACTGGTCGAAGTGCTGACCTTTGTTGGCTTGATCAACGATGGCTTGCAGTTTGGACTGAGTGGCGTTCAGGTCTGCGCGCAGGGTGGCATCGGTGGCTGGATCGGCTTTGGCGACCAGGGATGACAGGCTTGGACCGCTGACTTTGGTGCCGTCTGTACGGGTGTATTCGCCCAGGTAAACGTTGCGGATGCCTTTACCGTTGTAGAAGTGCGAGTTGTGAGTGTTATCGCTGAAGCAGTCGTGCTCGTCTTCGCTGGAGTTGGCTTCCAGTGCCACTTTCATGCGCTCGCCAGCCAGTTCGCCAAGAGACAGACTGCCCATGCCGAAGAGCATTTTACGCAGGCCGCTTTCGCCGGTTTCGGCTTCCAGGCTGGCGCGATAGTTGTCGGCAACACCTGGCTTCCAGTTGTTGACCATTTCTTCCAGATCGCTGACCAGCAAGTCGGTCACGGCGGTCAGGTAAGCGCGACGACGATCGTTGTGGCCGCCGGTACCGCCCGCGCCTTCGATGTAATCAGAGGCTGGACGCTCGCCAGCGCCTGCTTCATTACCGTGCAGGTCCTGGCCCCATAGCAGGAATTCGATGGCGTGGTAGCCGGTTGCAACGTTGGCTTCGGAACCGCCCAACTCGTTCAGGCTGGCCAGTTTCTCAGGCGTGATTTCCTTCACGTCGACCTTGTCTTCGCCGACCTGAACTTCGGTGTTGGCGATGATGTTGGCGGTTGCACCCGGGTTGCCCAGCGCGTGTTGGTAGTCCTTGGCAACGTAGTCGATCAGGCCTTCATCAAGGGGCCAGGCGTTCACCTGACCTTCCCAGTCGTCGATGATCGTGTTGCCGAAGCGGAATACTTCGGTCTGCATGTACGGCACGCGAGCGGCAACCCAGGCGTCGCGCGCAGCCTTGAGGGTTTTGTCGTTCGGGGTGGCGAGGAATTCGTTGATCGCGGTGCGCAGGTTTTTGGCGCCTGCTTCAGCGTCGCTGAAGGCCGCGTAAACCATGTTGGAGTAGTTGGCGACTACGGCCTTGGCAGCAGCGTCACTGGTTTGCGCAGCCGGTGCCGGAGCAGCCGCTTCAGGCGCGGGTGCAGCAGCCGGCGCTGGAGCCGGTGCGGAAGCGGTGGCGGGTGCAGCCGCTTTTTTCTCATCGCCGCAACCGGCGAGGGAAATAGCGATGGCCAGCAGACTAGCGGTTGCCAATGGCATACGAATCATGACGGAATCCTGCGTCTAGAGGGTTCAAGGCGCCAGGCGCCCAAAAAAAGCTGCGACATAATGCGAAAGATTTGCATTCGGTGTAAAGGCCTATTGCCTTTGGGGGAAGATGAGCTGGAATGTGGTTGTAACAAGGAGTGTCAAATGTTTCGCAATCCCGTAGGACCGGCTTCAGCCGGGAGGGCTCTGGCGCAATCGCCAGATATCCTTCGCCAAACATCCTGACCTCCCGGCTAAAGCCGGTCCTACGAGTCACTGCTCGGCAGTTAAATCTACGAAACCTCCGCATTACTGCGTTGTGCCTGTCTCAGATAAGCCAGCAACTCCCGCGCCGGGAGCGGTTTGCTGTACAGGTAGCCCTGACCTTCATGGCAACCTTCGGAAATAATGTAAGCCTCCTGCTCGGTGGTCTCCACGCCTTCGGCGATGACCTGCATACCGAGACTTTTGCCCAACTGAATAATGGCGCGCACGATGGTCGCGTCGTCATCATCATCGATAAGGTCTTGCACGAAGCTCTTGTCGATCTTGATCTTGTCCAGAGGCAGGCTCTTGAGATAACTCAGGGAAGAATAGCCGGTCCCGAAGTCGTCAATGGCGATCAAGGCGCCAGAGCGGCGCAGGCTGAGCAGATGCTGCGCGGCGGTTGTAATGTCTTCCATCAAGCCGGTTTCGGTGACTTCCAGTTCCAGGCTGCGCGGCGGCAGACGGTAGATCTGCATCAGGTTGTTGACCACCCTTGGCAACTCGGTGTGGTGCAACTGGACTGTCGAAAGGTTGACCGCCATGCGCAGATCCGTGAACCCCTGATCGTGCCATTCGCGCAACTGACGGCAGGCCTGGTCCAGCACCCATTCACCAATCGTAATGATGGAGCCGTTCTGTTCAGCCAGCGGGATGAATTGGTCTGGCGGCACAAGGCCGTGTTCCGGGTGCTGCCAACGGATCAGGGCCTCTACGCCGACCACGCGATTCTCGCGATAGCTGATCTGCGGTTGATAGACCAGAAACAGCTGATTGCGGGGCAGGGCTTCGCGCAGGTCTTTTTCCAGCTCCCGGCGGCGACGCATTTCGCAGTCCACACTGGCGATATAAAACTGGTATCGGTTACGCGAGCGCGACTTGGCCAGCGTCATGGTCTGTTCTGCTTTCTGCAGCAGCTTTTCAGTGCTGTCACCGTCTTCCGGGAACAGTGTGATGCCAATGGTGGCGCGCAACCGAATTTCCTGATCGCCCAGGGCAAACGGCGCTTCCAGATCATCAAGGATGTTCTGCGCCAACTCTGCGGCTTCATAGGGTTGTTCAATATCAGCCTGCACCATCGCGAACTGGTCACCGCCCAGGCGCGCCAGTGCGCCAAGCCGACCGCTGTGACCGCGCAGACGATCTGCCAGCGCGAGCAATAATTGGTCGCCAGTCTGGTAGCTGAATTGTTCGTTGATGCTCTTGAAGTCATCCAGCCCGACACACAGCACTGCAACCCGACGTTGAAGACGTCCGGCATCGACCAGAATCTTGTCCAGTTGCTGTTGCAGTTGCTGGCGGTTGGGCAGGCCGGTGAGGAAGTCATACTGAGCCATGCGCAGCAGGCTGATTTCAGCTTCATGGCGCAAGTGCGTATTGCGCTCGATGGAAGCCAGCAACTGGTTGGCAGTGTTGACCCAGATGCCCAACTCGTTTTTCTCGTGGCCCTTGAGCAGGGGCAGTTGATGTTCGCTGGGGCGATCGGGGTTGATGTTGGTCAGGTGTTCGATGATGCGCGACAGCGGTTTGGTCAGCAGCCAGTGATAAACCAGATACAGAACCAGGCCCATCGCCAGTGCGCGTAGCACCCCGGAGATGAAAATAATCACGGCATTGATGATGAAACCTTCACCGTAAGTGGCTGTGTCCATCGTAATGCGCAAGTCGCCGTAGTACTCGCTGTAAGGGCTGCGGCCGACCAATTGAGTGGTGAAGCTGCGCTCCTTGCCAAGGATCAGATCGGTCAGCCAGCGCGTCGACGTGGATTTCAGCGGGCGCTCTTTTTCGGCGAGCAAGGTTTCATTCGGATGGCCAATGGATGCCAGCCGCACCGCATTGTCCTGAAACAGGCCTTCGATGACTTGCATGCCCATTTCCCGGTCCAGGCTGTATACGGCCTGAGTCGACGGGTCGCGGAACATATCCAGAATTCGTTCAGCATCGCTGGCCACGGCCTGTCGCGTCTTGTACGCGTCATAGACGATCTGCGCACAACTCAGCACAACGCCCACGACTAATGCCGAGAGCAGCACCACGCGCAGAAGCTTTACTGACAGGCTGTTTTTGAGTTCCAGCTTCAAATGGCTATTCCTTAATCCGTGCCGGGTGCGTCAAGCCTTTGCAACCATCAAAAAACAGTCGAACCAGAACGAGATCGCCAGATGGCGACTTTGCTCATCATTACCTGCTCTTGCTCCATCCTGACCTCATCGTAAAGTCGGGCATTCTCACTGTGTCGGACAAAAACCTTTGAAACTTGAACGAAATCGTAAAAACCCAAGCGGATGATATTAGTCCGCTATCGTCGGCTGACAAGACATTAAGCACATTTCATGGACGAAAAAAAACCCGGCAGTGCCGGGTTTTTTTACTGGATCTGAAATCAGGCAGCAAATTGCTTCGCTACGAAGTCCCAGTTAACCAGGTTCCAGAATGCTTCAACGTACTTCGGACGCAGGTTGCGGTAGTCGATGTAGTAGGCGTGCTCCCACACATCGCAGGTCAGCAGCGGGATGTCGCCGCTGGTGATCGGGTTACCTGCGCCGATGGTGCTGGCCAGAGCCAGGGAACCGTCAGGTTTTTTCACCAGCCAGCCCCAGCCGGAACCGAAGGTGCCGATGGAGGTTTTGCTGAATTCTTCTTTGAACTTGTCGAACGAGCCGAAAGCCGCGTTGATAGCGTCAGCCAGTGCGCCAGTAGGTTCGCCACCAGCGTTTGGCGCCAGGCAGTTCCAGTAGAACGTGTGGTTCCAGACTTGAGCGGCGTTGTTGAAAATGCCACCCGAAGAAGTCTTGATGATTTCTTCCAGGGTTTTGCCTTCGAACTCGGTGCCTGGCACCAGGTTGTTCAGGTTCACCACGTAGGTGTTGTGGTGCTTGTCGTGGTGATATTCCAGTGTCTCTGCGGAAATGTGCGGTACCAGAGCATCTTTGGCGTACGGCAGCGGCGGCAATTCAAAAGCCATGGTTTATCTCCTAATCAGGTCAGTTGCGGTGAGCGCAAGGCCGATCACGGGCGGCCAGACAGAACATGCACCGGCGAGTTTGTACTCTTTGCGGCGCAGGGTCAGGATCATAGCACCGGGTCTGCCCGTTAACCACGCAACAACTGTGTGGGATAGAGGTTCCAGAGGTTTTGACTAATGGGAACGATCTCCTGAGTAAGATCGCTTTTTTCTTCGACACCGCGCTGTTGCGCTGCAAACACGACCTTGTGGGAGCGGTGCTTGCCCGCGATACATGTGTCGCCGCTCGCAGGCAAACCGTGTGGTCGTTTATCGCGAGCAAGCTCGGCTCCCACAGATTTTTGTATTAAGTGTTCTGATTTACGCAGCCCTGATCAACTGCACCGCAACACTGAACATCATCACCGCGACCATCAGGTCAAGCAGTCGCCAGGTGGCCGGACGCGCCAGCCATGGAGCCAGCCATGCCGCGCCGAGCGCCAGGGTGCTGAACCACAACAGTGACGCACTGGCTGCGCCCACCACATAAGCCTCCGGCACACTTTGCTGAGCGCCAAGGGAGCCAACCAGCAAAACCGTATCGAGATAAACATGGGGGTTGAGCAGGGTCACTGCCAGGGCGCTCAGCAGGACTGCCCGGCGCGAGCGCAGGCCAACGACTTCACTCTTTTCCAGGCTCTGGCTGGAGCAGGCCCGGCGCAACGCAAGGCTGCCGTACCAGAGTAAGAACACGACGCCGCCCCAACGAGCAATCGCCAGCAAGGTCGGGTTTTGCGCCAGCAGATTGGCCAGGCCAAATACACCGGCTGCAATCAGGATCGCATCGCAGACAATACACACCATCGCTACCGGCAAATGATGTTCACGCCGCAGGCTCTGCGCCAGAACAAAAGCATTCTGAGTACCGATTGCCATGATCAAACCGCCCGCCACCAACAGCCCGTTGAGATAACTTTGCCACATGAAAATAGGCTCCACACACTGAATAATCTGCCTGTCCGGCAGGTTTGTGTGGCGATTGTGGGGGCCGACGCTGTATAAGAAAAACCAATCTTGCTGATCGCACATTAGGAAAAGTGATGTTTGACTACAAACTGCTTTCAGCGCTGGCAGCCGTGATCGAACAAGCCGGTTTTGAGCGCGCAGCTCAAGTACTGGGTTTGTCTCAGTCAGCGGTGTCCCAGCGGATAAAACTGCTGGAGGCGCGCGTAGGGCAGCCGGTTCTGGTTCGCGCCACTCCGCCGAGCCCGACTGAGATTGGGCGTCGTCTGCTCAACCATGTGCAGCAAGTGCGGCTGCTGGAGCGTGATCTGCAAAGTCAGGTGCCTGCGCTGGACGAAGAGGGCATGCCGGAGCGCCTGCGTATCGCGTTGAATGCCGACAGTCTGGCGACGTGGTGGGCCGATGCGATTGGCGACTTTTGCGCGCAGAACAATCTGTTGCTGGATCTGGTCGTCGAAGATCAGGACGTGGGCCTCAAGCGCATGCGTGCAGGCGATGTTGCGGCCTGTTTGTGTGCCAGCGAACGGCCGGTTGCCGGGGCCCGCAGTCTGTTATTGGGCGCGATGCGCTACCGTGGCCTCGCCAGTCCGGCATTCATCGCCCGCCACTTTTCCGAAGGTTTCGAGGCGAAAAAACTCGCCCGCGTTCCAGCACTGGTGTTCGGCCCGGATGATTTTTTGCAGCACCGCTATCTGGCTTCACTAGGGATCGAGGGCGGGTTCGAGCATCATGTGTGCCCATCGGCCGAAGGCTTTTTACGCATGACCGAAGCGGGAGTGGCCTGGGGGCTGGTTCCGGAAATACAGGTACGCGAACAACTGCAGCGCGGCTCGCTGGTGGAGTTTGCAGCAGACAAACCGGTGGACGTGCCGTTGTACTGGCATCATTGGCGCAATGGCGGGCAGTTGTTGACCCGATTGACGGAGCATCTGGCGCAGCAGGCGGGGCAGTGGCTGGTGCCGCTGCAGACGAAGTGAGCGTCAATTAGTGCTTTTGTATGAGTTGCCGAAGGCTACGAATGGCAGTGTGTCAGGACAAATGCTTTCGCAGCCTTCGGCAGCTCCTACAAGTATCACCATCAATCAGGTGGCAATGCATTGTTCAGCAAGCGCAAAACGAAATTCTAACGGAGCGGTAAATGAAGATTCTGGTCACCGGCGCAAGCGGCTTTATTGGCGGACGCTTTGCGCGGTTCGCCCTGGAGCAGGGCTTTAGCGTGCGGGTCAATGGCCGACGTGCCGAAGGTGTTGCGCATCTGGTCAAGCGCGGCGCTGAATTCATCCAGGGTGACTTGATCAATCCTGACCTGGTCCGAGTGCTGTGTGACGACGTTGAAGCTGTCGTGCATTGCGCCGGTTCAGTGGGCGTTTGGGGGCGCAAGCAGGATTTCATGCAAGGTAACGTGCAGGTCACCGAAAACATCGTTGAGGCCTGTCTGAAACAAAGGGTCAGAAGGCTGGTCCATTTGTCGTCGCCTTCAATCTATTTCGACGGTTACTCGCATCTGGACCTTAAAGAAGAACAGGTGCCCAAGCGCTTCAACAATCACTACGCCGCCAGCAAATACCTGGCTGAGCAGAAGGTGTTTGGCGCGGAAGAGTTCGGACTGGAAGTGATCGCCCTGCGCCCGCGTTTCGTGACAGGAGCGGGCGACACCAGCATCTTCCCGCGGCTGCTGCACATGCAGCGCAAGAAGCGTCTGTCGATTGTCGGCAATGGTTTGAACAAGGTGGATTTCACCAGTGTGCACAACCTCAACCAGGCCCTGATCAGCAGTCTGCTGGCTGACAGGTCGGCGCTGGGTAAGGCCTACAACATCAGCAACGGAACGCCGGTGCCGGTCTGGGATGCCGTGAACTACGTGATGCGTCGCATGCAATTGCCCCAGGTCACGCGGTATCGATCTGTCGGCCTTGCTTACTCGGCCGCCGCGCTCAACGAAGCGGCGTGCATGCTCTGGCCGGGTCGCCCGGAGCCAACCTTGTCGCGGTTGGGCGTGCAGGTCATGAGCAAGGATTTCACCCTGGATATCAGCCGCGCCCGGCATTATCTGGACTACGACCCGCAAGTCAGCCTGTGGGCGGCGCTGGATGAGTTTTGCGACTGGTGGCAAACGCAACAAAGCAGGTGAGCACTTTAGGCTGCGGCCTCAGCGGTTATACTCGCGAACTTCAAGCAGTTTTCATCACGGTTCTACACAGGGTTACTCATGCGTAACGATCCTTACGACGACGTCGATGACGTTCCGAATCTCAGCGCCAAGGACGATGACGACGATTTCGCGCCGACTACTGCGGCACGCAAACGCACAACGGTGTATTCCCGGGATACACCCGTGGTGAAAGTAAAAGGGCCGAGCACCGGACCGCTTTGGGCCCTGGTGGGCGCGTTGTTCATTGCCTTCTGCGGGCTGGGCTGGTGGAGCTTTCAGCAGATATCGCTGATGGAGCAGCAACTGGTGGCGACCCAGGAAAGCTTCGCACGCATCAGTGAAGAAGCTGCCGGCCGTTTGCAGGACATCTCCGGCAAGGTCGTTGCGACAGAATCGGTGGCGGTAGACGGGGTGGCGCTCAAGCAACGCATCAAGCTGATAGAAGACCAGTTGGCTGATCAGGACAAGCAGCAGGAAGGCGCAACCGGACAGCAGAGCCAGTTGCAGCAGCGCCTGGAGCAGATTACGACTCAGGCGACGCAGCTACAGACGAGCAATGCGCAACTGCAGGAACAGCTTAAAACCGTTACTACTGAGCTGGCGGCGGTGAAGGCTTCCATTCCGGATCATAAAGCGGCTCAAGGTGATCTGGAAAAAGTTGACACCCAACTGAAAAGCCTCAGCACCGATGTTGCCGCACTGAAGAAACAGGGCAATCCGACAGCGACCATTGAGCGCCTTGAGCAGGATCTGATCGTGCTCAAAAGCGAACAGGAAAACCGTCCGGCTCCAGCAGCAGCCAGCAACAACACGGCTGAATTCGATGCTTTCCGTGCGCAGATGACCCGCAACATCAACACGCTGCAGAGCCAGATTCAGAATCTGTCCCAGCAGGTGAATGCACGCCGGTAATAGTCATATCCCCCGGTAGGAGCGAACTTGTTCGCGAGGCGATCTTCCTGAGTGTTCAGGTCCAAAGCCTCGCCAACAAGTTGCCTTCTACGGATGTATTACAACGCCGGGTAATCGATATAACCCACTGGCCCTTGGGCGTAGAACGTTTCCGGATGGGGGGTGTTCAGCGGTGCATCCTGCTTCAAGCGCGCTGGCAGGTCTGGGTTGGCAATGAACGGCACGCCGAACGCCACCGCATCCGCTGAGCCATTGGCCAGCCATGTGTTGGCGCTGTCCTTGGTGAATTTCTCGTTCGCGATGTAAGCCCCGCCGAAAGCCTTTTTCAATTGCGGACCAATGCTGTCGCCAGCCTCACGCTCGCGAGAGCAGATGAACGCGATGCCACGTTTACCCATCTCGGCTGCCACGTAGCCGAAAGTCTCGGCCAGATTGTCGTCACCCATGTCATGGGAGTCGGCGCGCGGTGCCAGATGCAGGCCCACACGACCCGCGCCCCAGACGTCAATCGCCGCATCGACCACTTCCAGCATCAGGCGTGCACGGTTTTCCAGAGAGCCGCCGTATTGGTCAGTACGCTGGTTAGTGCTGCTTTGCAGGAACTGATCCAGCAGATAACCGTTGGCACCATGGATTTCCACGCCATCAAAGCCAGCGGCCTTGGCGTTTTCTGCGCCGGTACGATAGGCCTCTACCACGTCAGCGATTTCTGCCAGTTCCAGCGCGCGCGGCGTGACGTAGTCAGACAGCGGACGAACCAGGCTGACATGGCCTTCAGGTTTGATTGCGCTTGGCGCAACCGGGGTTTCACCGTTCAGGTACGACGGGTGAGAAATACGCCCGACGTGCCACAGTTGCAGAACGATCTTGCCGCCTGCACCGTGAACGGCCTTGGTGATGTTGCTCCAGCCACGGACCTGATCGCTGGACCAGATGCCCGGAGTATCCGGATAGCCGACGCCCATGGGCGTGACTGAAGTGGCTTCGCTGATGATCAGACCTGCCGATGCACGCTGTACGTAATACTCGGCCATCATCGCGTTCGGCACACGGCCTTCATCGGCGCGGCAGCGGGTCAGCGGTGCCATGATGATACGGTTGGCGAGTTGCAGGTCGCCCATGGTGATCGGGTCAAAGATAGTGGTCATGTGTAAGTCCTCATGAATTGATCAATCAGTGGGTAGCGGGAGCCAGCTCGGCGTTGCCGCCCTGGCGGAAAGTAATCAAGGTCACGATCAGCGCGAGTATCGCCAGTGCGCCAGCCGCCAAAGGCACGCTGGTCAGGCCCAGGCCATGGGCGATAACGCTGCCGCCGACCCAGGCGCCCAGCGCGTTGCCGACGTTGAACGCTCCGATGTTCAGGGTCGACACCAGATTTGGCGCGGCCTTGCCGAAGGTCACGACGTTGATCTGCAAGGCAGGTACGGCAGCGAACGCGGCGGTGGCCCAGAGGAACAAGGTGATTTCGGTCGGGATCAGCGCGACGCTGGTCCAGCTCAAGGCGGTGGAGATCACAGCCATGGCAATGAACACGCCAATCAGCGTCGCGGCCAGACGCCGGTCAGCCAGCTTGCCGCCGATCACGTTGCCCACGGTCAGGCCCAGGCCGATCAGCAGCAGGGTCCAGGTAATGCCGTTTGGCGATACACCGGTCACTTCGCCCAGCAGTGGCGCGACGTAAGTGAACAGGGTGAACATCGAGGCCGAAAACAGCGCGGTCATGCTCAGCGACAGCCAGATGCCTGCGCCTTTGAGCGAGGCGAGCTCGGCGCGCATGTCGAGTTTCAGCTCTTCGCGGTTGGTCGGCAGGAAGCGGATCAGGCCGATCAATGCAATCACACCGATGACGGTGACGGCCCAGAAGGTCGAGCGCCAGCCAGCGTACTGGCCTAGCGCAGTGCCCAACGGCACGCCGAGCACGTTGGCCAGGGTCAGCCCCGTGAACATCAACGCAACGGCCGAAGCACGACGATTGGCAGGCACCAGGCCCGCAGCAACCACCGAACCGATACCGAAGAAGGCACCGTGGCACAGCGCAGTCACGACACGGGCGAACATCAGCACGTTGTAATCGGCGGCGATGGCGCACAGCAGATTACCGACAATGAAGATGCCCATTAGCGTGACCAGCGCAGCCTTGCGCGGCAGCCTGGCGGTGGCCATGGCCATGAACGGCGCACCGATCGCGACGCCCAGCGCGTAGCCGGTTACCAGCCAGCCCGCACCGGGAATGGAAACCCCCAGATCGGCAGCGACTTCGGGCAGCAAGCCCATGATGACGAACTCGGTGGTCCCGATGGCGAAGGCGCTGAGCGCCAGAATAAACAGTGAAAGAGGCACTGGGCGTCTCCTGTTAATAAAGGTTTCGTTAATCCTGTAGGAGCTGCCGAAGGCTGCGATTCTCGGTGGTTCAGACAGAAAGCTTTCGCAGCCTTCGGCAGCTCCTACAGGGAATTTTTTCCATCGAAATAGATTCAGGACGGCGGACCCAACTCCAGCAGCAGCGCATCGACAAAGGCCGCAATCACCTCTTCGTTGCGCCTGAAAAAGCTCCATTGCCCAACCTTCTTGCTGGTGATCAGGCCAGCGCGTTGCAGGGTGGCCAGGTGGGCAGAAACCGTGGATTGCGAAAGCCCGGTGCGCTGATCGATCTGACCCGCGCAAACACCGTTTTCCGTCGAGTGGGTCTGGTCCGGAAAACAACTTTGCGGGTCCTTCAGCCAGACAAGAATCTCCCGGCGAACAGGGTGGGCCAGGGCTTTTATTATTTCGTCGAGGTCGATAGGCATGTCGTTCTCAATATGGGTTTAACGCTATATCGCGATGGGGCGAACTTTATATTTGTATTTCGCGATATACAAATATGATTTTCTACTGAGAATAGTGAGAAACGCTATATCGGGTTATATCGATATAGGCGGGAGGCTCAATTCGGCGTACGCTGGGCGCCATGAACTATCTCGCACATCTGCATCTGGGCGGCCAACGTCCGGCACAACTTCTTGGCAGTCTGTATGGCGATTTCGTCAAAGGTCCTGTGGCCGGGCGCTTTCCCGATGATCTGGCGCAGGCTATCCAGTTGCATCGCAGCATTGACGCATTCACCGACAGTCACCCGCTGATCAAACAAGCGATTGCCCGCTTTCCGTCCGAGCGGAGACGTTACGCGGGCATTGTACTGGACGTGTTTTTTGATCATTGCCTGGCCCGGGACTGGGCGCATTACGCTGAGGTGCCGCTCTCGGCATTCACGCGCAAGGTTTACGGCGTGTTGGCCGCAGAGCCAGAGTTGCCCGAGCGACTGGCGCGGATTGCGCCGCATATGGCCGCTCACGACTGGCTGGGTTCATATCGGGAATTTGCCGTGCTGGAGCAAGTATTGGCGGGCATTTCGCGTCGTTTGTCACGGCCACAAGGGTTGGCGGGTGCCATGCAGGAACTGCGTGACCTCTACCAACCCTTGAGCGCGGACTTTGCCGAGTTCTACCCGATCTTGCAGGATTTCTCTCAGGCCGCCCTGGCCGAGCGCGGGCTCTCGGCGGTCTGAGCGTCAGACACTGCTTCGGCGCCTTTGGTAACCAAAGGCTCAGCCGCGGCGGGCGGCTCGCCAAACAGCGCGATCTGCACCGCTTGCTGCGCTTCATAAGCCAGTGCAGCGCGTTCCTTGCCCTCGGTGGTAATCGGCGTCAGTAACTGGATATGCACGTCGCCTTGTTCATTGGCGAACAGGCGGCGCAGGTGCGAGAGCAAATCGTCGTCACCGATGAAGGGCGCGATAGGGTCTGGCTGGCCATTGCGTGAATACTGAATCGCCACCGGTTGCAGCAATACCCCGCTATCAATCGCACTCGACATCAGGCGACCATGAAATGTACGCAGGCCAGTACCGTCGGTGGTAGTGCCTTCAGGGAAGATCACCAGCGCGTTGTTCTGCTGCAAGTGATTACCCATCTGCTTCTGGATCAGCTTGCTGTCACCCGAGCCGCGGCGGATGAACAGCGTGCCGGCTTTCAGGGCCAGCCAACCCGCCACCGGCCATGTGCGCACCTCGGCTTTGGACAGAAACGACAGCGGGGCCAACATGCCCAGCAGCGGAATGTCGGTCCAGGACACGTGATTGCTGACCCAGAGCATCGGCTGACGTGGAAGCTCGCCGCTGACGGTCACCCGAAACGGCAGGGCAGCTGTCAGGCGCGCCATGAACCATCGGCTCCAGCGCTGACGCCGGGCCATGGAATTGCCGATTTTCATGCGCTCCATACAGGCGAACGTGCCGGCAATGGTCAGCCCCAACGCAATCACCAGCAGCACCCGTGCGACTCGGGCGTAGCTACGCAAGCGGCTCATTACACTGCTGCCTTGAAGTGGCGGGCGTAACGCGGGCACAGTTCGTCACGTTTGAGCAGGATGAATACGTCAGCGACCTGAAAGTCTTCGTCCCAGCACGGCTCGCCGCAGATCTTGGCACCCAGGCGCATGTAGGCTTTAAGCAGGGGCGGCATTTCGCAGATCACGTTGTTGGGCAGATCCAGGGCTGGCAGCGGGTTTTTCGGCTCGGCGCGCAGGTTTTCCGTACACAGATACCGTTCGCGCAGGCGTTGCATGATCGCGTGGGCCTGAATGCCGCCGTCCTGCATCGGGATGCTCGCGCAGCCCATCAGGTAGTTGTAGGCACCTTCGTTGAGGATCTCGGCCAACTCGCTCCACAGTACCGCGATGGTGCCGCCGTTGCGGTAGTCCGGGTCCACACAGGTACGGCCCAATTCAAGGATCGGACCTTGCAGATGGCCAAGGCCATGCAGGGCGAATTCTTCTTCGCTGTAGAAGCGGCCGATGGAGTTGGCGGCCTTGTGGTCCAGCAAGCGCGTGGTAGCGACCAGCTTGCCGGTGTTCAGGTCACGCACGCCGATGTGCGAGCAGTGCACATCGTAATCGTCCATGTCCAGGCCTTGGTCAGCGCCTTTGAGTTTTGCGTTGAATTCACCACTGAACACACTGAAGCGCAGGGCCTGTGCTTCCTGCAAGGCGTTGCTGCCGGTCAGACGTTCTGCCTGAAGGCGGCGGTCGGATGCTGTGTCGCGAATGCGGGCGATCTGAGTCATGCGAAGTCTCCGTTAGCCTGCCCTGCAAGTGCGGGCGATGGCTGTAATGGCCTGGCGCTGCTTTACAAACTCAGGCTAAGGAGAGGCGATGTCATGACCATGAAGGTTTGGTGATGGTTGTGTGACGGGTGCCTCGGTAGGAGCGAACTTGTTCGCGAGGCGTCAGACCTGACTCACCGCGTGAAACGCTCTAGCCAACAAGTTGGCTCCTACCCTGAAATCTGCTCTGGCCTGACTGCCTCGGTAGGAGCGAACTCGTTCGCGAGGGTCAGATCTGACTCACCGCGTAAACCGCTCTCGCCAACAAGTTGGCTCCTACCTGGAAATCTGCTCTGTCTGACTGCCTCGGTAGGAGCGAACTTGTTCGCGAGGCGTCAGGCCTGATTCACCGCGTAAACCCCTCTCGCCAACAAGTTGGCTCCTACCTGGAAATCTGCTCTGTCTGACTGACTGCCTCGGTAGGCGCGAACTTGTTCACGAGGCGTCAGACCTGACTCACCGCGTAACCCCCTCTCGCCAACAAGTTGGCTCCTACCTGGAATCTGCTCTGGCCTGACTGCCTCGGTAGGAGCGAACTTGTTCGCGAGGCGTCAGATCTGACTCACCGCGTAAACTCCTCTCGCCAACAAGTTGGCTCCTGCTTGGAAATCTGCTCTGACTGACTGCCTCGGTAGGAGCGAACTTGTTCGCGAGGCGTCAGACCTGAATCACCGCGTAATCCCTCTCGCCAACAAGTTGGTTCCTACCTGGAAATCTGCTCTGGCCTGACTGCCTCGGTAGGAGCGAACTTGTTCGCGAGGCGTCAGACCTGAATCACCGCGTAACCCCTCTCGCCAACAAGTTGGTTCCTACCTGGAAATCTGCTCTGGCCTGACTGCCTCGGTAGGCGCGAACTTGTTCGCGAGGCGTCAGACCTGACTCACCGCGTAAACCCCTCTCGCCAACAAGTTGGCTCCTGCGTGGAAATCTGCTCTGACTGACTGCCTAGGTAGGAGCGAACTTGTTCGCGAGGCGTCAGACCTGAATCACCGCGTAAACCCCACTCGCCAACAAGTTGGCTCCTGCGTGGAAATCTGCTCTGTCTGACTGACTGCCTCGGTAGGCGCGAACTTGTTCACGAGGCGTCAGACCTGACTCACCGCGTAAACCCCTCTCGCCAACAAGTTGGCTCCTACCTGGAAATCTGCTCTGTCTGACTGCCTCGGTAGGAGCGAACTTGTTCGCGAGGCGTCAGGCCTGACTCACCGCGGAAAATCCTCTCGCCAACAAGTTGGCTCCTACCCCGGAAATCTGCTCTGTCTGACTGCCTCGGTAGGAGCGAACTTGTTCGCGAGGCGTCAGATCTGATTCACCGCGTAAACCCCTCTCGCCAACAAGTTGGTTCCTACCTGGAAATCTGCTCTGTCTGACTGCCTCGGTAGGAGCGAACGTGTTCGCGAGGCGTCAGACCTGACTCACCGCGTAAACCCCTCTCGCCAACAAGTTGGCTCCTACCTGGAAGTCTGCTCTGTCTGACTGCCTTGGTAGGCGCGAACGTGTTCGCGAGGCGTCAGACCTGACTCACCGCGTAAACCCCTCTCGCCAACAAGTTGGCTCCTGCGTGGAAATCTGCTCTGTCTGACTGCCTCGGTAGGAGCGAACTTGTTTGCGAGGCGTCAGATCTGATTCACCGCGTGAACCCCTCTCGCCAACAAGTTGGCTCCTACCTGGAATCTGCTCTGTCTGAATATTTGTCACAACTCACTGCTACAGTCCGGCGGTCCACATTCGAGATACACCCCATGCGACTCGCCTGGTTGTTTCTGCTATTTGTTGTCCTCAACGCGAACGCCAACGCGCTCCAGGACCTTGAGAATTACGCTTTTCCGACTCGCAACGACGAAACCCGTGAAGGCATTCGCACCGACGCCTTATTGGTGATGCGCGACGGTCAGGTGCTGTACGAACGCTATGGCGGAGTGACGACCGCCCAGACGCCGCACCTGACCTGGTCAATCAGTAAAAGCATCATGGCAACGGTGCTGGGCGTAGCATTCGGCGAAGGGCGCTTTGCGCTGGATGACCCGGCAGCTAAATTCTATCCGCCGTTTCGTGCTCACCCCGATATCACGATCAGACATCTGATGCAGTGGACCTCCGGGCTTGATTGGCAGGAGGACTACGAATACGCCCCGCTTAATTCCTCGGTGGTCGCCATGCTTTACACCCGTGGCCGGGACGACATGGCGCGCTTTACGGCCGAGCATCGCAGCGCTCATCCACCGGGTTCGTCGTTCCTGTATTCCAGTGGCGACAGCAACGTCCTGTCGGCTGCGCTGAAAGGCATGGTCGGGGAAAAGGCCTATGCGGACTATCCGTGGTCAGCGCTGTTCGAGCCGCTGGGCATTCGCAGCGCCGTCTGGGAAACCGATGCCAACGGCACGTTTGTCGGTTCTTCCTATGCCTACATGACAGCACAGGATCTGGCCCGCATCGGTGTGCTGATGCAGCATGGGGGGCGGTGGAATGACCGACAGCTAGTGCCCAAAACCTGGATCGACTTTGTTCTGACTCCCTTTGCCAATTCACAACCCGACGCCGAAGTATCTGGCGGTCAGTGGTGGCTCAATCGCGCCGCGAACGGAGAAAAAGGCCCATGGCCCGATGCGCCCGCTGACACCTTCGCGGCGCTGGGGCATTGGGGGCAGGCGTTGTATGTGATGCCCAGTGCCGGGCTGGTGATCGTGCGTTATGCCGATGATCGGGACGGCAGTTATTCCCATGATCAATTGCTCAAGTTGACAATCGCGGCGTTCGGCAAAGAGGGGCCTGCCGCCGTCGCGCAGTAGACATGGGATCTGTAGGAGCTCACCGAGGTTACGAGGCCAGCGATGACGGAGTGTCAGGTAAGCCGTGATCGCTGGCCTCGTAACCTCGGTGAGCTCCTACAGAAAACGCATTTCAATAGGGGGAGAGCAATGATTACCGGCTTTATTCGTCGACGTCCATTCAGCAGTCTGTTGTTATTGATGGCGGTGGTAATGGGTGGGGTGATCTGGCAAAACCGCGTCGCATTGGCGGCGTTCCCAAGCATCATCAGCGCTTATACCGCCAAAGAGTATTGCTCCTGTCGCTACGTCATGCTTAATTCCGCCGAGTATTGCCGTGGTTACGTGAAACAGTACGTACCGAGCAGCTTGCTCGACGACGCGGCGAATAAGCGGGTAACTGCCGAAGGTCTTGGCCGCAGTAATGTGGCGAGCTGGCAGGGCGAGCGACAAGGCTGTCGCTTGCTACCGTCAACGCCTTGAAAACCCGGATGCGAACGTAGCAGTTTGCTAGCGGTCAGACAGGCGGTACGGTTGCCCCTTAATGCGCATCTGGAGTTTGCATGCCCATCACAACCCGCCTGCTGCTGGCCTTGCTGGCGCTGACAGCGTTGCCCGCTCAGGCGAACTGGTATCTGGATAACGAATCCTCACGGCTGTCGTTCACCTCCACCAAAAACGCCGATATCGCTGAAGTGCATCGCTTTTTGACCTTGCACGGGAAAGTTGATCGTAAAGGCGCGGCCGAGCTTGAAGTCGAGCTGGAGTCGGTCAGCACCGGCATTGCCCTGCGCGATGAGCGTATTCGTGAGCAAGTCTTTAACGTCGCGAAATTTCCCAGAGCGAAAATCAACGCGCAGCTCGACCTGGGCCCGATCAATGATCTGGCACCCGGAGCGCAGCTGGAGTTGCGCCTGCCGTTGGTGGTGCAACTGCATGGCAAATCCCACAGCTATCGAGCCGAACTGCTTGCCACGCGTCTTGATGAACGACGTTTTCAAGTCGTGACCCTTGAGCCGTTGGTGGTCAATGCACAGGATTTTGATCTGGTGCCCGGCTTCACGACATTGCGCAATGCGGCCGGCTTGTCTGCGGTCAGTCTCGCCGTGCCGGTGGGTGCCGTCTTGATCTTCACGGCGCGCTGAGTATGGCCGGAGCGATTTTTCCGTGGCGTGAGAATAACCAGTTTCAGTTGTTGATCGACGGCCCGGCGTTCTTTCCGCGCATGATCGCTGCCATTGACGGCGCTCAGCAGCAAGTCGAGCTGGAGCTCTATCTGGTCGAGGCGGGCGCTTGCGCCGAGGCGGTGGTGCGCGCCTTGGTAGATGCGGCTCAACGCGGCGTGATCGTGCGCTGCCTGTTCGATGACTTTGGTGCACAGGCCTTCACCCTGGGGCTGCGTAAACGCCTGACCGATGCGGGCGTGATTCTGCGCTTTTACAACCGCATCAATTGGCGGCGCGGTGTGCGCAACTTCTACCGCGACCACCGCAAGTTGTTATTGGTGGACAAAAAGCTCGCGGTGGTTGGCGGTACGGGCGTTACCGATGAGTTCTGGCAGCCTGCCGAGGACGTCAGCGAGTGGCATGAAGTGATGGTGGAAATCACCGGACCGTTGGTTATCGACTGGCAAGCATTGTTCGACCGCCAGTTTCACGCCAACCCTCGTCGCACCGCATGGCGCCCCGCCGAGAATTTCGGCTTGCCACGCCTGCCGAAGGTGCCTGTGTCGGGTCACGGATTGGGCCGTGTTGCCTATGCGGATTCCCGCCAGCACCGTGACATTCTGCAATCGTTGGTGCGGGCGCTGAATAGCGGTCACAAACGTATATGGCTGGCGACGCCGTATTTTCTGCCTACCTGGAAAGTCCGCCGTTCATTGCGCAAGGCAGCCTCCCAAGGCATTGATGTCCGCTTGCTCCTCACTGGACCGCGCACCGATCATCCTTCAGTGCGCTACGCAGGGCATCGCTACTACCCGCGCTTACTGCGTGCGGGCGTGAAAATCTTCGAGTACCAGCCGTGCTTCCTGCATTTGAAAATGGTGCTGATCGATGACTGGGTCAGCATTGGCTCATGCAATTTCGATCACTGGAACCTGCGCTTCAACCTGGAAGCCAACCTGGAGGCTCTCGACGTTGGCCTGACCAAGGATGTAGTCGCGAGCTTCGAAAAAGACTTTGCCGTAAGCAAGCAAATCACCCTGGCTGAATGGAAGGCCCGACCTTTGTGGAGCCGGGTCAAACAGCGGCTTTGGGGTTGGGTTGACCGGCTGGTGGTGAACCTGCTTGATCGGCGTAACTGACGTGGGACCGGCTTTAGCCGGGAAGGCGGTATTTCTGACGATAAAGATGTGGTGAATATACTGGCCTCTTCCCGGCTAAAGCTGGTCCCACGGGTGCGCGTTAGTCTCGGCTATGGGGTGTTCAGATTCGTCACCGACAGTCGATAGACCGATCCACCATGGCCTTGGCGATTTCTGCCATGTGTACAACCGAGAATGCCAGATCACGGCTGGTGCCTTTGGCATTGTCGCCTGATTCGTAAGCGGTCGTGATGATGCAGCGCAGCAGGTCAGACGCGTAGTTGAGCGCTTGTTGCTGATTGACTGTTTCGTTGATGGTGAAGAGGGGTGAGTCAGCATTGTTTTGTTTGAGCATTTAGCAGTTCCCAGATTTTTATAAGGAGCCGCTCCTATCGCTACCAACGATAAAGGTGGCGGCCGCACGCAAGTGGTAGACCGGTAAACCTAGGCAAACCCGGTGCATCCGAAGACGCCAAGCGCGCGGCCACCATAAACATAGGCCGAAAAAATGCGCCTCGCAAAAGGTGGCGCACCGCGCCCAGGATACTCAGGTCTACCAAACCTGATCGCTGATTTTGCAGCGACCGGCGCACCCTAGAGATCTTGAATCAGGCGCGCAATGCGCTCAGGGCACTCTCGGAAATTTCCTTCGAGTAAAGAGGATATGTCCTGCGATTTCGCGGAAATCGAGTCGAACGCAGTCTTTGTCCGAGATCGCCTAGTGCCCGACACAGCGCTGTCGCAAAGCAAGCATTGGACCTGTGGGAGTGACCGGGGTGGCGATCCACAGTGCTCGCGATAAACGATAACGCGGTATGTCTTCGGGCTACGTCTCATGCATCGCGGGCAAGCCCGGCTCCCACAAAGGTTTGTGTTTGCAGCACGATGAGGTTGTGTCAGCTTTTTTGAGCTGCATTGGAGCTGACGTCTTGGGTCAACATGGCTTTAACTGCGGATGCATTACCTGTGGAAGCGGCGCACGGCGTAGAAATCGATTTGCATCTATAGACTCTTATTGATAATGTTTGAGTCTGCAGATGCAAAAGGTGTTTCTCATGTCCGCCGTCCCACAAATCCAGCCTCTTTCCAAAGAACAATGCGTGTCCGGCTTGCGCACTGCACTGCGTATTCTTGATAAGTGGGATGCGTCCAGTGAGCAGGCGTGTCGAATTCTGCGTATCTCCCGTAGCACCTACACCCGTGCCAAGCAGACCAGCTCCGAATGGTCAGTCGGGCTGGACATGGATCAGATGCACCGCATCAGCTTCGTACTGAATATTCACGCGGCGTTGCGCACGGTCTTCGACAACCCGGACAACGTGTACGGCTTCCCGTCGATGGACAACGACAATGAGTTCTTCAATGGTCGCAAGCCGCTGGACATCATGGCTCAAGGCGACATTGTCTCGTTGTATGAAACCTTCCGCCGCGTTGACGCACTTCGGGGTGCACAGTGGTGATGCTTGACAGCCTGCCACTTCTTGCCGAGCAAGAGCAGCGGGCATATCGATTGGTCAATTCCAGATTCCCGCCCATAGATCTGTTCGATGATGTTGCCGATGCCGCCGAGTTTGAGGCGTTATACCAGTTGCAGGCATTGACCAATCCCCGTTTGCAGAATGAAGTCGGGCGCATTGCGTTGATCCCCGTCGCCGAGATCCCATTCGGCATTCCAGGCTGTTCTTACGCGGTAGGGCCGTTCACCCACGTCAATCCGGGCGGCTCGCGTTTCAGTTCGGGGGATTTCGGAGTGTTGTATCTGGCCGATGTGATGGAAACCGCTATCGCGGAGGTGCGCCATCACCAGAACAGGTATTGGTCGAAAGTGGCCGGGCTCAACTACGAGCGTTTCCTGTTTCGTGGTCTGGTCTGCACCTTCGATGAAGTGGCCAATCGCGATGCTACCGGGCTGCCACTTTCAGACCCCATTTACGATCCTGAAGATTATTCCACTGCTCGCCAGTTGGGCCATGCAGCCAA
This sequence comes from Pseudomonas sp. Irchel 3A5, assembly GCF_900187575.1. Classification (NCBI taxonomy): domain Bacteria; kingdom Pseudomonadati; phylum Pseudomonadota; class Gammaproteobacteria; order Pseudomonadales; family Pseudomonadaceae; genus Pseudomonas; species Pseudomonas sp. Irchel 3A5. The sequence continues at coordinate 54,312 of NZ_FYDU01000008.1, read as the reverse complement.
GCGGGCAGCGTGCCCAAGCCTGCGCTACAACTCGGTTCGATCACCGGGCAATCATTGCTGGGCATTGATGACGCCCAGGCATGTGAAGTCGATTGTTCAGACCGCGCATTACGAAATGATCTGGAGTGGGCAGATCACCAGTGTGAGTCGGCTTTCGAATGCTTGAAGGTGTTAATGCCACCGCGCTGTCGCGCAGAAAACATTGGACCCTGTAGGAGCTGCCGAAGGCTGCGATGGCGGTGTGTCAGGATGAATGCTTCGCAGCCTTCGGCAGCTCCTACAGTAGCCCTCGAACGCCAATAAAAAACCCGCATCTCTGCGGGTTTTTTATTGAAGCCGACGTGCTTACTGCACTTCTACCGCCAAACTGTCGCTGATCTTTTTCTGCCAGATCTGCGGCCCGGTGACGTGTACGGATTCGCCCTTGCTGTCGACGGCAACGGTAACCGGCATGTCTTTGACTTCGAACTCGTAGATCGCTTCCATGCCCAGTTCGGCAAAGGCCACGACTTTCGACTTTTTGATCGCCTGCGCCACCAGATAGGCCGCTCCGCCGACCGCCATCAGGTACACGGCTTTGTGGTCCTTGATCGCTTCGATAGCGCTCGGGCCGCGTTCGGATTTGCCGATCATGCCCAGCAGACCGGTTTGATCAAGGATCTGCCGGGTGAATTTGTCCATACGGGTCGCGGTGGTCGGGCCAGCCGGACCGACGACTTCTTCACGCACCGGATCAACCGGGCCGACGTAGTAGATAAAGCGACCCTTGAGATCAACCGGCAGGCTTTCGCCCTTGTTAAGCATCTCGACCATGCGCTTATGCGCTGCATCGCGACCGGTGAGCATTTTGCCGTTGAGCAGTACAGTTTCGCCCGGCTTCCAGCTTTGCACGTCTTCCGGGGTCAGGGTGTCGAGATTGACGCGGCGCGCTGACGGGCCGGCTTCCCAGACGATTTCCGGGTAGGCGTCCAGCGGTGGCGCTTCCAGCGAGGCCGGGCCGGAACCATCAAGCACGAAGTGCGCGTGACGGGTGGCGGCGCAGTTAGGGATCATGCACACCGGCAGCGAAGCGGCGTGAGTCGGGTAATCCATGATTTTCACGTCGAGCACGGTGGTCAGACCACCCAGGCCCTGAGCGCCGATCCCCAGTTGGTTGACCTTTTCGAACAGCTCCAGACGCATCTCTTCGATACGACTGGATGGGCCGCGCTTCTTCAACTCGTGGATGTCGATGGATTCCATCAACACTTCCTTGGCCATGACGGCGGCTTTCTCGGCAGTACCGCCGATACCAATGCCAAGCATGCCAGGCGGACACCAGCCTGCACCCATGGTTGGAACGGTTTTCAGGACCCAGTCGACGATCGAGTCGGACGGGTTGAGCATCGCCATCTTCGATTTGTTTTCCGAACCGCCGCCTTTGGCTGCCACGTCCACTTCCACGGTGTTACCCGGAACGATGGAGTAGTGAATGACGGCGGGGGTGTTGTCCTTGGTGTTTTTGCGGGCCCCGGCCGGGTCGGCCAGGATCGAGGCGCGCAGGACGTTTTCCGGCAGGTTGTACGCGCGGCGCACACCTTCGTTGATCATGTCGTCCAGGCCCATGGTGGCCCCGTCCCAACGCACGTCCATACCGACGCGCACGAACACGGTAACAATACCGGTGTCCTGGCAGATCGGACGATGACCGGTCGCACACATGCGCGAGTTGATCAGGATCTGCGCCATGGAGTCACGGGCAGCAGGCGACTCTTCGCGCAGATACGCTTCGTGCATGGCCTGAATGAAATCCACCGGATGGTAGTAGGAAATGAATTGCAGGGCGTCGGCTACGCTCTGAATCAGGTCGTCTTGCTTGATCACGGTCATGTGGGCGCGCTCCTCTGTTTAGGACGGGAACATTCAAAAATATTGTCTGAGTCATCTGCCATCTTGCGATGTCTCATGGCTACGGCAGCATCGCTGGCTGCGACAAAAAGGCGCGGCAGTATAACCCGCAACCTCGTTGCTCCATCCATCGGTTTTGCGCCTTGTCATGATTGGTCCGCTGACTGGTTTATCCCTATTGCTGCGGGAGTTGTCAGCCGACACCACCGCAAGCCGGTGTAATCCGTGTATTTGAGCTACGCCACATCAGTTGCAATTGAACCTTTTTGAACGTATTTATCCCCCGTCGCTGGAAACTTTCTGACGCGAGTCTAAAGTTCTGGGCTTGGTGCCACTACGGGAAGGAATCCTTTTTGAGCACGATGACCAAACGGGAAATATCCCCGACCACACAGTCCATTTTTTTGAAGCGATTTGGTTTGGCGGTGGCGACCTATGTATTGGTTTTGTTACTGAGCGGGCTGGCCATTTACGCGGGGGAACTGCAACAGCCATTGCATGTAGCGGTGATCACCTGTGTTTCGGTGCTGCTTAGCCAACTGGTTTTACTGATCGTTTTCCTCACCCGATTCAATCAGCGCTTCAGTGATGCGAGCCTGACTGAATTTCAGGTCGTGCTGGCCTTGTGTTGGCTGACCTGGCTGTTGTCATGTCTGGGTGAGGCTCGAGGCATATTTCTGATCATCTATGCGCCGATCCTCCTGTTCGGTTTGTTTCAGCTCACACCCATGGTCTTCGCTCGCTGTGCGTTGCTCGTGCTGTTGAGTTTCGCGGGCATCAATGCGTGGGAATTCATCAATGGAGCCTTGCAAAAACCGGGCACCGTATTGCTGCAGATCAGTGCTCTGTTCGTGATGCTGCTATGGCTCAGCCTCTTTGCCGGTTACGTGCATGCCCAGCGCCAGCGAATGCGTCAGCGTCGCTACGCCTTGCAGGCCCACCAGGACACCTTGCGCGGGATGATGGCTCAGCTTGAAGAGCTGGCTGCAACCGATGAACTCACCGGGCTGTATAATCGCCGCTACTTTTTGCGCATGGCTGCCCGGGAATTGAATCAACTGAACGACGACACTTCTCACGGTCTGGCCTTGATCGACCTTGATCACTTCAAGCGCATCAACGATAACCATGGCCATTCGGCTGGCGACCAGGTGTTGCAGGCTTTTGCGGCTCGCGCTCAGGATTGTCTGCGCGAGAGCGATGTGCTGGCGCGCTACGGTGGAGAAGAGTTCGTGTTGTTGATACCACTCTGTGACGAAAAACAACTGGTCGATTGCTGTGAGCGTGTACGTGAGTCATTCAGCCGTGTTGAGCTGGCGGCGTTACCTGGCTCAAATCTCAGCCTGTCGGTGGGCATGACCTTGCTGCAACGTGGTGACAATCTGGATGAAGCCCTGCACCGGGCAGATCAGGCGCTGTATCGGGCCAAGCGGGGCGGGCGTAATCGATGTGTGGCGGGTTGGGAAAGCGTTGATGCCTGAGTTGCATGTAGGCGAGCGTCACTGGACGGTCGAAGCAGGAAGCAATTTACTCGACAGCCTCAATCAGGCTGGCGTCAGCGTTCCCTATAGCTGCCGGGCAGGGAGTTGTCATGCCTGTCTGGTGCGCTGCATTGATGGCGAACCCGCGGATGCGTTGCCTGAGGCGCTGGATGCGGGCAAGCGTCTGCAGGGCTGGCGTCTGGCCTGCCAGTGTCGGGTGATGGAGGATTTGACGGTTCACGCGTTTGATCCACTGAGCGACGGGATGCCTGCTCGGATCGCTGAGTGTGACTGGCTCAGCGCTACGGTGCTGCGTTTGCGTCTTGAACCGGAGCGACCGTTGCGTTATCGGGCTGGACAGCATCTGGTGCTGTGGACTGAGGGCGGTGTTGCCCGGCCGTATTCGCTGGCAAGCTTGCCGGGCGAAGACCGTTTTCTGGAGTTTCATATCGACTGCCGTCAACCGGGCGCTTTTGCCGACGTAGCTCGCCATTTGCGCGTAGACGAGCGTCTTGGCCTCGGCGAGTTGCGGGGCGGTGTTTTGCAATACGATCCCGACTGGCAGGACCGGCCGTTGCTACTTTTGGGCGCCGGAACCGGCCTCGGACCGCTGTGGGGCGTGCTTCGAGAGGCGCTGCGTCAGGAGCATCAAGGACCGATCAGGCTTATTCATCTGGCACGCGATGGCAGTGAGCATTACCTGCATACCGAACTGACTGAGTTGGCAGGTGCCCATGGCAATGTTCAAGTGCAGCTGGCGACGGTTGATGAACTGGACGCGACCCTAGCCGACCTGCGCATGCTGTCGCGCAAAACCCTGGCGCTGGTCTGTGGCAGCCCTCAAAGTGTAGAGACCTTCGCCAAGCGACTTTATCTGGTGGGTATTCCGCGTAATCAGGTGCTGGCGGACGTGTTTGTGGGACGTGAATAAGGCATTCAAACGCGAGATTGCCTTGTGTCCCGGACACTGGACTCACACAGAACCGAATTTATTCGGGAAGAGGCCAGTACATCCGCCACATCATCGGCGCTTGGAATGCCGTCCTCCCGGATGAATCCGGTCCTACAGGCCCAGGTTTGCCGCGAGATAGCGCGGTGCCATAGACATCGGGGTCTCTCAGAAATGCGCTGCGGTTCACCCTGGGTCACCAGACACAAAAAAGCCCCGGCTCTCGCGAGTCGGGGCTTTTGTTCACTGCGCGGGCGGTCTTAGACCAGTGGATCGCCTACATGCAGGATTTTCATGCCATTGGTGCCACCGATGGTGTGGTAGCTGTCACCCTTGGTGAGGATGACCCAATCGCCTTGCTCAACGAGACCGCGCTTGAGCAGTTCGTCTACCGCAGACTGGCTGACCTGGCCTGGTGGCAGGTTGGCTGGGTCGAACGGTACGGTGTAAACGCCACGGAACATTGCTGCGCGAGCCTGAGTCCCGCGGTGCGGGGAGAACGCGTAGATCGGCACCGATGAGCGAATGCGAGACATGATCAGCGGGGTATAGCCGCTTTCAGTCAGAGCAATGATCGCTTTAACGCCCGGGAAGTGGTTGGCGGTGTACATGGCGGCCAGCGCGATGCTTTCGTCACAACGGGTGAACGAGTGACCGATGCGATGGCTGGAGGTTTTACCCGTCGGGTGCTTCTCAGCGCCGATACAGATGCGGGCCATGGCCTGAACGGCTTCGATAGGATAAGAACCCGCAGCGCTTTCAGCGGACAACATCACAGCGTCGGTGTAGTCGAGCACGGCGTTGGCCACGTCGGAGACTTCAGCGCGGGTCGGCATCGGGCTGGAGATCATCGACTCCATCATCTGAGTTGCGACGATTACCGCTTTGTTGTGGCGACGTGCGTGCAGAATAATGCGTTTCTGAACGCCCACCAGCTCGGCGTCGCCGATTTCAACGCCCAGGTCGCCACGGGCAACCATGACCGCGTCACTGGCGCGAATCAGCGCGTCCAGCACTTCATCGTTGGCAACGGCTTCAGCACGTTCGATCTTCGCCACCAGCCAGGCGGTACCGCCGGACTCGTCGCGCAGTTTACGGGCGTATTCCATGTCGGCAGCGTCGCGGGGGAAGGACACGGCCAGATAGTCCAGGTCCATTTCGGCAGCGAGCTTGATGTCCAGCTTGTCTTTTTCGGTCAAGGCCGGAGCGGTGAGGCCGCCGCCGCGACGGTTGATGCCTTTGTGGTCCGACAATGGACCACCGATCAGCACGGTGCAGTGCAGTTCGTCGGCCGTCTGAGTGTCAACGCGCATGACCACGCGACCGTCGTCGAGCAGCAGCTCGTCGCCTACGCCGCAGTCCTTGACCAGATCCGGGTAGTCGATACCCACGATTTGCTGGTTGCCTTCGGTCAGCGGGTGAACGGTGGAGAAGGTGAATTTATCACCGACTTTCAGTTCGATTTTCTTGCCGGCAAACTTGGCAATACGAATTTTCGGACCTTGCAGGTCGCCCAGCAGAGCAACGAAGCGCCCGTGCTTTGCGGCAATTTCGCGAATGAGCCTGGCGCGTGCCTTGTGCTCATCCGGTGTGCCGTGGGAGAAGTTCAGACGAGCAACGTCCAGACCCGAAAGGATCAGCTGTTCAATGACTTCCGGCGAGTTACTGGCAGGGCCAAGGGTGGCGACGATTTTAGTGCGGCGAACGGTCATGCATAAACTCCTTATATGAAGCGCAGCGAGAGGCTACTACTGTCTTGATCTGTAGTCATGTTTCTTTGCATTGTCGTCGTACTTTACGAGCCGGTAACCAGCAGACGACCGGTGTCAAAAACCGCTTGAAGAAATCCTGTCTGAGGTCGATATATTGCAGAGCACAGGAGAGTCCCATGCGAATCGTGATGATTTTAGTATTGCTGGCAGCTGTCAGTGGTTGCACCCGAATGGCAATGAATTCCAATTTGAACAGCGCCTACCGATCCTATGATCGGGGTGACTGCGAGGCTGTGATGTTGAGCCTCTCCAAGGTCGATCGTCAAAGCCGCTCGCGTCGCTACGTTCAACCGGAAGTATCGATGCTGCGCGGGCAATGCCTCGAGCGGCAAAAACTGTTTGTTGATGCGGCGCAGACTTATCAGTTCATCATCACTCAGTACCCTTACAGTGAGTATGCATTCAGAGCGAGAGCGCGCCTGGAGACGCTGCAACAGTTGGGTCACTATCCGCGCGTCCAGACTGCTCAGGTCAGCCCTGTAAAGCGTTAATTACATCCGTTTGGATCAGTTGTAACGTTTTTGAGTGGTTGTATGCCATAAGTGGTCTAGTCTTACGAAAAGCAGACGGACGTACGTGACTTGTGGCGCCTGCATTGGGTCAGATTCACGTTTCTGCGACGACAAACTCAAGTTTGTCCGTATTGACGGTGCCAGCGCGCAGTGCTGGCTACCCCAGGAGTATTAGCGCGGCCATGCTCAATGGCCACCTATGGCGGCTGACCTATGTTGAAAGAACGAAGGATCGAACGGCACCAATTGCCTGGTTATCTGCGGGTGTTCAACCGCTACACCAACAAGCAATTGGGTTGTCTGGGCAACATTTCCGAGAAGGGATTGATGCTGATCAGTGATCTACCGATGCTGGTGGGTGCTGAATTTCAATTGCGTCTACAGGTACCTTGTGAGAGAGGAATGCCTGTAACCCTGGAAGTGACAGCGACCTGTCTGTGGTGTCATGAAGATGAGACACCAGGTAGCTATGACTCCGGCTTCATATTGACGGAGTCACCGCCAGAGTACGCGGAACTGATTGGTGCTCTAAGGCATTACTTCAGTTTTTATCCGATGGAGGCGTCGGCGTGAGAGCGACTAACTGACTCACGCTAATTGCGTAGGAGCTGCCGAAGGCTGCGATGCAGTTTTCCTGACAGACCGCTATCGCAGCCTTCGGCAGCTCCTACAGTTCAATGTTTGCTTCGAGACAGCGGATGTCGGGAAGAGCGGTCACAACGCCCCGGTTTTTTTCCAGTTCAGGTAGCGACTGATCAGTTCCGGTCCAAGCTCTGCCGGACGGGAGTCGAGAACTGGAATGCCGTGGGCGTTCAAACGGTCATGCAATTCGGTCCGGGCACTCAGAAAGTCGATGGTTCCGCAGTACATCAACGCGTCTTCGTAAGTCTGAACCGGCTCGTGCCGTAATGTATCCAGCACTTCTTCGCGCAAACTGACTATCAGTACCCTGTGTTTCTGACTCAGCATTTTGACCGCTGACAACAGCTCCTCATCATCTTCATCGCGCAAGTTGGTCATTACCACGACCAAAGCGCGGCGCTTCTGGCGTGCTATCAACTGGCGGGCGGCGGAGCTGTAGTCTGCGGTTCTACGAGTGCTGTCCAGGTCGTAGACGCTGTTGAGCAGGACATTCAACTGGCTCGGCCCTTTGACCGGGGCAAGGTAGCGGTCCTGCTCGCTGGCAAAGGTCGACAGACCTACCGCATCGCCCTGACGCAACGCGACGTGCCCAAGCAATAGCAGGGCGTTGAGCGCATGATCGAAGTGCGAAAGATCGCCGTCCTGGCTGCGCATGCGTCGACCGCAGTCGAGCATGAAAATGATTTGTTGATCAGTTTCTTCCTGATACTCACGGGCGATGGGCGTGCGGTGACGCGCGGTAGCTTTCCAGTCGATTTGCCTCAGGCTGTCGCCTTCGCGAAACTCTCTCAACTGGTTGAATTCCATGCCCAGACCACGCCGCTGTCGCTGGCGTACGCCCATCTGGCTGAGCCAGTTCTCAACCGCCAGCAACTGCCCCCCATAGACGCGGGCAAAATCCGGATAGACCCGTGTACTGCCGTTCAACTCCAGATAACGACGAACTCGCCAGAGTCCCATCGAACTGGGCAGCTCTATCTCGCAACGGGAAAGCTTGAAAAGCCCTCGTTGCAATGGCCGCAGGTGGTAGCTCAACCGACTTTGCTGGCCCGGCCGCAGCGCCAGGGTTTGTGGCAGATGTTCGACCTCGAAGCCCTCCGGCAAATGATCAAGCACCTGCACGGTGATTTCATCCGGATAATCGTGGCTCAGCGTCAGATGTGCTTGCGCCCAACGACCCAGCGCCAGACTCCCGCTGACTTCACGTTCCAGGCTCGGAGACGGTTTACGGACCAGCCGAATGGCATCTGCCAGTGCCAGCATCAGCAGTGCCAGCAGCAACGCGCAAAACAGTATGCCGACCTCATCGGGCACCTCAATGGCCATTGCGGACAGAATGCCGAGCAACAGCGCAATGCCAGCCAGGCCTCCCAGCCAGCCAAACAGTGCAGTCGATGGTTTCAGCAATTGCTTCATAGACGGGGCGCCGGAACCTGATCGAGCAACTGGCTGAGGACCTGATCAACCGACAGGCCTTCGATGTCGAGTTCTGGCGCCAGCCTTACCCGATGGCGCAGCACAGCCAGCGCGCAATCCTTGATGTCGTCAGGGATGACAAATTCGCCACCGCGCAGCAACGCCCGCGCCCGGCCGCCACGTACCAGCGCAATGGAAGCCCGTGGACCTGCGCCGAGGGTCAGTCCCGGCCAGCTGCGGGTAGCGCGCGCCAGTCGAACGGCATAGTCCAGTACCTGATCGTCCAGCGGCAGTTCGCTCGCAATACGCTGCAAGGCCTGCACTTCACGCGCCTGGAGCACGACGCGTAGCGGTTGTACGTCGAGCATATCGGCCCGTGTTGAGCGCGTGACCTGGCGGACCATGCTCAGCTCTTCGTCGACATCGGGATAGTCCATGCGCAGTTTGAGCATGAAACGATCCAGCTCGGCTTCTGGCAGTGGATAAGTCCCTTCCTGCTCAATGGGGTTTTGCGTCGCCAGCACCATGAACGGCTGGGCGATGGGCATGGGTTTACCTTCAAGAGTCACCTGCCGTTCCTGCATGGCTTCAAGCAGCGCGGCTTGAGTCTTGGCCGGAGCACGGTTGATTTCATCGGCCAGTAGCAGGTTGGTGAAAATCGGACCTTTACGGAGTTTGAACTGCTCGGTGTGAAGGTCATAGACCGCATGGCCGGTGACGTCGCTGGGCATCAGGTCAGGGGTGAACTGAATGCGGGCGAACTCTCCGCCAAAGCAACGGGCCAGCGCCCGGACCAGTAAAGTTTTGCCGAGTCCGGGCACCCCTTCGAGCAAGACATGGCCGCCACCAATCAACGCGGTCAGCACGTCATCAATAACGGCGGCTTGTCCGATCACGGCTTTTTGCAGCTCTTTGCGCAACGCCTGGGCCAACTGGCTGGCGCGCTGCCGTTGCTGCGCCTGATTGCTGGCGGGCGGTGCGGGAGTGGCTACCGGGTCGATATTGAACTCGACCACAGGCTCGGTGCCGGGGGAGGTTTCGTTGGGTAGATCGCTCATAGGGCATTCCTGATGGTTTGCAGGTGGGCAACCTGACGGGTGAAGTCGGAACTGGACATGCGCTGTGCCGGACGTGGGCGCAATGCCTGGCTGATGACACTGGTTGGCTGGCGGGTCAGACGTGCCAGGACCTGCCATTGGTCGGCGACCACCAGGGATTCGAAGCCTGGGTGACGAATGCGGGCGCGGCGCAGAATTTCTGCCTGCAGGGTCCGCAAGAGGGTTTGCTGGCCGCTGCGACGACGTAGAAATTCAGCACTGGCGCGCAGGTGCTCGGTCAATTGGCGACGCGCGCCGACAGCAGGTGCTCGCACAGGCCCCTGGCGCATGCCCGCCCGCCAGAGTCCAGCGCCGATCAGTAGCGTCAGCATTAATAGCAGCAGCGGGAAATGACGCAGCAACAGGCTGAACAGGTTGTCGTGGTCGGTTCTGAAGACCATCGTGACTTTGCTGTCCTGGGTCAGGTACCACAGGAGCCACGCATTGTCGTAATGACCGATGGATCGGGTTTTCCACAAGTCGGCATCGGTAACCACGGTAATCAGGCCGTCACCATAGATCAGCTGCAGCATGTGCGTTGCGTCAGCGCTGTTGGCCCAAGACTGGGCGTGATCTTCAGGGTCTTCGAGGTGGAAGCTGGGGTCGAAGCTCATGTAGGCCGGAGCTTCTTCGTTTTCCAGATACAAGCGTGTCAATTCCGGCCAGGACACTTTGGGTGCCTTGGGTACAGGCGTGCGCAGCGGGATTACCGGGCTAACGGAGCTGGCGGGTGAGTAATCCTGCCCTTTGAGGTCTTTGGTGAGTAATTGATGAATCTGCAACCGGTCCAGCAACAGATCGCCGCTACGGCCTCTTTTTTCATCCCAGAGTTGCTCGGCGACAAACAGCAGATGCCCGCCGGACCGCGCCCACTGCAGCACCTGGTCCGCCTGGGCAGGGGTCATGTTGTCGCGATAGTCGAGCAACAGCAGGGTTTGGGATTCGAGCCTCGCATCGGGCAATTTGTTGGTCGAGTCGGCTGTCTTTACGTCGATGGAGTGACTGCGTAGAAAACTTTCCGCTGCCAGCCATGGATTGGCGCGAGCTTCGGGGGATGGGCCTTGATCGATGGTTTCTTCGTAGCGCTCCAGATTCTTCAGGAGGTAGACCGCAACAACGCCCAGAACCAGCACAGCCAGAGCGAGCAGCAACCAGCGACGTCGGTTCATGACTGCACTTCCCGATCAAACAGGCGTCGCCAGCCATCACAAAGCTCCTGCTGTACCGGAGTTGCAGGTAGCTGGTGACCATAAGCGAGGTTTTGCCAGTGTCGGGTCAGGCTTTGGCTGAAGTTGTTGAGGGCCGGTTGGTCAAGCGCTGCGATTCGTTGCAGAACCTCGCCTTCGGTGTCGGCGCTTTTCAGGGGCAGTTGATAGTCGACAAGCAGCCGGTTGAGTAGCGCCCGATACAGCAATCCCAGCGCTTCACGAGGCTGGGTTGACCACAGCTGCTCCGCACTGCCTGCAATGTCCGCAGGCAGGCTTTCGGCGCTGACTTGCAGGCCAAACAATTGTTCCGGTGGAGCGCGCTGCGGTTTCTCACGGGGAGCGCGAAGGTTGACGAACGCTGCCAGCCATTTCCGGTAGCGCCAGATCACCACACCGATCAAGGCGATCACAATTCCCCATAGCAAAACCTGGAAGACCTTTGCCAGGACGTTGCCAAATTGCAGCAGCCATTTCAGCCAGCCGAACAATTTGGTGTTCTGGTCCGCGCTTTTCTCCTGCGGAGTTATTGGGGCTTCAGGCAGCCGCCAACCTGAAACGGTTTTCGGATTCTTGAACGGCGGCTGTTGCAGCAGGTTTTTTATGTCCTGCTGCGACTCTGCGCTGGTCAGTTCCTGATTGACGAGGCGCGGGCTGTCGGGGCCAGCTTCGCCCTCTGGGGACAGCATGGGAATCGGACAGCTGAAATCCTGCTGCGCAGACCATGCGGGCGGCGCGGCGCTGATCAGCGTCAGGCCAAGGCCGATCATCAGTACATAGGCGCTACCCGTGAGCCTTTGGCGCAACCGACGCAGGACCAGTTCAATGTCCCAGGCTTCTAGAACCGTGCGCCGATTCAGGTACAAGGTGAAGCCGCAGGACACGTAAACCGGTCCCCATACGATCAGAATCAGTGCATAGAAAAGATTGCACAGGTGCTCCAGCCAGTTTAGTTCGTCGTTCAGTTCGAGCATGGCCAGCCAGGTCCAGTCGACCTCTACCTGCTGGGGAATCAGTGCATAAAACAACACGATCATCCCGATCCACAGGGACGACTCCAGCGTGCCGCCCACGGCAGTCAGGCAGCGAGCGGCGAACTGATCTTTCTGGCTGAGCACGCCAATGCGCTGGCTGAGTGCCTCGCCGGAGAGTTGTTCCAGTTGTTGCACGGGCAAAATGAAGCTACGGCTCAAGCTGAGTCGGCGCCAGGTCAGGCTGGAGAGCAGATTCGGGCGCAACGTTTTCAGCCAGCTTTTAAGTGCATCTTTCAGGCTGGGTGCAGGGGCGAACAATGCTTTGGAAAGAATAAGAAGTGGCAAGCGTTCATAGACGGGCTTGAGCCACCAGAACAGCAGGATCGCGGTAGTCGGATGATTCCAGAGCAACAGGCTGAGCATCGCAAAAATCGGCAAGGTGACAATGGCCCAGCTTGCCATCAGCAGTCCGCGATGCTCCTGTGCCAGCAGCACGCCCAGGTCTATGGCTTCCCAAGGCGTTCGGGGATGAATCGCAACGCTGGCATCAGTCAGGCGCATGGTGTGTCCTGCCTGCAAAAACCAGATAAGCGATGACTAATAGCCAGAGGCCCGCGCCGACTGTGTACTTTATTACCGGTTGCGGCCAGGTCATGGAAGACCAATAGGCTTCTATGAACGCTGCAATCAACAGGAAGAGGATGACGCCATAAATCAGCTGTACGCTGGTTTTTGCTGCAATCCGCAATGCTTCGCTGCGACGCAATGCTCCGGGTGCCAATAACGCCCAACCGAGTTTGAGCCCGGCAGCACCCGCCAGCGCGATGGCGGTGAGTTCAAATGCGCCGTGGCCGATGACGAATGACCAGAATGTCTGACCGGAGCCGATACCGGTCAGGTGTCCGGCAACGGCTCCGATCGTCAGCCCGTTGAAAAACAGAAAGAACAGGCTGCCAAGCCCGAACAGCAAACCGCTGGCGTAAGTCTGAAAGGCAATCCCGATGTTGTTCATGATGTAGTAGCCAAACATCATCCAGTCAGCATCGGCGGCGCGCTCTACGGTTTGACCGATCCGGCTTGATTGTGGGTCGTACATGCCCTCCATCTGCGCCACCTGGTCAGGGGCGATGACGCTGTAGACCAGATCCGGGAAGCCATACACCAGCAAGCCCATGCCGATCAGGCTGCCGAAGAACAGCAGGCTGGCGATGGCGACCAGACGCCATTCGGCGCGCACCAGTTGCGGGAACCCGGCCAGCACGAAGCCCAGCAGTTGCGCACCGAGGGGATGACGATGCCGGTACAGTTGCTGATGACCACGCATGGCCAGTTGTTGCAGCGGGTCAACCAGATGGCTGCTGTAGCCCCTTTCCTGAGCAACGGCCAGTTGGTTACAGATACGCCGGTATTCGCGACTGAAGGTCTCGTTCGAGGTGCCTGGCGCTTTGCCTTTTTCCAGGGCGTCCAGACGCTCTGCAAACCGCCGCCACTCGGCCTGATGACGAAGTTCGAAGAGGCCTTGTTTCATGTTGGCCCCAGCAAGCCGCTGGCTACGCTGTTCAGCCGAGGTACTGCCAGTGCCGGGCTGACGTTCAGCGGCGCGGCGAGAATAGAAGCCAGCTCCTGGGTGCGTTCCGACGTCAGTTCGGCTTGTCGTTCCGCGAAGCTCAGAATGGCCCTTTGTTCTTCAAGGCTCAGCACAAAGGGAGCGATGATCGGCGTGGCGTGCGGCAAAACCGGACGCCGCGGTGGTTTGTCCTGATAGACCACCAGCGTACCGGCGGCCAGATCGCCGAGGCGTTTGAATTGGGGGTGTTGCAAGCAACTGATAGCGCCCAGGCTGTAGCCGAATGGCAGCATATCGACGAAACGCAGCAGGTTACGGATGAGCGAAGCGGTCCAGCCGATAGGCGTTCCGTCATCATGGATCACCCGCAAACTCATGATTTGCTTGCCGGGTGTGCGCCCCTGATTCAGCACTTCGAACAGCACCATGTACCACCAGGTAACCAGGAACATGGCGATAGCACTGAGGCCTGCGCCAAAGGATTCGAACAGGCTGAAGATCAGCAAGAGCGCACCGATAACCACGGCACGAATGATGAAGTCGATAACAAAGGCCAGAGCGCGAGGCACCAGTCCTGCCGGACGCAGTAGCAGGTCGATACCTTCCGGGGTTTCCATTCGGCTGCGGGTGTCCAGCGGCGCGATTGGCGGTGCAGTCCTTGGCAAAGCGTGCGGGGAGGGCATTGTCGGAAGAGGTACGCCTGAAAACAAAACCTGATGCTAGGGACTGTTGAGTTGGTAAGCAACCGGACTGTTTCTACATGTGTTGTAAGAAAAGGTTTCTTTTAAGGCAAACATTGCCTTATTCGCCTTTTACCAGTCTCAAGCCCTACACTTTGCCGGTCTTTTGTTCAGGATCAGCCCGTGACTTCAACCATCTTCTGGTACGACTACGAAACCACCGGTATCAATCCGCGCAATGATCGCCCGCTGCAGATGGCGGGTATCCGTACGGATATCGAACTCAATGAGATCGAGTCGCCGGTTAATATTCACTGCCAGCCCAGCGACGATATTCTTCCGCATCCCGCCGCATGCATGATCACAGGTATCACGCCGTCAACGCTCGCCGAGAAGGGATTGTGCGAAGCTGATTTCATGACTCGTGTTCACGCCGAACTCGCTGCGCCCGGCACGTGCGGAGCGGGCTACAACACCTTGCGCTTCGATGATGAGATGACGCGCTACAGCCTGTACCGGAATTTCTTTGATCCTTATGCCCGTGAATGGCAAGGCGGGAACAGTCGCTGGGACTTGATTGATGTGGTGCGTGCCGCCTACGCACTTCGACCCGAAGGCATTGTCTGGCCCGAAGATGATGGTCGGGTCACGCTCAAGCTTGAGCGGCTGACGGCTGCCAATGGTATCGATCACGGACAGGCGCACGACGCGTTGTCTGATGTGCGGGCAACGATTGCTCTGGCGCGTCTGGTTCGTGAAAAACAACCCCGTCTCTACGACTATCTTTTCGAGTTGCGCAGTAAGCAGAACGTCCAGCAACAGATACGGCTTATGGAACCACTGGTTCATATCTCCGGGCGTTTTTCGGCGGCACGTCATTATCTGGGGGTTGTGCTTCCGCTGGCCTGGCATCCGCAAAATCGAAATGCGCTGATCGTGTGCGATTTACATCAGGATCATTTGCCGTTACTGGAGCAGGATGCACAAATATTGCGACAACGGTTATATACCCGTCGCGAGGATTTAGCTGAGGGCGAGCTGCCGGTCCCCCTTAAACTTTTGCATATAAATCGTTGCCCGGTGATCGCGCCGCTCAAGGTGCTACGTGCTGAAGATCAACAACGCTTGAATCTCGATATGACTGTATTTAGCGAGCGTGTGCGTCACCTCAATGAGGGGCAGGCACTCTGGCAGGATAAGCTGAAGGCGATTTATGCCGCTGATGACTTTGTTGCCAGCGAAGATCCCGAGCAACAATTGTATGACGGGTTTATTGCTGACCGTGATCGCAGGCTTTGTGAGCAAGTACGCAATGCGGAGCCTGAGGAGTTAGCCCGTCAGCCATGGCCTTTTGATGATGCGCGTCTGCCAGAATTGTTATTTCGCTATCGAGCGAGAAATTTTGCTGAAACCTTGAGTACCGAAGAGCAACAGCGCTGGCTTGCTTTTTGTAGGACACGTCTGACAGTGCCTGAATCTGGCGCACCTAATACGCTGCAAAGTTTTACTCAGGCACTTGTTGAACTATCGCTTAGTGCTACCCCCGGGCAGCTTGCGATATTGCGCGAATGGCAGGACTACGTGGAGGCGTTGCGCCAGAAACTCGGCCTTTGAAGTAACGGGCACGGGTGTTTTTCCAGGCAATAAAAAACGCCAGACTGGCTGGCGTTTTTTAGTGTAACGAGTGAAGCGGGGTCTGCTCCGGGTTTAGCCCAGCAGGGTTGCCCAGCCTTCAACTTCATCACCGCCCCACTTGGCTTTCCACTCTTTCAGAGTTTTGTGGTTGCCACCTTTGGTTTCGATGACTTCGCCGTTATGCGGGTTTTTGTACTGCTTGACCTTGCGCGCGCGCTTGGTGCCAGTAGGTTTGACCGCGCCGCCGCGTGCAGATTTGCCAACTTTAGCTTCTGGATCGAGCAGAGCAATGATGTCGCGCAGCGACTTCTGATATTCGCCCATCAGAGTGCGCAGTTTGCCTTCGAATTCCAGCTCGGTTTGCAGTTTGTCGTCTTGGGACAGGTTCTTCAAACGCGCTTGCAGTTCTTTGATGGCTTCTTCTGTAGCGCGGTATTCGTTGATCAGAGACATGAGGCTTACCTTATGTTGAGAGGTGGGCAGGGATACAGTGAACCAATAATAGTCATGCGCCTTGATCAAGTAAACATTAAAGAAAAGTTTTATTTGAATTATTTAGAAATATACCGGGGCCTACAGGCGGTTGATAAACTAAATGGCGTAGCGCATCAGGTAAAGATAGTCGCTATTAAGGCGTTTAAATTGCGGTTTCTTAAGCGTTCGTTCAGGAATCAGCGGCCGGTGTGGCAGGGCGGCGATTCGGGACGCCAGGGTAGCCGCAGCCATCTCCAATCAGTTTTACAGGAATACTGCAGTTTTCCCGCGCAGTCGCTAGAATAGCCGCCTTTGCGAAGTTCTGGAGTTTCCCCCAATGCGCACTTTTCGTCTGGTGATTTCTTGCCCGGACCGCGTCGGCATCGTTGCCAAAGTCAGTAACTTTCTGGCGTCCTATAACGGCTGGATTACCGAAGCGAGCCATCACTCTGACAATCAGAGTGGCTGGTTCTTCATGCGTCATGAAATTCGTGCCGATACGCTGCCGTTTGATCTCGACGCGTTCCGCGAGGCGTTCACCCCTATCGCTGAAGAATTTGCGATGGACTGGCGCATCACTGACTCCGCGCAGAAGAAGCGCGTTGTATTGATGGCGAGTCGCGAGTCTCATTGTCTGGCGGACTTGTTGCACCGCTGGCACAGCGATGAACTGGACTGCGAAATTGCCTGCGTGATTTCCAATCACCAGGATTTGCGCAGCATGGTCGAGTGGCACGGCATTCCTTATTACTACGTGCCGGTAAACCCGGCGGACAAGGAGCCGGCGTTTGCCGAAGTTTCACGTCTGGTTGCTCATCATCAGGCCGACGTGGTGGTACTGGCGCGCTACATGCAAATCCTGCCGCCGCAACTCTGCCGTGAATATGCCCATCAGGTCATCAATATTCACCACAGCTTCCTGCCTTCCTTTGTAGGTGCCAAGCCTTACCACCAGGCCTCCCTAAGGGGCGTCAAACTGATTGGTGCGACCTGTCACTATGTCACTGAAGAGCTGGATGCGGGCCCTATCATCGAACAGGACGTGGTCCGCGTCAGCCACAGCGACAGCATCGAAAACATGGTGCGCTTCGGTCGCGACGTGGAAAAAATGGTCCTGGCCCGCGGCTTGCGCTATCACCTGGAAGATCGCGTGCTGGTGCATGACAACAAGACAGTAGTGTTCGACTAAGCTCCAGGCGAACATTGAATCTGCAGGAGCTGCCGAAGGCTGCGAATGGCGGAGTGTCAGGCAGGTTGCTTTCGCAGCCTTCGGCAGCTCCTGCAGAAGATGTATTTCCGACACTTCGATGAGGTGCTCTCCATGACCGATCCTCTCGACAAAGCCACTTCAACAGCTCCCCCAACCCTGGGTGAGGGTTGCCTCAGCCGTTATGATCCAGATGCGTTGACGCCAGAAGACGGCGCCGATTTCGACGGCGCCGCAGAGCTTTGGCGCGCCACGCAGCTTGATAAGGATCTGCAGCCAGACGACAAGTCCGACACTTGATTCAGACTTGGTTGAAGCGCATCAGTTTGTTCAGCAATGGCCGACCGACCATCAGCAGGAAAATCGGCCCGCCTACCACCAGGTAGAAGTAGTAGGTCACTGTGCGCCAGATCAGAATTGCAGCCGCAGCCGTGGATTTACCGACCATCGGTGCCAACAGCGCAGCGGATGTCAGCTCGGCAGTACCCGCGCCTCCTGGCAGCAGGCTGAACTGTCCGGCCGTTAACGAGAGCATCTGAATCAGAAACGTCCACGCCCACTGCACATTCACACCCAGACCTAGCAGCGCAAGGTACAGGATGCTGTAGCGCAGCCCCCAATGCAGGCAGGTCAGCACAAACACCGCGATCAGTTTCTGACGTGGCATTTTCCAGGTTTCAGCCAGCGCATCGCGAAAATGCAAAAGTTTACGCGCCCAACGATGCCGGGTAGTGCTTTTGGTGTTGAAACGCTTGAGCAGCCTGCCATTGAACTTGATGACCTGGCGATGGAAGCGGGCAAACCCCAGAAACAGACACAGGCTGCCCACGACGAGCACCGCGCTGAAGCCCAGCAGCCACTCCATACGCTCGCTGAGCGTATGGAAGAGCGCATAGAACATGATTCCTGTCAGCGCCACGAGGAAGAACACCAGATCGCTGAGCTGGTCTGTGGCGAAGACCGCGCTGGCTTTTGCTGGCCTGACGCCATTTCGGGCGAGCACTGCCATCAACGTGAGTGGCCCACCGCTGCCGCCGGGCGTTGCGCAATAGGCGAACTCGCTGGCCATGATCAGGCCGAGGCTTTTGTTTACTGTCAGCTGTCGCGCGCTGTCCCCCAGCAGGATCCGCATGCGCAGGGTATTCAGGCCCCAACAGAGGATGATCATGCCGAACATCGCCATCAACAGCGGGAAGGGGAAGCTGCGTAACCGCTGAAAGATATCGCCGCCGCCCAGCAGCAAAGGGATCAGCACGGCTGCCAGCAAGCCAATGCCCAGCCACGCAATGCGCTTCATTTTTGACGCCCTGAAGGTTGCCGCTGGTGAGTCAGCAAGATATATGCAGTCATGGGGTGTTGGGCCCTGCGCTGGATGATCACGGAAAAAGTCTAACGTTGACCACTTATTACGACAGATGTTCGTCAGGTGGCGTCGACAGTCTGGTTTTCTGGCGCGCTCGCAGCCAAAGCCGCTTCTGCGAACTGCGATACCCGGTAGGAGCGAACTTGTTCACGAAGCGTCGGACCAAACGAAAGATGAGCATCGCCAGCCAAACCGCCTCGCGAACAAGTTCGCTCCTACCAGGGTTTATCCTTCCTTCCCGGCTACAGCATCAAGTTTCGCACTGTTTCCCTGCGCGTGGGCCACACTGATAAAACGATCAAGACAGGTGATGACATGTCAGACGTTCAGAACATTGTAATGGGTGCCGGTCCGGACGGGTTGCCGGTGAGTCAGGCATTGCGCCTGGGGAATCGTCATGGGCTGGTGGCCGGAGCGACCGGGACCGGCAAGACGGTGACGCTGCAACGTCTGGCCGAAGCCTTCAGTGATGCAGGCGTCGCGGTGTTCGCCGCGGATATCAAAGGCGACTTGTGCGGGCTGGGCGCACCGGGAGAGCCGCAAGGCAAGATTGCCGAACGTATTGCTGGTATGCCTTGGCTCAATCACACACCGAAAGCCTACCCGGTCACTTTGTGGGACATACTCGGGAAATCCGGTCATCCACTTCGCACGACGCTGAGCGAAATGGGGCCGCTGTTGCTGGGCAGCTTGCTGGAGCTGACGGACAGCCAGCAAGCTGCGCTATATGCGTCCTTCAAAGTGGCTGATCGCGAGGGCTTGTTGCTGCTTGATATCAAGGATCTGAAAGCGTTGCTCAATCATCTGCGGGACAATCCGCAGTTGCTGGGTGAAGACAGCTCACTGGTGACTACGGGTTCGAGTCAGGCCCTGCAGCGTCGGTTGGCGGTGCTTGAACAGCAGGGCGCTGAGGCGTTGTTCGGTGAGCCAGCTTTGCAGCTGGAAGATATTTTGCAGCCTGCAAGCGATGGGCGAGGGCGTATCCATTTGCTGGACGCCAGCCGACTCGTTCATGAAGCGCCCAAGGTCTACGCCACGTTCCTGTTGTGGCTTCTGGCCGAGCTGTTCGAACAGTTGCCGGAACGTGGTGACGCAGACAAACCGATATTGGCGCTGTTTTTTGATGAAGCGCATTTGCTGTTTGCCGACACGCCCAAGGCGTTGCAGGACAGGCTTGAGCAAGTGGTGCGGCTGATTCGCTCCAAAGGGGTAGGCGTGTATTTCGTCACCCAGTCGCCGGGTGACTTGCCTGATCAGATACTGGCGCAGTTGGGTTTACGCATCCAGCACGGCTTGCGCGCGTTTACTGCAAGGGAGCAGAAATCGCTGCGCGCCGTGGCGGACGGGTTCAGGCCCAATCCGGATATCGACACACTGGCCGTGCTTACCCAACTCGGTATTGGCGAAGCGCTGGTCGGTACCTTGCAGGAAAAGGGCACGCCAGCGATGGTTCAGCAAGTGCTGGTCGCGCCGCCGCAATCACGGATCGGGCCGTTGATCGATGCCGAGCGAGCCAGCCTGATTGCCCGGTCGCCACTGTCAGGTCGCTATGACAAGCTTGTTGATCGTGAGTCGGCCTATGAAATGCTTATTGCGCGAAAAGTCGCAGCACCTGAGACGGAGGATGTACCAGCGAAGAGCGCCAAGGAGCAGGAGGGCTTCGGCGACATGGCAGGCGAGTTTCTGGGCGGTGTGGCGGGGCAGGCAATGAAAAGCGCCGTGCGCCAGGCGGCCAATCAGTTGGGGCGTCAATTGGTACGAGGGTTGTTAGGGTCTTTACTGGGCGGGGGGAAGAAGCGGCGGTAGTTCAGAGATGTTTGTAAACTGCTCTATGTCTCTTGGTTCACAGTGTTTGCTTCGCGACAGCGCTGTGTCAGAGGCCACGGGAGACGCCTACAGCAAAGCGCCATCGCGGGATGTTCCCGCGATGGCGTTTTTAATTAAGCCAGCGCTTTGGACGCCAGCCAGAACAGGGCGGCCGACAGTGCCACGGTTGCTGGCAGGGTCAGCACCCAGGCCAGAAGGATGGTGCGCACCGTGCCGCCTTGCAGGCCGCTCTTGTTGGCGACCATGGTGCCCGCGACGCCGGACGACAGAATGTGTGTCGTGGAAACCGGCAGGCTGAAGACGTTGGCTGCAGCAATGGCACACGCTGTGGTGATCTGCGCCGACATGCCTTGTGCGTAAGTCATGCCTTGTTTGCCAATCTTCTCGCCAATGGTCAGCACGACGCGTTTCCAGCCAACCATGGTGCCGATACCCAGCGCCAGCGCGACCGCCAGAATCACCCAGAACGGGGCGTACTCAGTGGTCGCGGTCAGGTCTTTGCGGAGTTTATCCAGATCCGACTTTTCACGGGCGCCCAGGTTGGGCAACTTGGCGACTTTGCGTGCGGTGTCATCCAGGCACAGCAAGTAGCGACGTACTTCGATGCGTCGCTCAGGACTCAACGAATGGTAATCGGCTACGCCTGTGAGGTTGTCGAGCAGTGCGGCAATAGTCGGTTCGGTCTGTTCCGGGTTGCAGCTGGAGCTTTCCGGCAGATCGCCTTTTTCCGCTTTACCCAGCGCCAGATACTCGCCCAGGGTGCTGTTGTTGCGCTGATAGAACTGACTGAGGTGCAGGGTTGCATCCCGGGTACGTTCAATCTGGTAGGTGGTGCTGTTCAGGTCCAGTACGAACTGGCTCGGCACGATACCGATCAGCACCAGCATGATCAGGCCGATACCTTTCTGACCATCGTTGGAACCGTGTACGAAGCTCACCGCCATGGCGGAAATCACCAGAACCAGTCGGTTCCAGAAGGGCGGGTGCTTCTTGTCGTCGAGCTTGCGACGCTGTTCAGGCGTCTTGTGCATCTTCGACAGCGGTCGCCACCATTTGAGTCCGATGAGGACCAGCGCCGCAACGAGGAAGCCTGCCAGTGGCGAGAAAACCAGCGAAGCGCCGATGTCGATCGCTTTTTGCCAGTTAACGCCGTCGGCCAATGGAATATCGTTGATCAATGCGTTCGCCAGACCAACGCCGAGGATCGAGCCGATCAGCGTGTGGGAGCTCGATGCCGGGATACCGAAATACCAGGTGCCCAGGTTCCAGGTGATCGCCGCGGCGAGCAGCGAGAACACCATGGCCAGGCCGTGTCCGGTGTTGACGTTGATCAGCAGTTCAACCGGGAGCAGGTGAACGATGGCATAGGCAACGCCGACACCGCCCAGCAGCACACCCAGGAAATTGAAAATCCCGGAGAAGAATACAGCCAGATGCGGCGGCATCGCTTTGGTGTAAATGACTGTCGCCACCGCGTTTGCGGTGTCATGAAAGCCGTTGATGAACTCGAAGGTGAGGACGAAAGCCAGGGCGAGCAGCAGGCTCACAAGTACCCAGGCATCTAGTCCGCTGAATAAATCGATCATGAAGGTTTTCTGACCCGGTCTGAAGGGGGCGGGATTATGACAGAAAAAATACAGATCGATGTGTCGACTGCCGATTGGTATCGCCAATTATCGAAATTTTATGCTCGGCGAAGCGTCTCCTTTGATAAATCAAGAAGATGTTGGAGCCGTTTGGCAGTCGTTCAGGAACAGTTGGCCGCTCTGAAAAAAATCCGGCCGGGCCATCGGAGGTAGCCCGGTTCGCAGCGCTGAAGGTTATCCCTCTTCGCTCAGATCTTTTTCCATCTTTTGCAATTCTTGCTTGAAGGCCTGATCGAGAATACTGGCCTTCTTGCGCCAAGGTTTGCGTTCCGGCTCTGGTTGAGCGGCGTAGGTGGTGATTTCGCCACCGTAAACATCCTTGTAGCGTTGTTCCTGGCGCTCAAGTTCCGCGCGCAGTTCATCTTTGGTCACTTTGTTACCTGATCAAGTCAAAATTAATCTGGCGTTATCGCAGAGCGGCTTAATAGTCCACACAGGGTCCTGTCCAGAGACTGCTGAAAGGCTTCCGCCATACAACCCCTTGATCAGGCCATGATCTGAACATCTAGCGGCTCGCGGCTACGGACACCAGAAAACATAATTGTCGTAGCGACAGTCGTTTGAGTTGCGAATGCGATTGCTACTTTGGCTGGAAATTCATTCGCCAGGATAATGCTTTGGCCGCATTGCTGCGGTGCCTCGATCCTGTGGTTTGCCCCGAGCATGGCGCCCGGTACTGCAACCATTGCGAATCGTTATTGCAAGCCAAGTGGCAGGTACTATCTCCAAGAACTTCGGATCAGTCAACTATATGTGCAGTTCATTATCAAAAGACTTCCGTAATGGACTTTTTCTTGTACGACAGTTCCGAAGTTTCAGTGAGCGACATACGACGTAACTTTTATGTCCTGAATATTGACGACAACAGACAGAATTCTGACGACATAGTTCGTGGCGAAATGAGAGGTATGTGCAGGACGGATGATATTTGTGACAAGGGCACGCATCAAGGGATCACGATCCGTCGATTTGTGGCTTTTCGATATCACTTGCGAGTAGCAGGGGAGGTGCACGGGAATAAAAACGGCCTCGCTTCATGGGCAAGGCCGTACCTTGGACTTCTCGTGGGTACCTGACCAGTATTTCCAAGAAGCCACTAAAGGCGATCTAAAGGTATAAGTATCTTTGCGACGGGTCAATTGCGATTATCGGCCACTTGTTCGATAATCGCACAAGGTGGCTCGGATGTTTGCCGCGAAAAAAGCGTGGAAGCTGCGATTTATATGGCCTGACAGGGTTTACCGAGGTAGTGGCAATGAATGATGAACTGCGCAATTCTTTTGCTTCGTTGGCACCGCCTATCGTGGCATCGCCTGCCAAACGGATTCAGGCATTGACCGGCGACCCGGATTTCATGACCTCCCTGGCGAGAGGGCTGGCGGTGATTCACGCTTTTCAGGAGCGCAAACGGCATCTGACCATCGCCCAAATCAGCCACCGCACGGAAATTCCGCGCGCGGCGGTACGACGTTGTCTGCTGACGTTGATCAAGCTGGGGTATGCCACGACGGATGGTCGAACCTATTCGCTGCTGCCGAAAGTGCTGACGCTGGGCCACGCTTATCTCTCGTCGACACCGCTGGCGGTGTCTTCTCAGCCTTATCTTGACCGGATGAGCGATCAACTGCATGAAGCCTGCAACATGGCGACCCTGGAAGGTGAAGACATTCTGTACATCGCCCGGTCGGCAACCACACAGCGCCTTATTTCAGTGGACCTTTCGGTCGGCGGCCGACTGCCTGCCTATTGCACGTCCATGGGCCGCATCCTGCTCTCGGCGCTGGACGATGTGACATTGAGGGAATATCTGGATCATGTGGATCTGCAGCCCAAGACCAGCCGTACGATCCGCACGCCTGAAGCGCTGCTTGAATGTCTTCAGCAAGTCCGTCAACAGGGTTGGTGCATTGTCGATCAGGAACTGGAGCAAGGATTGCGTTCTATTGCGGTGCCGGTCTATGACGCGTCCGGTCAGGTCCTGGCAGCGCTGAACGTGAGCACCAGTGCAGGCCGCGTGGCCAGAAGCGAGCTGGAGCAGCGTTTCCTGCCCATCATGCTGGATGCAAGCAGGGATTTAAGTACTCAGTTGTTCACCTGAGCCTCAATTGAATTTGTGCGATTAACGAACGAATAATCGATTATCGGATTGTTTGGCCTCAGGCCCCGGCATAACCTCAAGTCCATTCCAGCGTAGTCCATCTACGCTGTTCATTGGATGCAATTTGAGTTCGGGAGCACCTCATGGCTGAAATTCTTTCTCTACGCGACGCCGTGAAGCAATTGGTCAACGATGGCGACACCGTTGCGCTGGAAGGCTTCACCCATTTGATCCCCACGGCCGCAGGCCACGAAATCATTCGTCAGGGTAAAAAAGATCTGACGCTGGTGCGCATGACGCCGGACCTCATCTATGACCAGTTAATAGGCGCAGGTTGTGTGAAGCGTCTGATTTTCTCGTGGGGCGGTAATCCTGGGGTCGGCTCCCTGCATCGTTTGCGTGACGCCGTTGAAAAACAATGGCCGCACCCGATGGAAATCGAAGAGCACAGCCATGCCGACCTGGCTAACGCCTATGTCGCTGGCGCGTCCGGTCTGCCGTTCGCTGTATTGCGTGCTTATGCGGGCTCCGATCTGCCCAAGGTCAATCCACTGATCAAGACGGTAACTTGCCCCTTCACCGGCGAGGTGCTCGCAGCAGTACCTGCGGTGCGTCCGGATGTGACGGTCATTCACGCGCAGAAAGCAGACCGTAAAGGCAACGTGCTGCTGTGGGGCATCCTCGGCGTGCAGAAGGAAGCCGCACTGGCAGCCAAGCGCTGCATCGTTACCGTGGAAGAGATCGTTGATGACCTGAATGCGCCGATGAACGCCTGCGTATTGCCAACCTGGGCTTTGAGCGCGGTGTGCCTTGTACCCGGTGGTGCTCATCCGTCCTACGCCCATGGTTACTACGAGCGCGACAACCTTTTCTATCAGGCGTGGGACCCGATTGCCCGTGACCGCGAGAGCTTCAGTGCGTGGATCAAGGAATACATTCATGGCACCGCGGATTTCAGCGAATTCCAGAGCAAGTTGGCCAGCGCTTCGGAGGCACAATAATGACTTACACCACCAGTGAAATGATGACAGTGGCAGCGGCTCGTCGTCTGCGTAACGGGGCGGTCTGCTTTGTCGGTATCGGTTTGCCTTCCAAGGCGGCGAACCTGGCGCGCCTGACGTCCTCGCCTGACGTCGTGCTGATTTACGAATCCGGGCCGATTGGCGCCAAGCCGACTGTGCTGCCGCTGTCCATCGGCGATGGCGAGCTGGCGGAAACCGCTGACACGGTGGTGTCCACCAGTGAGATCTTCCGTTACTGGTTGCAAGGTGGACGAGTGGATGTGGGGTTCCTCGGGGCTGCGCAAGTTGACCGCTTCGGCAATATCAACACGACGGTGGTCGGGGATTACAACAGTCCCAAAGTGCGTCTGCCTGGTGCGGGCGGCGCGCCGGAAATTGCCGGGTCTGCCAAGCAGGTCTTGATCATCCTCAAGCAGTCCGCGCGGGCTTTCGTCAACAAGCTGGATTTCATGACTTCGGTTGGTCATGGCGAAGGCGGTGACTCTCGCAAACGCCTTGGATTGCCTGGCGCCGGGCCGGTCGGGATTATTACTGACCTGTGCATCATGGAACCGGAAGAAGGCACCAACGAATTTGTGGTGACTACCTTGCACCCCGGCGTAACCCGCGAGCAGGTTATCGCGGCCACCGGATGGGAGCTGCGTTTCGCCGAAAACGTCGAGTACTCCGCCGAGCCAACCGAAACCGAGCTGACCGCCTTGCGTGACCTGGAAGCCCGAACTGCTAAAGCCCACGGTCAAGCGCCGGGAGAAGCATGATGCGCGAAGTGTTTATCTGCGATGCGATTCGTACCCCCATTGGCCGTTTTGGCGGTGGGTTGGCCAGCGTTCGCGCCGATGATCTGGCCGCTGTGCCTATCAAGGCGCTGATGGAGCGCAACCCTTCAGTCAACTGGAATGAAGTGGACGAGGTGTTTTTCGGCTGCGCCAATCAGGCCGGTGAAGACAACCGCAACGTAGCGCGCATGGCTGCGTTGTTGGCGGGCCTGCCGGAAACTATACCCGGAGTGACCCTTAACCGTTTGTGCGCCTCGGGCATGGACGCTATCGGGACAGCATTTCGAGCGATTGCGGCAGGTGAGATGGAGCTGGCGATCGCCGGTGGCGTTGAGTCGATGTCGCGCGCGCCTTTTGTCATGGGTAAAGCTGACGCTGCGTATTCACGCAACATGAAGCTGGAAGACACCACCATTGGCTGGCGTTTCATCAACCCGTTGATGAAAGAGCAATACGGCGTCGATTCCATGCCACAAACCGGCGACAACGTCGCCGATGACTTCAGGATTTCTCGAGCCGATCAGGACGCTTTCGCCCTGCGCAGCCAACAGCGCACTGCCGCTGCTCAGGCTGCGGGCTTTTTTAAAGAAGAAATCACCCCAGTGCGCGTTGCCCATAAAAAGGGTGAAACGGTGGTGGAGCAAGACGAGCACCCGCGCGCCGATACCAGCCTGGAAACCCTGGCCAAACTGAAACCGGTAAATGGTTCGGACAAGACCGTCACCGCCGGTAATGCTTCCGGGGTCAACGACGGTGCTGCCGCGCTGATCCTGGCGTCGGCTGAAGCGGTCAAAAAGCATGGCCTGACGCCCCGGGCTCGAATTCTCGGCATGGCCAGTGCCGGCGTCGCGCCGCGGGTCATGGGTATCGGCCCGGTGCCAGCGGTACGTAAGCTGGTGGAGCGCCTTGGCCTGGCGGTCAGCGATTTTGATGTGATCGAACTCAATGAAGCCTTCGCCAGTCAGGGCCTGGCGGTGCTGCGTGAACTGGGACTGGCCGATGATGCGCCGCAAGTGAACCCCAACGGTGGCGCCATCGCTCTGGGTCACCCCTTGGGCATGAGCGGCGCACGACTGGTATTGACTGCGCTGCATCACCTGGAGAAAAGCGGCGGTCGCCGAGGCCTGGCGACCATGTGTGTAGGGGTAGGGCAGGGCCTTGCGTTGGCGATTGAGCGCTGACGGGGTGGGCGCTTTTCTGAATTGAAGCGGGGTCCTGTGGCAGCGGTGCTTGCCCGCGATAAGGCTGGACGCGGTTCACTTTAGATCGCTTCCAGCCTTATCGCGGGCAAGCACCGCTCCCACGGGAGACCGCGTTCCAACTTTTGAATTCGCGCCATCCTCAATGGCGCCCACCACCCCACAATGGAATTCCATAAAGCTGCTTATTGTCCCAAAACATGTTACAGGTTATGTCCTGGATGACTGTTCAGCTTTAATGGGGAAAAATAATGACAACCACGCATTACACGGGTGAAGAACGCAGCAAAAGGATCTTTGCGATTGTGGGCGCCTCCTCAGGCAATCTGGTCGAATGGTTCGATTTCTACGTCTACGCTTTCTGCGCCATCTACTTCGCTCCGGCGTTCTTTCCTTCCGATGATCCCACCGTTCAGTTGCTCAATACCGCGGGCGTGTTTGCTGCCGGTTTCTTGATGCGGCCTATCGGCGGCTGGCTGTTTGGCCGGGTTGCCGACAAGCATGGTCGCAAGAACTCAATGATGATCGCCGTACTGATGATGTGCGGCGGCTCGTTGATGATTGCGTGTTTACCGACTTACGCAACGATTGGCGTCTGGGCCCCGGCATTGCTGTTGCTGGCGCGTCTGATTCAGGGCTTGTCGGTAGGCGGCGAGTACGGCACCACTGCGACGTATATGAGCGAAGTGGCGTTGCGCGGCCAGCGGGGTTTTTTCGCCTCCTTCCAGTACGTGACGTTGATCGGCGGGCAACTGCTGGCGGTGCTGACCGTAGTGATCATGCAGCAGTTTCTCAGCACTGAAGAGCTACGCGCCTATGGCTGGCGCATTCCGTTCGTGATCGGTGCAGTTGCAGCGGTGATCTCGCTGCTGTTACGTCGCTCGCTTGAGGAAACCACCACCGCTGAGATGCGTCAGGACAAGGACGCCGGAAGCATCAGTGCGCTATTCCGTGATCACAAGGCGGCGTTTATTACCGTGTTGGGTTACACCGCAGGCGGCTCGCTGATTTTCTACACCTTTACCACTTACATGCAGAAGTACCTGGTGAACACGGGGGGTATGGACCCCAAGACCGCCAGTTACATCATGACCGGCGCGCTGTTCCTGTACATGTGCATGCAGCCGTTGTTCGGCATGCTGGCGGACAAGATCGGTCGCCGTAACTCAATGCTGTGGTTCGGCGCACTGGGTACGCTTTGCACGGTGCCGATTTTGATGACCCTCAAGACCACGACCAGCCCGTTCCTGGCTTTCCTGCTCATCACCTTTGCGCTGGCAATCGTGAGTTTCTACACCTCGATCAGCGGTTTGGTAAAAGCCGAAATGTTCCCTCCGCAAGTTCGCGCACTGGGCGTAGGTCTGGCTTATGCGGTGGCTAACGCGGTGTTTGGTGGTTCTGCAGAGTTTGTTGCGTTGAGCCTCAAGAACCAGGGCATGGAGAACAATTTCTATTGGTACGTGACGATCATGATGGCCGTTGCCTTCCTGTTCAGTCTGCGCCTGCCCAAGCAACCGGCGTATCTGCATCACGATCACTGATAAAGCGCTTTCTCTGAAGCAATAAAAAACCCACCGATGAGGTGGGTTTTTTATGGGAGTCGCTTATCAGAGCAGGTGTCAGAACAACTGAACTGTCGGCTTCTCTTTATCTACCGGTTTAGCCTGCCCGGTTTGCTCATACCAACCACCGCCGAGGGCCTTGTACAGGTTGACCTCGCTGGTGAGCTGGGAGAGACGGTCGGTGATCAGCGATTGTTGCGCGCTGAACAGCGAGCGTTGGGCATCGAGGAAGGTCAGGTTGCTGTCGATCCCGATCCGGTAGCGACGCTCGGCCAGACGGTAGTAGTCCTGGTTGGCGTTCACGAAATCACGCTGGGCTTGCAACTGTTCGTTGTAAGTCTTGCGCGAAGCCAGGCCGTCAGAGACTTCCTGGAAGGCGGTCTGAATCGCCTTTTCGTAGTTGGCGATGCTGATCTCTTTCTGGATTTTCGAGTAATCCAGGCTGGCGCGCAGGCTGCCAGCGTTGAAGATCGGGATGTTGATGCTTGGCTGGAACAGCCAGGTACCCGAACCGCCTTTGAACAGACCGGAAAGATCCGGGCTGATCGTACCGGCGTTGGCTGTCAGGCTGATGCTCGGGAAAAACGCCGCACGGGCTGCACCGATGTTTGCGTTGGCAGCCTGCAACGAGTGCTCGGCCTGCAGAATGTCTGGACGACGCTGCAGTAGATCCGAAGGCAGGCCTGCTGGCAGAGCGCTCAACAGGTCGGCACTCAGAGGCTGAGCGGGCGGCAGATTATCCGGCAGGTTAGTGCCCAGCAGCAGGGTCAGGTTGTTCTGATCCTGAGCGACCTGACGCTGGTAGCGCGCCAGAGCAACCTTGGCGCTTTCCACCGAGGTCCGTGCCTGGCTCAGATCCAGCGCCGACGAAACGCCCACTTCATTACTACGGGAAGTCAGACGCAGACTTTCTTCGTAGGTCTTGAGTGTTTCTTCCGTCAGCTTGAGCAGCTCTTTGTCGGCCTGCCAGGTCATGTAGGCATTGGCGACGTTGGCCACCAGGCTGATCTGTGTGCTACGACGGGCTTCTTCACTGGAGAAGTAAGTCTGCAAGGCTTGCTCGCTCAGGCTGCGAACCCGACCGAACAGATCCAGTTCATAGGCACTGACACCCAGCGTTGCCGAATACTGGCTGGTAATGCCTGATTCGCCAGTGGTGGACATATCGGCAGGAACCCGTTGACGGCTGCCGCTGCCATCAGCAGAAACCGCCGGGAAAAGATCGGCACGCTGAATGCGGTACTGAGCACGGTAGGCGTCGATGTTCAGCGCCGCGACACGCAGGTCGCGGTTATTGACCAGCGCAGTCTGGATCAGCTGCTGCAGGGCCGGGTCATGAAAAAACTGACGCCAGCCCTGTTCGGCCGCCGCGACGTTCGCCGCTTCAGTCGGCGAGTAGGCCGGACCTTGCGGGTACTGCGCCGCGACCGGAGCCGCAGGCTGTTTGTATTCAGGGATCAACGAGCAACCACTGAGGATGACCGCAGTGACTGCCAGGGAGATCAGGGACTTGCTCATTGGCCAGCCTCATCATGTGATGTTTGTTTCTCGTGTTCCTTGTCGTACTTGCTCTTGAACATCGACGACACGGCAACGTAGAACATTGGGACCCAGAAAATTGCCAGGACGGTGGCGGTGATCATACCGCCGATTACGCCTGTACCGATTGCGTGCTGGCTACCCGAACCGGCACCGGTGGAGATCGCCAGCGGTACCACGCCGAGGATAAAGGCCATGGAGGTCATGATGATCGGGCGAAGACGCATGCGGCAGGCTTCCATCGCCGCATCCACCAGACTCTTGCCCTGTTCATGCAGCTCTTTGGCGAACTCGACAATCAGGATCGCATTCTTCGCCGCCAGCCCGATCGTCGTCAACAAGCCGACCTGGAAGAACACGTCGTTGGACAGGCCCCTCAGGCTGGTTGCCATAAGTGCACCGATGATACCCAGCGGTACAACGAGCATGACCGCAATCGGAATCGACCAGCTTTCATACAGCGCTGCCAGACAGAGGAACACGACCAGCATCGACAGGGCGTACAGCGCAGGCGCCTGAGAGCCGGACAAACGTTCTTCGAAGGACAGACCGGTGAAGGCGTAACCGATACCTGCTGGCAGTTTCTTGGCGATGGCTTCGACCTCCGCCATGGCTTGCCCCGAGCTGTAACCCGGAGCCGGTGTGCCGAGAATTTCCATTGCCGCTACGCCGTTATAACGCGACAGCTTCGGCGAACCGTAAATCCACTCGCCTTTGGCGATGGCAGACAGCGGCACCATGGTCCCGGCATCGTTACGCACGAACCACTTGCCCAGATCTTCAGGGGTCATGCGGCTCGCCGCTTCACCCTGCACGTACACTTTCTTCACCCGACCACGGTCGATGAAGTCGTTGACGTAACTACCACCCAGTGCGATGGACAAGGTCTGGTTGATGTTCGCCAACGTAATGCCCAGAGCGCTGGCCTTCTCGTCATCGACGGTGAGCTGATACTGCGGCTCGTCACCCAGGCCGTTAGGACGTACGCCTGCAAGTATCTTGCTTTGCGACGCCATGCCGAGGAACTGATTACGTGCCTCAAGCAGCTTGTCGTGGCCTACACCGCCCTGGTCCTGCAGGTAAACGTCGAAACCGGTTGCGTTACCCAGTTCCAGTACTGAAGGTGGAACCACGGCGTACACCATCGCATCCCGGAAGGAGAAGAAGTGTGCCTGTGCTCGTTCGGCAATCTTGAACACGGTGTTTTCCGAGTCACGTTCGCCCCACGGTTTGAGCATTACAAACGCAAGGCCCGAACTCTGGCCACGACCGGCGAAGTTGAAGCCGTTGACGCTGAATACCGAGTTCACGCCGTTACCTTCACCGTTCTCCTTGTCGAGCAGGAAGGTACGCATATCGTCGATGACTTTCTGCGTACGCTCCGCGGACGAGCCCGCTGGGGTCTGGACCTGCGCGAAAATCACGCCTTGGTCTTCTTCCGGCAGGAACGCACTCGGGATGCGAGTGAACAGGAAGATCATGCCCGCGACGATGAGCAGATACACGCCGAACGCTGGCAGCTTGTGAGTCACCATGCGCTTCACGCCGCGCTCGTAGCTGTTTACGCCACGATCGAACGTACGGTTGAACCAGCCAAAGAAGCCTTTTTTGGGTTGGCCGTGTTTTTCCGGGTCGATGGGCTTGAGCATGGTGGCGCAGAGCGCCGGGGTGAAGATCAATGCAACCAGAACCGACAGGGCCATCGCCGAAACAATGGTGATCGAGAACTGTTTGTAAATAACCCCTGTAGACCCCCCGAAGAACGCCATTGGCAGCAGTACCGCCGAGAGCACCATGGCGATACCCACCAGTGCACCCTGGATCTGCCCCATGGATTTCTTGGTCGCCTCTTTGGGCGATAAGTGCTCTTCGGCCATTACCCGCTCGACGTTCTCCACCACCACAATGGCGTCGTCCACCAAGAGCCCGATGGCCAGGATCATCCCGAACATGGTCAGGGTATTAATAGTGAAACCGAACGCGGCAAGGATGCCGAATGTACCGAGCAATACGACCGGCACGGTCATCGTAGTGATCACGGTGGCGCGGAAGTTTTGCAGGAACAGGTACATCACCAGGAACACCAGCACGATCGCTTCGATCAGGGTGTCAACAACGCCCGAAATCGATTCGGTCACGGTTGGCGTGGTGTCGTACGGGTAAACCACCTTCATGCCAGGCGGAAAGAACGGCTCCAGGTTGGCGACGGTGGCGCGAATCGCCTTGGCGGTGTCCAGTGCGTTGGCACCGGAAGCCAGTTTGATTGCCATACCGGAAGCCGGTTTGCCGTTGAACTGCGCATCAATGCTGTAGTTCTGGCCGCCCAGCTCAATACGGGCGACGTCACGAAGACGTACTTGCGAACCGTCGGTATTGACCTTGAGCAGAATGTTGCCGAACTGCTCAGGGGTCTGCAGACGCGTCTTGCCGATGATCGTGGCGTTCAGTTGAGTGCCGGGTACGGCAGGCAGACCGCCCAGTTGGCCGGTAGCGATCTGGACGTTCTGTGCAGAAATTGCCGTGCTCACATCAACCGGTGTCATCTGGTAGTTGTTGAGCTTGGCCGGGTCCAGCCAGATACGCATGGCGTACTGCGAACCGAACACCTGGAAGTCGCCCACACCGGAAGTCCGGGAGATCGGGTCCTGGATGTTGGAAACGATGTAGTTGGACAAGTCTTCCCGGGTCAGGCTGCCGTCCTCGGCGACCAGACCAATTACCAGCAGGAAGTTTTTCACCGACTTGGTTACGCGCAGACCCTGTTGCTGTACTTCTTGCGGCAGCAGCGGGGTGGCAAGGTTGAGCTTGTTCTGGACCTGAACCTGGGCGGTATCCGGGTTGGTACCCTGGTTGAAGGTCACAGTGATGGTCATGCTGCCGTCGGAGTTACTGTCCGAGGAAACATAACGCAGGTTATCGATACCGTTGAGCTGTTGCTCAATGATCTGCACCACGGTGTCTTGCACCGTCTGCGCCGAAGCACCTGGGTAGGTAACCTGGATATCAATGGCTGTAGGTGCAATGGCCGGGTACTGGTTGATCGGTAGCTTCAGGATCGAAAGCGTACCCACCAGCATGATCACCAGGGCTAATACCCAGGCGAAAATGGGGCGGTCAATAAAGAATTTAGACATCGGTTACTCACCTTTGCCAGTGGCGGCAGGGGCGGACTGGGCTGGCGTGAGGTTGGTCGCTTCCTTGACCGTCACTTGCGCGCCTGGCTTGACGAATTGCAGACCTTCAGTGATTACGCGATCACCCGGTTCCAGACCTTTTTCGATCAACCAGTAAGCACCGGAAGTGCGATTGGCGATGAGTTCGCGTTGCTCAACCTTGTTGTCTTTGTTAACCACCAGGGCGGATGGATTGCCGCGCATGTCACGGGTCACGCCTTGCTGCGGAGCAAGGATGGCTTCGCTTTTCACGCCAGCCTGCAGCTGGGCGTGAACGAACATGCCAGGCAACAGGGTGTGATCAGGGTTAGGGAACACTGCGCGCAGGGTCACGGAGCCAGTCGCCTGGTCTACCGACACTTCAGAGAATTCCAGTTTGCCCGGTTTGCTGTATTCGCTGCCGTCTTCAAGGGTCAGCTTGACCGATGCGGCGTTGTCACCGGCTTTTTGCAGCTTGCCGGACTCCAGGTCGCGACGCAGTTTGAGCATCTCGGTGGAAGACTGGGTCACGTCAACGTAGATCGGGTCCAGTTGCTGGATCGTCGCCATCGCGTTGGTCTGACCGCTGGTAACCAGTGCACCTTCAGTCACATCGGAACGACCGATACGGCCGGAAATAGGGGCCATTACCTTGGTGTAACGCAGGTTGATCTGAGCGGTTTGCAACGTGGCCTGCGCTTCCAGGCTGGAGGACAGCGCGGTGTCGTATTCCTGACGGCTTACGGCTTGCTCGTTGACCAGTTGCTTGTAGCGATCAGCGAGAGACTTGGCCGACTGCAATGTCGCCTTGGCGCTGTTGGCCGTGGCTTCGTACAGCGCTGGATCAATTTGATACAGCTGTTGGCCGGCTTTCACATCAGCGCCTTCTGTAAACATGCGCTTGAGAATGATGCCGTTGACCTGAGGCCGGACTTCAGCGATGCGATAGGCCGTGGTGCGGCCCGGAAGTTCCGATGTCAGGGTGTAGGGCTGAGCTTTGATGGTAACGACGCCGACCTGAGGAGGTGCAGCTGCAGGAGCTGCGGCTTCTTCCTTTTTACTGCATCCACTGAGCAGTGTTGCCAGGGCGACGGCAGTGACCAGTACGGTAACAGCTGGCTTGAATTGCATGAAGATCCTCGGGTCAGGAGCCTGGGTGCTCAAGAAAAGTGAAAGGGTGTGAAAAATTCTGGCTGGATAAGTAGTAGGCTAATGAATATACTTACATTCACGGTTGTTTGTAAATACCCAGTACTGCGTCGCTAAGCCGCGCCTACTGGGGATTGCAGGTTCGGGACAAGGCAATACAAATGCCGCCCGGTTTTGCTTCAGAGCCACATGATTCGTGGCGTGCAGCATTTTCAATGAGGTTTTACTGCCATGGTCCGTCGTACCAAAGAGGAAGCTCAGGTTACCCGTAGCCAAATTCTCGAGGCCGCTGAGAAAGCGTTCTATGAGAGAGGCGTTGCGCGTACGACTCTGGCGGATATCGCATCCCTGGCGGGCGTGACCCGTGGCGCGATCTACTGGCACTTCAGCAATAAGGCCGATCTGGTGCAGGCGATGCTCGACAGCATCCAGGAACCCTTGGAAGAGATGGCGCTGGCGAGCGAAAGCGAGGACGAGGTCGACCCGCTGGGCTGCATGAAGAAATTGCTGATTCATTTGTTTCATGAAATTACAGTGGACCCGAAAACGCGGCGCATTAATGAGATTCTGTTTCATAAATGCGAATTCACCGATGAAATGTGCGACTTTCGCCAGCAGCGTCAGGTCAATGCACTAGAGTGCAACGACCGGATCGGCCTGGCGTTGAGCAACGCTGTCCGCAAAGGTCAATTACCTGCAGATCTGGACACCGTTCGTGCGTCCATCGCCCTTCATGCCTATATAGACGGCATGCTCGGCCAATGGCTGCTGGTCCCCGACAGTTACTCCCTCAGCGACAGGGCCGAGAAATGGGTAGATGCCGGTCTGGACATGCTGCGCCTAAGCCCCGCCCTACGCACCTGAAACTTCTGTCAGATTCCCCGCCCAGCGCCTGTATCTTCAGTGAAGCAGGCCGTGACTGCCCAGTCATTTTACCCAACGCTTACAAAATTGGCGCAATGCCATTATGACTATTGGTGATTAAAAGTGCCCGGCAGAGGCTAAATTTGTAGGATTTGAGTAGGACGCTTCTTGAAGTGTGTAGCTGATTTCCCAAATTGATTTCTCTGTATTGTCCCTCCTTGCAACTCCCTTCACTCTTGCGTCGCATTCTTGTTTATGGAAGACCGGGAGAATAAAAACGTGTTGCAAACCGTATCTGAAGCACCAGGGATTCTCGGAAGGCTCAAGTACCAGGCGGATCAGTTTCTGACCGACGCTGCACAATGTAGACCCGCCGCCCGATTAGGGCTCATGACCACGTTGTATTTCAAGCAAGGGCATACGCCGAAGACCCGGCAACGAATCGAAGAATGCTTCACGCATTTTTACGATACGTTTCGGTCGGCACTCGATTGGCAGTCTTATCAGCGGCTTCGAAAACTGTCGCCCAGCAGTTTCTCCATTTGTCGAAAGCAAGTGCTTGATAGCGCACCGGACGAACCGCTGCTGTGGTCGATTTCCAGCGCCAGACCCGTGGAGGCTGCCACTTATTGCATGTCCGTCATGGCGCCGCCTGAAAGTCAGGCGGCGACCGATCACTCTTGCCTGAAAATGCTGCTGCCGTGGTCCTTTTTGATGGACCGAGACGGTGCCAAAGTTTACGAGGGCTGGGTTAAGTATCTCTGCAACCAGATCCAGGCCGAGCATGGTTACGGCGGGCTGGTGTGTGTTCTGCCAGGTGATGGCCTCAGGTATCTGCCCTTGGAATACCGGTTGGCACAGGACTACATCGGTTTGATGGTCGATGCCGGACCGCACATGGAAAGTCTGCGATTGCTGGACAGGATCAAGGGCGTCAGTTGGTACAGCATTCTGGGAAACCGGTTTGTTCATCAGTTGGGTGGTAGCGACCGGTTGCGCAAGGTGCTCAGTCCTCATAGTGACGTCGTTTTCCAAACCTATGAAAACGGCCTGATGATTCGCGCAGGTGTTTTACCGGCACTGGGTGGCAGAGGCGAAGGGCCTTCGAATGCCTACATGGCGGTCAATAAGGTGCTCAAGCCAATCCGGGTGCAGGACACTGGCTGCCTTCATCCATGCCCGGGGCGTGGCATCGGTTTTACCGAGCAATCGACTGCTCAGTGGTATGCCCGCTTCGACGAAAAACCCATGGCCTCGGTGCGTGCCGGCCAGCCTTGTCCGCAGACCGGGCACTGGTTCAGTAGCGCCATGGCGCGCTCCCGGCGTTTCTTCAACAAGGGTGAAGTCATGCCAGCTTTCGAACACCTTAAAGCCGAGCGAACACAGTGGTTCTGGACTGATTTCAGCGGTTAGCCAAGCGGCCCTGGCGACCCCTTTTTCATGAATGATTCTGCATCATCCAGCGTTTGTCTAAGCTCTGTGCAGACTTATAAAAAGAAGGGGCCAGTCATGCAGTTTTCGCCACGCGGTATCGGTGTTGTCCTGGGGGTTCTATTTTCTGCCTGGCTTGGCCAGGCAGTGGCTGGCGTCGAAAGCCCTGAGCAGGGGCCTGCCGCCAAAGCCTTGCTGGAGAAGGCTGTGACCCGCTATCAGGAAGCAGGTGACAAGGCGTTTGCCGAGTTCAGCCGTCAGGGCGAGTTTGTCGATGGCGAGCGCTATGTGTTCGTCGTCGACACCCACGGCACCATGCTGGCCAGCGGTGGACCTTCAGTGGTGCTGATTGGTCGCGACGTCTCTCAGGTGCTTGAGCCGGACCTGCAAAAAGCGTTCAAGGAAGTTTTGCAGACCCCGGAAAGCAAAGGTGTCCAACAAGCCGAGTATCGCTGGCAGAACTGGGCTGACGGCAAGGTCGAGCGCAAGCGGGTGTACTTTCAGCGGCTTGGCGAGCGGATTCTCGCGGTGGGTTATTACGTGCCTCGAGCATCGCCTGAACAAGCCAGAGCGTTGCTGGATAAGGCGGTTAGCGAAATGGGTCGTGACCAGAAGGGCACTCTCACCGCTATCAACAGCCTGCGAGGCGGATTTCTGCAGGATGACCTTTATGTGTTTGTCGTCGATCTGAAGAGCAAGCGTTATGTGGCGCATGGCACCAACCTACGATTGATCAATACCGACTTTCGCAAGGTTAAAGACCCTGAGGGCAAACCTGTCGGCGAACCAATGCTCGCGCTGATTGAAAAACAGGACGCAGCTGAATACGAATACCGTTGGCGTAACCCCGTAACCGGCAAGGTGGAGAACAAGCATGCGTATGAGCGCAAGGTTGGGGATTACCTGGTGGCGGTGGGGTATTACAGCCAATAAGCAGTAGGTTGTTCAACTCGTGGGGTACCGAGTCCGCGCGTTATAGCTGTAGACGGGGTATCTGAGGGAGATTCTTTACCCGCAAGCTGATATGTGCCGTGGGACCGGCTTCAGCCGGGAAGGCGGTATTTCAGACGACCAATCTTCAGTGCCTGTATCGGCCTTTTCCCGGCTAAAGCCGGTCCCACGACATCGCGCAGAGCCTGGGCGAACTCATTCGCGAATGAATTCGCTCCCACAATAAGACATTTCAGGCTAAATGAGCGTTGCTGCTGGATCAGCTCTCCTTATGCTCCTTCCCGCGCAACAGGTTATCCGGCATCGCCAGCGCCGCAGCCAGGCCCAGCAGTGCGATGGCCGCGCTGACGATCATCAGGTGGCGGAACGTCAGCGACAGTTGATCGCGCAGAATTTGCAATGCCGGGCCACTGGCGGCGTTGAGGCTGTCCATCAGCACATTGCCGGATGCACCTTCACCACCGATCGAGCCTGCGCCACCCAGTCCTGTGCCTTGGAGCATTGCCAGCAGCAGTGCTGACATCAGCGCTACACCCACCGCGCCACCCAGGGATCGGAACAGGTTAGTGGTACTGGTCGCTACTCCCATGTCGTGCTTCGCCACCGAGTTTTGCGTCCCTACGAGTGACGTCGGGAACTGCATTCCACTGGCGATCCCTGTCAGCACCATGAACAGGCTGGTCAGCATCAAGGATTGTGGTGGAGTGAACGCCATGCCGAGAATCGCAATCGGCATCAACATTGCGCCGGTGAGGATCATGGGTTTGTAGCGGCCGGTCAATGAAGT
Organism: Pseudomonas sp. Irchel 3A5; assembly: GCF_900187575.1. Taxonomy (NCBI): domain Bacteria; kingdom Pseudomonadati; phylum Pseudomonadota; class Gammaproteobacteria; order Pseudomonadales; family Pseudomonadaceae; genus Pseudomonas; species Pseudomonas sp. Irchel 3A5. The sequence continues at coordinate 15,448 of NZ_FYDU01000008.1, read as the reverse complement.
GCGACGGCCTGCAAAGAAAGCGCCCATGGGCATGCCAATCGCCAATGGCAAAAGGTGCAGAGCGGCGCTGTCGGCACCGCCCCCGGTGACCGTCTGATAACGCAGCGGCACCAGCACGATCAGCGAAATAGCCTGGAAGCTGGTGAAGAAAATGGTGCACCAGCAGAGCACTGCGCTGCGGTTGGCGAACAGGTGCATAGGCAGCAACGGTTCAGCTGCACGGCGCTCGTACCAGACGAAACAAATCAGCGCCAGCAATGCGACACCCAGTAGTGCCAGCACCTGTTGATCCCGCCAGCTGCGACCTTGTCCTATTTCAGTGATACCCAGCAACAACGCCGTCAGGCCGATAATCATCAGCACCGTGCCAAGATAATCGATGATCGGTTTACGTTGCGGGACAGGCAGACCGAGCAGGGTACGTTTGGCAAACCACCACGCGATCAAGCCCATTGGCAGATTGATCAGGAACACCCAGCGCCACGACAGGTATTGGGTCATGACACCTCCCAATAATGGCCCGGATACACTGGCCAGTGCATACATGCCGCTGAAGTAACCCTGATAGCGGCCGCGCTCCCGAGGCGGCACCAAGTCACCGATGATTGCCTGACTGACAGAAACCATGCCGCCTGCGCCAATCCCCTGAATGACCCGTGCGAGCACCAGCTGCTCCATGCTTTGCGCGACGCCGCAGAACAACGATGCCAAAGTAAAAAGCCCCAACCCGAAGAGCATCAATTTACGTCGGCCGAACAAATCGCCGAGCTTGCCGTAGATCGGCACGGCCACGGTCAGGGCAACCATGTAGGCGGAGATCACCCAGGCCAACAGGTCGAAATCATTGAACTGGGTTGAAATGGCGGGGATCGAGACGGCAACAATCGTCTGATCAAGGGCGCTGAGAAATACGGCCATCATCAACGCGTACAGGACGCTACGGATTGAAGGCGTGGTCTGGGCAATACTGGTCAAGGCAGAACCTGATCGACAGTTATTTCCGCCGAATGCCGACGGGGAGCGTAATCAGTCTAAGCCGATAGCTCCCTAATCGATAGCTGCCTTATGCATTTCCAGTGACTTAAACGCTTCAGCGAGGCCTTATCGTAATGCGCTGAATGTCGCGTTACTGGGCACGCAATGACCGAAGCTGCATGTCGCCACTTGTGGCGCCTGACGAGCAAGCTCATTGCGATAGGCACCCGCCGCATACACGGCGATTACTGCGCTGATACCCAATACAGTGACGCATTTTTTTATTTTTATGTTCATGTCGCTTTCCTCGTTCCAACTACTTGGCAGTTCAGGAAGGATTAAAGCGAGTGTAGGGCAGGGGCGCTGGGGTCGTAGGACAGAATTGATCTATGGGGTATGGCGTATAGCCTTAAAAGTTATAGCGTCTTTAAGCACCACCATTTTCCCCTGTAGGAGCGCACGAGCACCGCGAGACCGCGATGGCGGTGTGTCAGGCGCAATACTATATCGGCCTCGCATTGCTCGTGCGCTCCTACAGGAATGTGTAGCGAGCAGCGCTAAACAGTGGCCCGCAACCTTGCCAGATCGCGCAACGGCGGGGCACCGAACAGGCGGCTGTATTCGCGGCTGAATTGCGACGGGCTTTCGTAACCCACTCGGTAACCTGCAGCCGACGCGTCGAGCCCATCGGCCAGCATCAAGCGTCGTGCTTCCTGCAGCCGCAACTGCTTCTGGTATTGCAACGGACTCATCGCCGTGACGGCCTTGAAGCGATGATGCAGGGTGGAAACACTGAGATTCACCTCCCTGGCCAGCTCTTCAATGCGCAAAGGCTCAGTGAAATTGTGGTTGAGCCATCGGATCGCCTGAGTCACGCGATGAGTCTGGCAACTGGTGATGGCGATTTCGTAGAGGCGATGGCCTTGGGGGCTGCGCAACAGGCGATAGAGGATTTCGCGCTTGATCAGTGGCGCAAGCATTGCGATGTCTTTAGGGCTGTCGAGCAAACGTGACAGGCGAAGCACGGCATCCAGCAGCTGGGTGTCGATCCTCTCGATATAGAGACCACGTCCACTGGGGCGGGTAGGAACGCTCATCGGCCCGGCTTCGGCAATCAGTGCGTTGATATCTGCCGGGTCGATATCCAGTCGCAAGGCCAGATTCGGATTTTCCGGCGTCGCGTGGAGGATTCTACCGCTCAGCGGCAACGCGACAGACAGCACCAGATAGTTGAGTGGGTCATACGTGTAGGTCTCATCGCCGAGGCGTACTTCCTTGCTACCGTGGGCGAACAGGCACAGCGCGGGCTGGACCAGGCTCGGCAGCGATTGCGCCGGGCTTTCATAACGCACCATGTGCAGCGGTGAAATTGCCGTCTGGAACGAGCCTTCGGTTGGGGCGAACCGGCGAACCAGATCAGCCAGCTCGATTCGCTGCTTCTCCAGGTCCTCGCTGAGCGGTTCTTTGAGTGGCTGGAGTTGCGGCATGGGCGAGTCCTTTAATCCTTCATTGATGTGCCCAGCTTATTTTTGTGCAAGCCAAAGCACTACCCGATTCCTGCGAGATGATTGCCTGATCCTGCCAAGGTGCGTATCCGAGGCTGCTAAACCGGATCAGACATTGCCTGGTGCTGTGTACGAACGCCCTCGGACCATCGTTGTGCATGCGATGTGCTTTTCACAGCGCTGCAGGATCAGGCAAGAAGCCAACAGTAACTGACTAACGATCATTGCGCGAAGCCTCTAATCTCGGTTCCTGTCGCCGCACCCCGATAATCATCCTGCAGACAAAGGAGCCATGACCATGCCTCAGTCATCACCCGTGAGCCATCTGGTTTTCGCCCGCGCCAGGACCGGTCAGAGCGAACAACTGGGCGAGCGCCTGCGCTGCCTGATCGAGCCTTCACGCACGGCCGACGGTTGCTTGAGCTTCGCGTTACAGCACTCACTGAAGGACCCTGATCTGTGGCTGATCTCCGGCTGCTGGGCGAGTGAAGAGGCGATGAGCAGCTGGCTGACCACGCCCGAGTTGCAAGTATTCTCCGACGTCATGCAGACCTATATGGTCAGCAGCCTGGATTTCCATACTTTCGCCACACAGGCTGAAGCCGAGCAGCTGATGCAAGCGGTTTGAGCGCCGCCGGTTTAGAATCTCCTGCTTTAAGGCACAAGCAGGATCTGCACCCATGGCACGTAAAGAACTCAATGGCTTCGAAGCTGTTTCCGCAGTTGTTCCGGGCGAGGGTGGCTATAGCGCTGCCATTGCAGTAAAAGGGCTGGGGGCCGGTGGTGCGCCGGTATTCAACCGGGTACTGCCAGAGCAAAAATTCAAGACCGCCCATGAAGCGGACGTTGCAGCCAGTGCTGAGCTGAACCGTTTGATCGAAATCGATACCGAGGGCGGCCTTTCATTTCAGGCCCATTGATCAGGCTTTGGGACGGTGCATCTTGAACAGCGCTTCCGGGCCTAGCTGGAAATAATCCGCCGGGCCGCCGCCACGCAGAATTGGTTCCCCTGCTGCGGTGTCATAGATACCGTCCTTGAGCAGCGATTTAGCGATATGCACCGCCACCACCTCGCCAAGAATCAACCAGCTGGGTACGACTTCCTTGTCGGCACGCTGTAGCTGGATGATCTGGGTCACCTTACACTCGAATGAAACAGGCGTCTCCTTCACCCGCGGCACCGCTACGATTTGCGATGCCAGCGGCGTCAGGTTAGCCAGTTCGAATTCGCTGACATCTGCAGCCACCGGTGCGCAGCTCTGATTCATGGCTTCCGCCAGCGAGCGCGTGGCCAGATTCCAGACAAACTCGCCGGTCTGCTCGATGTTATTGAGGCTGTCTTTACGGCCTACGCTGCAGAAACCGATGATCGGCGGAATGTAGTTGAAGGCATTGAAAAAGCTGTACGGCGCCAGGTTCAGCTTGCCGTCGGCATCCTGCGAAGAAATCCAGCCGATGGGGCGCGGGCCCACGATGGCGTTGAACGGATCGTGAGGCAGGCCGTGGCCGAGAGAGGGTTCGTAAGAGTAGATATCGTCTGACATGTGCTAGTCCTGTTGGCCTTGAAGGCGCATGAAAAGATGCGTCTATAGTGCCTGACAATTCGCAGCGCCTGACAGTTTCGTGTGATTCAAAAACGATTAAGCCCGGCACTAGGGCCGGGCTAAAGGGGACACGTCGAGCAATTACACCCGACGGTTTGCACCTACACGGTCTGCGCCATCAGCGGCCAGACGATTTGCACCAACATGGTCAGCGCCGTCAGAGGTCAGGCGATTAGCACCAACTCGGTCTGCACCATCTTCAGCCAGACGATTTGCACCTACATGATCAGCACCATCTGCAGCCTGACGATTAGGACCTACACGGTCGGCACCGTCTTCAGCCAAACGATCTGCGCCAATCTGGTCATTGCCAACAGCGGCCTGACGGATGCTGCCAACGTTAGTGTGTACGGAACCGCCTTCAGCAACGGTGAGCGTCGAAGTCTGCTCAATGGCGTTGGTGTGGTTGTTGCCTGGCAGGCTAGGCATTTGTGGCGAAGCGAAAGCGCTCGAAGCCAGAACAGAGAAAGCAAGACCAAAAATCAGTTTGCTGGTTTTCATGATTGTTACTCCAGTAATCGAATGGGTTGTCAGTTCGGTATGGAGTGAATGCTACGCGCCTGAAATTTATTCAGAAGTGAATAGCAGTGCTAACGACCATCGTTAGAAATGATAGTAGGCCGTAAGGCGCGATTTTCGGGCTTCGCAGGTCTGCTTGCCTCAGAGTGGTGCATTTCTCTGAAAAACTTTGTAATAAACCCTCTTGACAAATTTTAAACGTATTATTTATTGCTGTTTCAGATAGTTTTTTAGCTTGTAATTGCACTGATTTCGTCAGTGTTAGTTACGAGTCGCTCTCATTAAAAAGGGCAGACACGCTGAATGTGGCTGCCCTTCATCATTACCGCTGATAGATGTGTCAGTCGGTTTCAATCCGCGAGTGCTTGCGAGTGTCCTTCATGAACACATAGACCAGCAGCGAACAGGCGATACAGGCGGTGACGTACCAGTAGTAACCGGTTTCCATACCAATACTCTTGAACCACAGCGCGATGTATTCAGCGGTGCCGCCAAAGATCGAAACGGTCAGCGCGTAGGGCAAGCCAACACCCAGCGCGCGAATCTCGGTCGGGAACAGCTCGGCTTTTACTACGGCGTTGATCGAGGTATAGCCGCTGACGATGATCAGCGCCGCCATGATCAGGAAGAATGCCCCCCACCAGGACTGGATCGTGTGCAAGGTGGTCAGAATGGGCACCGTACACAATGTCCCCATCACGCCAAAGGCAATCAGGATTGGCCGACGGCCGACCTTGTCGGACAGTGCGCCCACCAGTGGTTGAATCACCATGAACAGAAACAGCGTTGCAGCCGAGATCGTGGTGGAATCACTGATGCTCATGCCGACCGTGTTCACCAGATACTTTTGCATATAGGTGGTGTACGTATAGAAAGCCAATGTGCCGCCCATGGTCAGGCCGACTACGGTCATCAGCTCCTTGGGGTGGCGCATCAAGGTGCGCATCAGGCTTTCTTTTGGCTTTTCCTTCTTGGCGCGGGTAAACGATTCAGTTTCTTCCATGCCACGGCGCAGGAACAGCGCGACGACCGCACAGAGTGCGCCAATCACGAACGGCACGCGCCAGCCCCACGAGTACAGCTGTTCGGTGGTCAACGTCTGTTGCAGCACGATCAATACGGCGAGCGCGATGAGCTGGCCGGAAATCAGCGTCACATACTGAAAGCTGGAGAAGAAGCCCCGGCGTTCCTTGGTTGCCATTTCACTGAGGTAGGTCGCTGAAGTGCCGTACTCGCCGCCCACTGACAGACCTTGCAGCAAGCGGGCGAATACCAGAAGGATCGGAGCGCCGACACCGATGACTTCATAGCCCGGAGTCAACGCGATGATCAGGGAGCCAAAACACATCAGCAGCACCGAAGCCATCAACGCTGCCTTGCGGCCTTTGCGGTCTGCGTACAAACCCATCAGCCAGCCGCCAATCGGGCGCATCAAGAAGCCTACGGCGAAGATGGCAGCGGTGTTGAGCAGTTGTGCGGTGGTGTCGCCCTTGGGGAAAAAGGACTTGGCGAAGTAGAGGGAGAAGGCGGCGTAAACGTACCAGTCATACCACTCGACCATGTTGCCGACCGAGCCGCTGAAAATGGATTTAAGACGGGTTGAGGTGGTTTTTTCAGCCGCTGGAGCGTTGGCCGACCCTTTGGAAGCAGAGTTGGGAGTGTCCATCATGTTCCTTATTATTCATTGTTTTTAGAATGGCGCGTCATTGCGCAGCCTTGCTGTGGATATAGCAGGAGCTGTGCCATGTGAGGAAATGCCGGTCTAGAGGGCACGAGGGGGAAGCAATAAGCGGAAATCCGCTTATTGATGGTGTTGGGGTAGGCGGAAAACTGCCGATAATTCATCGCTAACGCAAATTTCTGTAGGAGCTGCCGAAGGCTGCGATGGCGGTGTGTCAGGAAAAATGCATCGCAGCCTTCGGCAGCTCCTACAGGGACGGTGTTTTCAGATCGATCAGTAATGCCCTGGCGGCAGATCTACTCGACAAACATCTCCCGCAATAACCCATGCCGTTGCATCTTCTCATTCAAGGTGCGGCGTGGCAGTTGCAGTTCTTCGAGTACGGCCTTGATATCCCCTTTGTGACGGGCCAGCGCGGCACGCAGGCATTGCGCTTCGAAGGCTTCCTGTTGAGCCGCGAGGGATTGCCCCGGATCGGTCTGCACTGTCGGCGGCGACGTCAGGCCGAGAATCTGCCGTTCAGCCGCGTTGGCCAGCTCGCGGACGTTGCCGGGCCAGTCATGACTCAGCAACTGGCCCAACTGTGCGCCACTGAGTTCAGGCGCGCTGCGACCCAGACGCTGCGCAGCGGCACTGGCGAAATGCGCGAACAACAGGGGAATGTCTTCACGGCGCTCGCGCAATGGCGGTAAACGCAACTCGGCCACCGTCAGCCGATAAGCCAGGTCTTCGCGAAAGCGTCCGGCACGGGCTTCTTCCAGCAGGTCGGGTTTGGTCGCCGCGACGATACGCAGGTCGACGTCAATGGCCTTGTTTGAACCCAGCCGCTCAAGTTTCTTGTCTTGCAGTACGCGCAGCAATTTGACTTGCTGGGCCAGCGGCATGCTTTCGATTTCATCAAGAAACAGCGTGCCGCCGTCCGCGTATTCCAGCTTACCGATGCGTTTGCCTTGCGCGCCGGTAAACGCGCCGCTCTCATGGCCGAACAGCTCGGCTTCAAATAACTGCTCTGGAATCGCCGCACAGTTGAGCGCTACAAAAGGCTTGTGCGCTCGAGGGCCAAAGTCATGCAGGCAGCGGGCAACCATTTCCTTGCCGCTCCCGGTTTCACCGCGAATGACCACGTTGACCGGCAATTGCGACAAGTCCAGCACCTGTCGCCGCAAGGTTTGCAGGCCGGGAGAAACACCCAGCAATGTGGCCTCCAGTTGAGTCCGGGTATCGGCCTGTTCGTGCAGTCGGCGGTTTTCCAGGATCAGTTCGCGTTTTTCCAGCGCGCGGCGCAGGTTGCGCAGCAGTACTTCGGGGCTGAAGGGCTTTTCGAGAAAGTCATACGCACCTTCCCGCATCGCATCCACCGCCATAGGTACATCGCCGTGGCCGGTGAGCAGAATCACCGGCAGATCGGCATCGATCGCCTGTATCCGGCTTAACAACTCCATCCCGTTCATGCCCGGCATGCGCACATCGCTGAGGATCACGCCGGGAAAATGCTCGGGCAAATTCGCCAGGCAGTCTTCGGCGCGGCTGTAGACCTGAACATTGAAGCTGGACAGGCTTAGCCATTGCTCCACGGCTTCGCGAATCGGGGCTTCGTCGTCGACCACAATCACTGAGTTCAACATGCGGGGTCAGGCTCCAGATAGTCATTGGGCAAGCTGAACCAGAACCGCGCACCATCGCTCTGGTTTTCGGCACTCAAGCGTCCACCCAACTCGTGGACGATGGCATAAGACACCGCAAGCCCCAATCCCAAACCATCGCCAACAGGTTTGGTGGTGAAGAATGGATCGAAGATGTTCGCCAGATGCTCGTCAGCAATACCACCGCCGCTGTCCTCCACGCTGACAAGCCAGCGCGTCTGTTCCGGATGAATGCGGATTTCGAGGCGTTTGACGGGCTTGTCGCGGATGGCATCCAGTGCATTGCGCAGCAGATTGATCAGCACCTGCTCTAAACGAATGGCATCGCCGCGCACCCAGGCCGGTCTTGTCAGATTCAGCACGCACTCAACGTGCTCGTCGCGCAGTCGCGAGTCCAGCAGCAATAAGGCTTGATCAACCACCGCCGCCAGATCGAGTCGTTCGCGCAAGCCTCCGGGGCTTTTGCGGGCGAAGGTTTTCAGATGTCCGGTCAGTGCCTTCATCCGAATCAACTGTTGGTCCAGGGGTTCCAGCGCCTTGTAGGCGTCGTCAATACGCCCGTGATCCAGCAGCAGGCGCAGCGTAGCCAGTTGCATACTTTGCGCGGTGAGGGGCTGATTGATTTCGTGGGCCAGTGCCGCAGACATCTGCCCCAGCGCGGCGAGTTTGGTCGATTGCACCAGGCCTTCCTGAGCGGTGCGCAGATCCCGGGTGCGTTCTTGCACCTGACGTTCCAGCTCGTCACGACTGTGTTCGCGCAGGCGCGCCAGACGCCAGCGTTGATAGAGAAACAAGCCGAGAAACACCAGCGTCAGCCAGGTACCCGCCGCTGCCAGCGCTGCGTTTCGGGCGTCCTCACTGGCCAGTTGCGGTTTGCGTAACAGGTGCAGGGTCCAGTCTTCGGCGGGCAAAGGCATGGACTGCCACAGGTAATCAGCCTCGCCGTCCGGACCCTGCACGCGAGTCAGGTGGCTTTGATTGTTGAATTCGCGCAGCTCAGTGCGCTGTAGCGGGGACAGCGGTTGTTTGTCGTACTGGCGAGTCGCGGACAGCTCGGCGCGATCTTGCGCGGCGATGGGCAGCAATTCGCGATAACGCCAGCGCGGCTGGCTGGCGATGAAGACGATGCCCTTGGCGTCACTGACCAGCAGCAGGTCGTCGCCCTTTGCCCACTCGTGCTCAAGGTCGGGGAACTCCAGCTTCACCACCATGGCACCCATGAATTCCCCGGCATCGCCAGTTACTGCATGGGACAGGAAATAGCCGGGGATGCCGCTGGTCACGCCGACTGCGTAAAAGCGTCCAACGCCTGTGGCTTTGGTTTGCTGGAAATACGGGCGAAAGGCATAGTTGTGGCCGACGTAACTGGTCGGTAGCCGCCAGTTGCTGGCCCCGATGGCGAGGCCTTTGCGATTCATCAATTCCAGGGTCGAGGATTGCGCCGCACCGTTGATCTTCTCCAGTTTGCGGTTCAGTGCATCCTGGGACACGGCAGTGATCGGGCCATTCAGGGCTGTGCGCAATTCCGGGTCAAGGGCCAGGACTGCTGGCAGTGCCCGGTAGCGTTCAATCAGCGTGTGCAGAGTATTGGCGTAAAGCGAAAGCTGCTCCTGTGCCCGTGCAGCGTCCTGTTCCACACCGTGGCGCTGCGCCTGACGCATGGCCAGACCCGCCGAAACAGCAGCGCCCGCCAGGATAAGCAGGGCATACAGCGTGATGCGCAGGGAGCGGGAAGTGGAGGGCATGAGCGAGACAGCCAGGATTGCGCATTATCTGGTTTGGAATGCCATCTCCTGTGGGAGCGGTGCTTGCCCGCGATGAGGCTGGACGCGGTTCACTTCAGATCGCGTCCAGCCTCATCGCGGGCAAGCACCGCTCCCACAGGTATAGCATCTGAGGTTTATATTATTCGTCGAGGGCAGTGGGCCCGCCCTCGATACTCGCACTTACAACAAATTGAAGCTCGTCTCTTTAACCGTCGCAGAATCCAGGCCAATCATCAGCCTGAACTCACCTGCTTCGGCAGCGTATTTCAACTGCGGGTTAAAGAACTTCAGGTCTTCTTCTGTGAGGGTGAAGGTCACGACTTTCTCTTCCCCCGCGTTCAGCATGATTTTCTCGAAGCCTTTGAGCTCTTTGACCGGACGGCTGATGGACGCTGCAACGTCATGCAGGTACAACTGAACCACGGTTTCGCCCGCGACCTTGCCCGTGTTCTTCACCGTGACGCTAGCGGTCAGCTTGCCTTTGCGTGGCAGGTCTTTGGCAGACAGGGTGATGTCGGACACATCGAACTGTGTGTAGCTCAGGCCAAAACCAAACGGAAACAGCGGGCCGTTGGTTTCTTCGAAGTAATGCGACGTGTAGTTGCCAGGTTTTTCCGTCGAGTACGGACGACCGGTGTTCAGGTGTGCGTAGTAGACCGGCAGTTGACCTATCGAGCGGGGGAACGACATCGCCAGCTTACCGGACGGGTTGTAGTCGCCGAACAGCACGTCAGCCACGGCATTGCCGCCCTCGGTGCCCGGGAACCAGGTTTCCAGCATCGCATCGGCTTGCTCGACCTCATCGACCAGTACCAGCGGACGCCCATTCATCAGCACCAGTACCAGCGGTTTGCCTGTGGCTTTGAGTGCCTTGATCAATGCCTGCTGTGTGGCGGGGATGTTCAGGCTGCTGCGGCTGGCGGATTCGTGTGACATGCCGCGAGATTCGCCCACTACCGCGACGATTACGTCGGCCTGTTCAGCCGTCTTCACCGCTTCGTCGAGCATTTCCTGAGCCGGACGCGGATCGACTTCAACTTCGTGCTCAATGAAGTTCAGGTAGTTGAGGATGTGTTCGTTATCGCTGACGTTGGAGCCTCGTGCGTAAAGCAGTTTTGCCTTGTCGCCGACGGCATTGGCCAGACCGTCATACACGGTGACCGACTGATTCGGGCGACCCGCGGCAGACCAACTGCCGAGCATGTCCAGCTGACTCTTGGCCAGGCTGCCGATCACGGCGATGGTGCCTTCTTTCTTCAGTGGCAGGATGTCGTTCTGGTTTTTCAGCAACACCAGCGTCTTGCGGGCAACGTCACGCGCTTCTGCGCGGTGCAGACGGTCTTCAGAGTAGGTGTCTGCCGGGTCCTGAGCGGCATCGCCGATGCGCAGGTACGGGTTGGCGAACAGACCCATGTCGTATTTGGCGCCCAGCACCTCGCGGACCGCGTTGTCGATTTCCTTAACGGAGACTTCGCCGCTCTTGACCAGACCTGGCAGCTCTTCGCCGTAGGCCTTGTCGTTCATGCTCAAGTCAACGCCGGCCTTGATAGCCAGCTTTGCGGCTTCGCGATAATCCTTGGCGACGCCGTGATCGATCAATTCCTTGATCGCACCGTGGTCGCTGATGGTCACGCCCTTGAAGCCCCAATCCTTACGCAACAGGTCTTGCAGCAGCCACTTGTTGGAGGTGGCCGGTACACCATTGATCGAGTTGAGGGCGATCATCACACCGCCTGCGCCTGCATCGATACCTGCGCGATACGGCGGCAGGTAGTCCTGATACATGCGGGTAGGACTCATGTCCACGGTGTTGTAGTCCCGACCGCCTTCCACAGCGCCGTAAAGGGCGAAGTGCTTGACGGCGGCCATGATGCTGTCGGCAGAAGCCACATTTGCACCCTGGAACGACTTGACCATCTCTTTGGAAATGCGTGAAACAAGATATGTGTCTTCGCCAAAACCTTCGGAGCTACGGCCCCAGCGTGGGTCGCGGGAGATATCCACCATTGGAGCGAAGGTCATGTCCAGGCCGTCGGCGCTGGCCTCGATAGCTGAAATACGGCCGGTCTCGGCAATGGCAGCCATGTCCCAGCTGGCGGCCATGCCCAGGCTGATCGGGAAAATGGTCCGATGGCCATGGATGACGTCATAAGCGAAGAACATCGGAATCTTCAGACGGCTTTTAGCGACTGCAGCTTCCTGAAGCGGGCGGTTTTCCGAGCGAGTAATGGAATTGAACGTTCCGCCAATGCGGCCCGCAGCAATTTCCTTGAGAATCATCGGCTGCGGCATGTCCTGGGCGATGCTGATCAAGCGCAACTGACCGATCTTTTCGTCGAGGGTCATTTGCTTCATCAAGTTCGCGATGAAGGCGTTTTTAGCTTGCAGCGTGGCCTGGCTATTGGCAGCCGGGGCGTTGACATTGTTCGCAGCCAACGCTGGCTGACTGGCCAGACCGACCAGAAGACCGAGTAAACACAGCTTATTCATGAATGATTTCTCAAGGCTTGCCCGCAACTCGCATTAAATAACAGGCAGCCATATTTTATGGGTTTAGACCTTTGGCAGTTCTTATCGGCCAGGACTGCAGATTGTCACAGTAATTATCAGTGCACTGATGGATCTGTGAGCGCATGTTTCGACATCCCGACGCAGGCCAAGGATTATGCAGGGGAACTTCCGTTTTGGCTAAAGCCACGTCATCGATTCGGAATCAAAAAGTAACAAACAGTCTATGGCTCGACAATCCAGGTTCACTCTTCCAGACCGGCGTTCATCAATTAATCCAACCTCCAATGCCCTAACCGCCTAAAATAGCTGCCTTTGCTATCAGCTCGTCCCGAGGCGTTTTTAGATGTCAGTCACCGCTACTTCCACCCAGCCCGCGCCGGATCATCGTGCGCAGTTTTTGAGTCTGCTGGAAAACAGCCTCTCCCAGAACTCGTTCATCAAGCTGGTGCTGGCCAAATACGTAGGCGGCGAAGCAGAGTTGCAGCGGGTGATCATCAAAGCGCTGACGGTCAAGGAGCAGCCCTGCCTGTCTTTCGTTTATCGCTATAAAACCCGGGACATCACCAAGAACTTCCCGTTGGTCGAAGCGGTGCAGGTCGTTGCGCACCTGTTGCCCGATTCTTTCAAGAACGCGCACTTGCTGTCGTTGACGGATGAGGTCCAGCTGGAATTCAGCAAGAAAGGCAAGAGCACGCTGTTCAAGAGCAAGGCGCAACAGGAGCGCGAAGCGCCGTCTTCGGGCCATGACCGTGAGAAGAAACGTTATCTGGAATTGACCCGGCCGTTTCTGACTGACCTGGGCGTGACCAACAAACAGCATGAACTGATCCCGTCCATGTCCCGCAAATGGAAACAGATCAACAAGTTCATTGAAGTGTTTTCCCACGCCCTGACGTCCTCACCGCTCAAGCTTGATCAGCCGATCAAAGTCGCGGACTTCGGCTCAGGCAAGGGCTATCTGACGTTCGCTATTCACGATTACCTGCGCAACACCTTGCAGGCCGAAGGGCAGGTGACCGGTGTCGAGCTGCGTGAAGACATGGTGACGCTGTGCAATAACGCCGCGGCTCGCCTGGAACATCCGGGCCTGAAGTTTGAGTGCGGCGACGTGCGCAGTGTCGCGCCCAGCGCACTGGACGTGATGATCGCCCTGCATGCCTGCGACATTGCCACGGATTACGCGATTCATATGGGCATCCGCTCCGGTGCGTCGATCATCATGTGTTCGCCGTGCTGCCATAAGCAGATCCGTCTGCAGATCCAGAGCCCGACCTTGCTGCGGCCGATGTTGCAATATGGCCTGCACATGGGCCAGCAAGCTGAAATGGTCACCGACAGCCTGCGCGCACTGTTGCTCGAAGCCTGTGGTTATGAAACCAAAGTGTTCGAATTCATCTCGTTGGAGCACACCAACAAGAACAAGATGATTCTGGCCGTCAAACGCGCCGAGCCGCTCAAGTCCACCGAGATACTGGCGAAAATCCAGGAACTGAAAGTGTTCTACGGTATCCAGGAACAGTGCCTGGAAACCTTGCTGCAGGCGGATGGGTTTATCAGCTAAGACCCAGTATCTGTAGGCGCTGACGAGCAACGCGAGGCTGCGATAGCGGTGTATCAGACAGATCGATATCGCAGCTTCGCGTTGCTCGTCAGCTCCTACAGGGATTGCGCTCGCATCTCCATTCATTGAGCCAGATCAATTCCCCCATCCTCGGCGCGCGCATGCTGTAAGCATTCCCACGCGCAGGCGATCACGCCGAGGTTCCATCATGAGCAGCACCTTTTTCATTCCCGCCGTGAACATCATGGGCCTTGGCTGTCTCGACGAAGCGATGCAGGCCATTCGTAAATACGGTTTTCTCAAAGCGCTGATCGTTACCGATGCTGGCCTTGCCAAGGCAGGGCTGGCGACGCAGATCGCTGGTCTTCTGGTGGAGCAGGGCATTGACTCAGTGGTGTTCGATGGCGCGAAACCCAATCCGACCGTCAGTAACGTCGAAAGCGGCCTGGCCATGCTGCGTGAGCGGCAATGCGACTTTGTGATATCGCTGGGTGGCGGCTCGCCTCACGACTGCGCCAAAGGCATTGCCTTGTGCGCCACCAACGGTGGGCATATCAGTGATTACGAAGGCGTGGACCGTTCGAAGAACCCGCAATTGCCGTTGATTGCCATCAACACAACGGCAGGTACGGCAAGTGAGATGACCCGCTTTTGCATCATCACTGATGAAGTGCGCCACGTAAAAATGGCCATCGTTGATCGCAACGTTACACCGCTGTTGTCAGTCAATGACCCGGCAATGATGGCGAAGATGCCCAAGTCACTGACCGCTGCTACCGGTATGGACGCACTAACCCATGCCATCGAGGCTTATGTGTCGACCGCCGCCACGCCGATCACCGATGCCTGTGCTCTGAAGGCTATGTCACTGATCGCCGGTTATCTGCGCCGTGCAGTGGACGATGGCTCAGACATGGAAGCAAGGGAAAACATGGCGTATGCCCAGTTTCTCGCGGGCATGGCGTTCAATAATGCGTCCCTGGGCTACGTGCATGCCATGGCTCACCAGCTCGGTGGTTTTTATGACTTGCCGCATGGCGTGTGCAATGCGGTATTGCTGCCTCATGTGCAGAGTTTCAATGCCGCGGTCTGCCCGGCTCGTCTGAAGGATGTGGCGCATGCCATGGGGGCCGATATTCGCGGCCTGGCGCCGGAGGAGGGCGCTCGTGCGGCGGTTGCTGCGATTCGCACGTTGGCAGGTTCCATCGACATTCCGCCGGGGCTGACTGCCTTGGGCGTGAAGGAAGAGGACTTCCCGATCCTGGCCGCCAACGCGTTGAAAGACGCTTGTGGACTGACCAACCCGCGTCCCGCTGATCAGGCGCAAATAGAAGATATCTTCCGCCGCGCACTGTGATTGCAGCCCATTCAAGCGACGGCTGGATTTGCCGGGTAGGAGGCAACTTGTTGGCGAGAGGGGCTAATGCGGTTCTCCAGGCCCGCAGCCCTCGCGAACAAGTTCGCTCCTACCCTTGCACCGCACAGATTCAGCCTTGCCGCGTTCGAAGGTAGGAGGCAACTTGTAGTGGTCCAGTTTTTTTGGACCATTCTGTAGGAGTATTAGGCCGCCAGTTTTTCGAAAATAGCTGGCGGCAGGTTATTCGAGGCAGAGTGGCAACGTCGATGGTTGTAGTGAGCAATAAAATCCATCACGTCACGTTCTGCCTCGAAGTGATTCGAGTA